>JBEWPY010000020.1:0-23722 GCA_047689495.1 Candidatus Sulfurovum profundilacunae | reverse complement strand
ATCATGGGTTGAAAGCTGAAACTTCAACACTTTCTACTATAATTCCATGAAAGAAAAACTATGATTGGGTACCGAAACGATGATCGACTTGAAATATCTACAGAACAACTTCGATGAAGCATCAGGCAAATTGCAGAAAAAAGGTGTGGATAGCGCTGCACTGGAGAGACTCAAAGAGCTTTTTGCTTTGCTGAAAGAGGCCAATACCGCTTTTGAAAATGCAAGGGCAGAACAGAACAGTATGTCCAAACTTTTTGGCCAGTATAAAAAAGAGGGCAGGGACATCACTGAGCTGAAGGCAAAAGTAGATGCCAACAAAGAGGTGATAGCCCGACTTCAGGATAAAGCGCGCGAAGCGGAAGCAAGGCTGGAAGAAGTTGCCCTTGCGATCCCGAATTTTCCGGACGACTCTGTACCTGAGGGTGCAGACGAAGAGGATAATGTAGAGATCAGAAAAGTACTGGAACCTAAAAACTTTGAGCACGAACCCAAAGAGCACTGGGAGCTTGCAGAAAAGAACGGATGGATAGACTTTGAGCGCGGTGTGAAACTGGCTAAAAGCCGCTTTTCTGTCTTCAAAGGGGAGGGGTCGAGACTGGAGAGGGCACTGATCAACTACTTCCTGGATACCAATGCGAAGAAAGGCTTTACGGAGTATTCCGTACCGTTTTTGAATAATGCTGCGATGCTGCAGGGGACAGGACAGTTGCCGAAATTTGAAGAGGACCTTTTCAGGATCGAAGAGGAGGACCTTTATCTTATCCCCACTGCCGAAGTCCCGTTGACCAATATGTACCATGACGAGATCCTTGCCGAAAAAGAGCTGCCACAGCTGATGACAGGCTATACGCCGTGTTTCCGTAAAGAAGCGGGGAGTGCGGGGCGTGACACACGCGGTGTGATCCGTCAGCATCAGTTCAGCAAAGTGGAGATGGTGGCGGTTGCTCATCCGGAAAAGAGCGATGAGGTGTTCGAGATGATGGTGCAAAATGCTTCAGATATGCTTACAGAGCTCGGCTTGCCTCATAGAGTCGTAGAGCTTTGCGGAGGTGACCTTGGGTTCTCGGCAGCAAAGACTATCGACCTTGAAGTATGGCTTCCTGGGCAGAACAAATACCGTGAAATCTCTTCGATCTCCAATACCAGGGATTTCCAGGCAAGACGCGCAAAGATACGCTTTAAAGATGGGAAGAAGAACAGACTGGTACATACACTGAATGGTTCTTCCCTTGCCGTAGGCCGTACCATTGTTGCGATCATGGAGAATTATCAGAATGAAGACGGATCGATAGAGATCCCTGAAGTATTAAAGAAGTATATGTGATTTTTTAGGGAGCAAGTAGGAGGTTCGGTAGGCATTTCTTTGAAATGCTTCTATTTTCATGGTTGAGCAAAGCCCAACCATGAAAATCTTCTGCTATCTGCTATCTGCTTATATCGTCTCGCTGCTGTCCATCTGTCGAACCTTCAATTTTCCTTCCATACTCAAATAGCTGTTCAATGCACCGATATAGGCTCTGGCGCTTGCAAGCATGGTATCAAGGCTTAAACCGTGTCCGATGATCGCCGGCTCATTGTCATTGAACGTGACCTTTACTGTTACGTTGGCCAAGGCATCTTTTCCTCTGGAAACAGACTTCACTTTGTAGTCAATCAATTGCCCCTGATATCCCGTGATACGGTCGATCGTTTTAAAGACTGCATCGATCGTCCCGTCGCCGATTCCGGCATCTGTGATCTCCTCATCCTTGTGCCTGATGGTTACCGCTGCACTCGGTACACCGCCGGTTGAATCCATCAATTGCATTGCAATGATCTCATAGGCTTTTTCGATATTGGTCATCTCTGAGGTTACCAATGCCCTGATATCATCATCATAGATCTCTTTTTTCTTGTCAGCCAACTCTTTGAAGCGTTCAAATGCGCTGTTAAGTTCTTCATCGCTCACACTGAAACCAAGTTTTGCCAACTTGTCTTTGAAAGCTGCTCGTCCGGAGTGTTTGCCAAGCACCAATGTATCTTCCATATCCAAGCCGATGTCTTCCGGACGGATGATCTCATAGGTCTCTTTATGTTTCAATATCCCGTCCTGGTGGATACCGCTTTCGTGTGCAAAGGCATTTTTACCGACGATCGCTTTGTTGGGCTGCGGCTCGATACCAGTGATATTTGCGATCAAACGGCTTGCCGGATAGATCTCTCTGGTATTGATATTGGTATCAAAGTTTTCAAAGATATCCCTGCGTGTTTTCAGTGCCATGACGATCTCTTCCAAGGCAGCATTTCCTGCTCTCTCTCCCAACCCGTTGATCGTACACTCCACCTGTCTTGCACCATTTGCGATGGCTTCAAGCGAGTTGGCTACACCCAGGCCCAAATCGTTGTGGTTGTGTACCGAGATAACGGCACGGCCTTTAGTGTACTCGCTCATCTCTTTGACCATTGCACCGATTTCACCTGGAAGCCTGAATCCCACTGTGTCCGGCAAGTTGATAGTGCTTGCTCCCGCTTCGATCACGGCGTCGGTGATCTCTTTCATAAATACGATATCGGAACGTCCCGCATCTTCGCAACTGAACTCTACATCGTCAACGAAAGTACGTGCATACTCTACGGCACGCACTGCTCTCTTGATCACTTCATCAGGAGTCATTTTAAGTTTGTGCTCCATATGGATGGGACTGGTTGCGATGAAAGTGTGGATACGCTTCATGCGTGCCGCTGCGATTGCTTCACCTGCTGCTTTGATGTCTCCATCCACTGCACGTGCCAAAGAACATATGGTTGAGTTTTGTACACGCTGTGCGATCTTGCTGACTGCATCAAAGTCTCCGGGGCTGGCTGCTGCAAATCCTGACTCTATGATATCGACACCCAAACGCTCCAACTGTGCAGCGATCTGTATCTTCTCTTCCGTGTTCATTGAAGCACCGGGACTCTGTTCTCCGTCTCTCAATGTGGTATCAAAAATCTTGATAATTTCCATAATAGGTCTCCTCGCAGTACAGTTTTGCTGTACTTCAATTCCTCTCTAAAGCTACACCTGACGGTGAGAGGGTTTATCATACTTTTTTATAAGGTATGGGTGTAAAAATTGTCTAATTCTACCTAAATCTAGGTTAGGGTTATTAGAAACTGAATGTGAACGTGTATCGGGGGTATTTAGAGTGAGAGCAGCAGGAGAGTGCTGTCTTGCTTGAAAATAGTGTTTGTATTTATGATCTTTTTCATGATACTCTCCTTTGTTTTATGTTGATTTGAGAAATTATAGTCAGTTTTGAAAGAAAAGTCAAGGATAATTTTTTTCCTTTACTCCTCCTCGTTTTTTCTGCCTGAGCCTTCTTTAGTTTTTTGAGTTGTTTCAGGCTCTTTCTCTTTTTGAGATTTGTGTGCCATACGACTCTCCATATGGTGCTCTTGTTCGTATTCATCGATGATCTTCTGTACGGTTGTTCCTTCGATCACTTCTACATCGAGCAGTTCAGCTGCCATTTTCTCGATCGCTCCTGCATAGTCACGGAGTGTCTGTTTGACATACTCATAATGTTCTTCAAGTGTTGCTTTAATGTGTGCATCGATCGACTCTGACATCTTTTCACTGTATTCGGTGATCGCACCCGCACCGCCAAGGAAGCTCTGCTCGCTTCTTTTGAGGACCATGAGTCCTGCTACGTCGCTCATCCCGTATACCGTGATCATGTCTTTAATGATCGCTGTTGCACGGTCGAGGTCATTGCCCGCCCCGGTAGTGATCTCACCGAGGAAGACCTCTTCAGCAGCACGTCCGCCAAGCAGTACATTGATCTCGGCAAGCAGCTCATGTTTCTGTTTGAGGAACCTGTCCTCTTCATCGGGCAGGTGCAGAGTATAGCCCAGTGCACCAAGCCCCCTTGGAATGATCGATACCTTGGTGACACGTGTTGCACCCTTGGTAAGTTCTGCCATCAGTGCATGTCCGCTTTCATGATAGGCTACGATCTTCTTTTCCATATCTGAAACCTTTCGGTTCTTCTTCTCCAGGCCGACAAAGGTTCTCTCGATTGCCTCAAGCAGATCAGACTGATCGATCTGTTTTTTATTGTGACGTCCGGCAAGCAGGGCGGCTTCGTTGATAATATTTGCAAGGTCGGCACCGGCCAGGCCTGCGGTTTGCTTTGCAATAGCCCCCATATCCACATTTTTGGAGAGCTTTACCTCTTTTGAATGTACTTTAAGGATCGCTAATCTGCCTTCATAATCAGGTTTGTCTACCAGTACCTGCCGGTCGAAACGTCCGGCACGCAGAAGGGCTGCATCCAGAGTCTCGGGCCTGTTGGTTGCAGCCAGTACGATGACCGGAGTATTTTTTCCAAACCCATCCATTTCGGCAAGAAGTTGATTGAGGGTTTGTTCCCGCTCATCATTGCCTCCCATTTGTCCGCCGCTGGCACGTGATTTACCGATCGCATCAATCTCATCGATGAAGATGATCGCAGGGGCTTCTTTTTTCGCCTGGGCAAAAAGGTCACGTACACGGCTTGCACCGACGCCGACGAACATTTCGATAAAGGCGGAACCACTGACTGAGAAGAAGGGGACTTCTGCTTCGCCTGCCACTGCCTTGGCAAGGAGTGTCTTACCCGTACCGGGAGGGCCCACAAGCAAAAGCCCTTTAGGGATCTTTGCGCCCAGTTCCATGTAGCGCTCCGGATATCTGAGGAAGTCAACGATCTCTTTGACCTCGTCTTTTGCTTCTTCAACACCCTGGACATCATCAAACTTCGTCTCCGGTTTTTCCGAGCTGATCAGTTTATCCGCTTTTCCTGCACCTAGGATACCTCCACCCATCCCTTTTGACATTTTACGTGCCAGAAAGATCCAGATAGCGAAGAAGATAAGAATAGGAATCAGCATACTCATAAGGTCTGAGAAGAAACCGTTACCCATGATCCCTTCATATTTGATCCCTTTCTCTTCAAGCAAAGGGATCAAGTCCTTGTCATAGGTAGGCACATTGTTGGCTACATAACGGATTTTGAATCCTTCGCCGACACTGATGGCTTCAAGGGTATTTGGTGTGAGTTTCATACTTGCGATGTTGCCGTCTTTGATGAGTTGCTTGATCTCTGAATATTGTACTTTTTTTGTTTGGGTGATGTTGGATGTGTTGAGTACATTGCCAAGCCCGTTACTACCGCTGTCTCCTACAAACATTTTAAAAATGATAATGATCACGATAGAGAATATCGCAAATGCAAGCAGGGGATTATTATTGAAAAAATTATTGTTGTTATTATCCTGATTGTTTTTGTTCGGATTATTCACGTATTTCCTTCTTTATTTTTTATAGATGAGAGTTACCCATTCATCTTTGAGTATTCTTTCGACCAAAGTCAACTCTTCAAATGCGTTTGACAGTGATGTCTCTTTTTTATCCAAAATACCTGAAAGAATCAAATAGCCACCCTCATTGAGAGCTTCTTTGAGATCTTTTGAGATAAATTTTAACACATCTACGATAATATTTGCAATTACTACATCGTAACGACTTTCAACCTTATCGATAGAACCTTCCCATATTTTATCGTACGTTTCACCGTTTAACGTGAAGTTCTTTTTGGTACTTTTGACCGAGATAGGATCTGTATCACAAAGTGCCACTTTCGCACCGCGTTTTTTTGCTGCAAGGCCCAAAATCCCTGATCCGCATCCTACATCGATCACATGATCTTCAGGTTTGACAAACCTGGAAATGGCTTGCAGGCATGAAAAAGTTGTCGCATGGTGCCCCGATCCAAACGCCAGGGCAGGGTCGATTTTGATATTGACCAATCCCTCTTTTGGTGCATACCAGCTCGGATAGATATAGAACTCACCGGCTTCGATGGGTTGAATGGAATCCTGATACGCTTTGATCCAGTCTTGATTCTCTTTCTCTTCAAAACTGAAACTCATATGGATACCTTCGAATGATGCCAGAGCATCTTTAACCAAGGTTAAATTACTTTCAGAACGTACGATGATCTTACCTTTCCCAAGTTCAACACCCTCTCCCAGGAGAGTGGTGATAAACTCTGCAACCAGTTCTAAATAAGTATCATCAAGTGTAATGGTCAATTCGTGATATGTTTTGTTCATTGTGCTTCTTTTTTTGTCACAGCAAATGCCTCTTCGAGGTCAAGCGTACCTTCATAGAAAGCTTTTCCTACGATGGTGCCGTCAATCCCTGCTTCGATCAGTGCATGGATATCACTCATGTCCTTAAGGCCGCCGCTTGCGATCGTCTCAACGCCGGATGCCTCTTTGATAGCCAGAGTGAAGTCTGTGTTGACGCCTGTCATCATCCCGTCGCGGCCCACATCGGTACAGATGATCGCTTCTACACCGGCATTGGCAAATTCATGAGCAAGGTCAGTGGCTTTCATGTCACTCACTTCTCCCCAGCCTTCAACCGCTACCATCCCGTCGATCGCATCTATTCCTACCACGATAGGGTATTTGGCCGCCATCTCTTTGACAAAGTCCGGGTTTTTGACCGCAACGGAACCGAGGATAAGCCTGTCTATCCCGAGATCAAGATACATCCTGATCGTCTCTTCATCACGGATCCCGCCGCCAAGTTCGAGCTTAAGGTTGCAGTGCTCGCGAATTTTTTTGATCTGTTCGAGATTTTCCGGTTTTCCTGCAAAGGCACCGTTGAGATCAACGAGGTGCACCCACCTGCTGCCGAGCTCTTCAAACCTTTTGGCAACCTGCCAGGGCTCATCCGAGTAGATCTTTGCCGAGTCCATCAGCCCTTTGCTGAGTCTCACTGCTTTACCGTCTTTGAGGTCAATGGCTGGAAGTATGGTCATTTGACACCTCGTGTCAAATGAAATGAGGAGTGCAAGCCGCTTCGCTCCGGTGAATAGTGAATAGTGAATAGTGAATAGTTTTGGTATGCATTGCCTGGCAATGCTTCTGTTTGATGTTGCATGTTGTTTTCCTTATAGCTTGACAAAGTTTTCTATGATTTTCAGGCCATTTTCATGGCTCTTTTCGGGATGAGGCTGTATGCCGAAGATATTGCCGTTCTGTACGGCACTGACAAACTCATACCCGTAATGTGTCTTGCCTATCGCATAGGTATCATCACATACTGCATGGTAAGAATGAACAAAATAGAGATAGAAATCTTTTGGAAGCCCTTCAAAGATCGGTGTCTCTTTTTGTACAAAAAGTTCGTTCCATCCCATGTGAGGCACTTTGTTCGGATGATCAAATTTGCTCTCGTCAAAAGCCACCACTTTCCCGGGTATCAATCCCAGTCCTTCATTCGGGCCGAACTCTTCCGAACTTTCAAAAAGCAGCTGCATTCCCAGACAGATACCCATCAGCGGTTTACCGGAAGCAGCGAAAGTTTTGACCGCTTTATCCATTCCGTTGGCTTCGAGATGCTCCATCGCATCTCCGAACGCACCTACTCCCGGGAGAATGAGTTTCTCATACTGATCCAGTTTTGACGGGTCGCTTTGCAGCTCGATATCTGCACCGACACGCTTAAACGCATTGATGACAGAGGCAAGGTTTCCCATATGATAATCGACGATTCCTATCACGATTTTTCCTATTGTGAAGTCTTTTAAAGTATCGTGATTATAGCGAATTAAATTGAAAGGTGATGCTCTCCCGGAGCATTTAGCCTATTTGGGTAGAATATGCCTAGCACAATTTGAGGTAATGATGAGAGAAAAGATCGAATATTTCAGTATAAAATGTCTATTGGGGATTGCAAAAATTGTTCCTGCACCTCTGATCTATCTATTGATGCGTCGGATCACCCTTTTTGTGTACTATGCGGACCGAAAAAGGCGTGAACTCACCATCGCTAATCTGACAAGGGCTTTCCCCTCCATGGATAAAGCCGGGATAAAGCAACTCTCCAAAGAAGTCTATACAGAGCTTTCCAAAACGATCAGCGAAATACTGTTGATGTATGTCGGGAGGTTTGACATAGACAGTGCCGTTGTCAATAAAGAAGAGGTATTGACTCAGCTTGAGAAGATCAGGCGAAACTCTTCTCACGGCAATATCGCAATGACCGCGCATTTTTCAAACTGGGAGCTGCTTGCACACTTTTTGGCCAAGCACGGTTTCTCCATGTTGGTGATAGGACGTAAAGGCAACAATAGACTGATAGATGAAAATATCACGCTGAAATTCCGAAAAAAATACGGAAACGATACGGCAGCAAAAGACAAGGCATTGCTTTTGATGGCCAAACGGTTAAAACAAAATGGCAATATCGGCATTTTGATCGATCAAAAAGCCGGAGCAATCAACAGTGTAAAGGTTGACTTTTTCGGCCAGCCTGCAGAAACTACCACTTCCGTAGCTATGCTGAAACTCAAGTTCGATCCCCAGGTGATACCTCTGTTTATCGCCAGGGTGTCAGAAGGAAAATACAAGATCATTTTAAAAGAGCCTGTTGAATATCTGGCAGAGGAAGAATCAGAAGAAGAGAAGAAGATTGAAAAGATGACGGAAAGATATAACCAGATAATGGAGTCAGTGATCAGAAACTATCCTTCGCAATGGTTCTGGATGCATAACAGGTGGCGTAGATGAAAGAGGCTTTGATCCTGAGTGACGGACGCCAGGGGCATCTGAACCAGTCTGTCGCATTTGCGAAATACATGGGGCTCTCTTATGACATTGTCCCGGTAAAATTCAAGTACAAGCCCTGCAAAATGCTTTCCTACCTGTTTGACAAAATCGGTATCGATGCCTCATGGCTGTTTGATGCAGTGATTGATAAAAGGTACCGTATGGTTATCGGGACAGGCTCTTCCACCTATTATGCGGTGAAAGTACTGTCAAGGTCCATGGGGGCAAAGTCAGTCGCGATGATGCTCCCCAAAGGGTACCGTTATGACTTTGATCTGATCTTTGCACAGAGTCATGACCGCCCTCCCGGTAAAAAAAACATCATAGAGATACCTGCGAACTTTTCCTATATCCGACCGAAAGGGTTGTACCAGCCGCAGAAACGGTCTGTAGGGATTATCATAGGGGGAAGCAATGCGCTGTTTGAGATGAAACCGGGAACGATAAAGCGTCAGCTGGATCATATCGTAAAACATTATCAGGAAGAGGAGATCGCCGTCACAACATCGCCCCGGACACCCAAAGAGGTTGAAGGGCTGGTAGAAAGCTACGGATTTGACTATGAAGTGGTTTTTTCCAAAAACCCGGTCAACCCTATCCCTGATTTTTTGGAGAATTGTGAGACGGTTTTTATCACTGCGGACAGTACATCAATGATATCCGAAGCGATCTCTTACGGGAAAAGCAATGTCGTGGTACTTCCTCTGGAAAGCAAAAGAGAGAATAAGTTTGTACGCTTTATAGAGACTCTCTCAGAGGAAGGATATCTTCATATATTTGACGGTATGATAGTAAACAAAAATAAGAAAATTGATTTTTCAACCTACCTTCCGAAGGAAATAATATGAAAATTGTACAGTTATTACCTGAGCTTCATGAAGGTGGTGTTGAGCGTGGCACAGTTGAGTTAAACCGCGAGCTTGTCAAAAGAGGACATGAGAGTATTGTCATCTCTGCAGGCGGGAAATTAGCAGAACAGATAGAAAAAGATGGCGGGAAACACATTGTATTTGATGTGCATTCAAAAAATATTCTGACGGCACCTGTACGTGTGATAAAACTGCGCCGTTTAATCCGACTTTTGCAACCGGATATTGTACATGCACGTAGCCGTGTTCCTGCCTGGTTAAGTTATCTGGCAAATAAAACACTGCATATCCCCTTTGTTACTACGGTGCACGGTTTTAACAGTGTAAATGCCTATAGTAAAGTCATGACATACGGTGATACGGTAATATGCGGCAGCCACTTTATGATTGAACATATAGTGAAAAATTATCAGGTGCCCAGGGAGAAAATTGTTTTGATTCCGAGAGGGGTTGATATGGACGCATTTGATACAAAACCGGATGATCAATTTATTTCTGAATTTAAAAAAAAGTATCATTTGCAAAATTGTTTTATTATTTCACAGGTAGCCCGAATTACTCACTGGAAAGATCAAAAAACGACCATAAAAGCTTTTTTAAAAGTAAGAGAACATATCAAAAATGCCAAGTTGCTGCTTGTTGGAAGTGTTGATAAGAGCAGAATGAATTATTATGAGGAGTTGAAACAGTTAGTGAATAACTCAGCATATTCAGAGGATATTATTTTTGCAGGAAATCAACAGAAGATAAAAGAGATATTTTCCTTATCAGATGTAAGCATTTCAGCTTCCAACAAACCTGAGACATTTGGAAGAGCGAATGTTGAAAGCATATTTATGGGAACACCTTTGATTGCTACAAATATAGGTGCAACGGCAGATTATGTTGTTGAAGGTGAGAATGGGTATCTGTTTGAGCCTGATAATGCTGAAGAGCTGGCAAAGCTCATTTTAAGATCAAGAGAAAAACAGTATGATAAGGAAAAAATGTCTGAATATATCAAAAAGAATTTTTCGTTAGAGCAGATGGTAGAGAAGACTTTAAGTGTTTATAAATCTGTAAAACAGTCAATATGAAAATCTGTCATTTTATCGCTTCCAGTGTGTTTGGCGGGGCTGAAAAAGTTGTCGGAAACCTCTGCAATGAAATGAGCAGAGAGCATGAGGTGCATTTCATTACCTTTGATACACCGGAGCATATGAAACATATTGCAAAAAATGTACAGATACACTATTTCAGAGAATTTAAAAGATATAACATTTTTGCTTCATGGAAACTGGCAAAGCTGATCAATGAAATCTCCCCCGATATCATCCATACGCATGGGGCAAAGTCGACAAGGATCGTCTATAACATCAGGCATTTTATCGATGCCGCTTTTGTCGGGACCAAGCATAATGCAAGAAGAGGAAAGATATTTAACAGGATCAACCATGTCATTGCCGTATCCAAAGAGGCAGCAAAGAGCATAAAGTCCGATCACGTCAAAGTAATCTATAACGGCATAGAACCCATAGAGGTTGCGGCCTATGAAAAAAGAGAGGACGTCTTTCATATACTGGCGGTGGGCAGGCTTGACAGGATCAAAGCGTTTGATATCCTGATCCGGGAGTGTGCAAAGCTTACTTTCCCTTTTCTTTTGCAGATAGTAGGAGAAGGGAGCGAAAGAGAAGCTCTGGAGAGAGTGATAAAGTCAAAAAAGCTGGAGGAGAAAGTAGAGCTCATCGGTTTTCAGAAAGATATTCCTCAACGCATGCACCATGCTGATGTGGTGGTGATGAGTTCCCACAGCGAAGGGTTTAGCCTGGTGATGGTCGAATCTCTCTTTTATGCCGATATATTTCTTTCCACGAAAGTGAGCGGGGCGACAGAGATACTCAGCGACAGGTTTTTATGCACGCATGACACTCTAGCCGAAAAATTGAACGATATCCATCTTCATCAAAAGGTTTACAGGGATGCCTTTGCACAATTAAAAGAGAAGAGCAAGGGCCAATTTTTATTACACCATGTTGCCAAAGAGCATATCGAATACTATCATGAGATTTTAGAGGAAAAACAATGATTTATTTTATACTTTTATCGCTGCTGATCATCGGCCTTTCTTTGCGGTACCACTGGTGGCGTTTCCCTATATCTTACAAAGTGCCCAGGGTACTCATGTACCATATGATCAATGAACATCTTCCCCGTCAGAAGAAAAGAAACAAATGGCGTGTCAAGCCGGAAGATTTTGAAAAACAGATGGCATGGTTTGCCAAACACGGATGGCACGCCTATACGATCAGCGAAATGGCAGAAGCGCAAGTGTTGCCTGATAAGTCATTTTGCATTACTTTTGATGACGGGTACGAGGATAATTACCTGAAGGCACTGCCTGTTCTGAAAAAATACGGATTTAAGGCAACAATCTATTTGGTACCTCACTACGGGTATAATAGCTGGGAAAACTTTGAAGATAAGAAATTTGATAAACTGCTTTCAAAGGAACAGATCAAAAAAATGCAGGAGAGCGGGCTCATAGAGTTCGGCTCGCATACACTGAACCATCGGAATCTGCTCAACATATCTCAGGAAGAGGCCCGAAAAGAGATAGCATTCTCGAAAAAAGAAGTGGAAGCGCTGACCGGCAAAGCGTGCAGGGCATTCGCATACCCTTACGGCAAATATGATGAGGTGACAGCAGGTTTTGTGCAGGATGCGGGCTATGAGAATGCCACGATAGTAAAACGAGGATTTTATCACAAAGAGACCCCTTTTGAGATCAAGAGAATCGGGATCCTGGGGACAGAGAGTTTTTTTGATTTTTATTTGAAGGTTACGCGCATAAGGAATAAACTATGAGTAAACTGCCGGTATCGGTCTATATCATTTGTCAAGATGAAGAACAGCATATAAGACGTGTATTGGAGAGTGTCAAAGCATTTGAAGAGGTGGTGATTGTCGACAGCGGCAGCACAGACAGGACTTTGGAGATTGCCAAAGAGTACACGGATAAGATTTTTCATCAGGGGTGGCTGGGATTTTCCAAACAAAAAGAGTATGCAAAGAGCTTATGTTCCAATGAGTGGGTTTTGAACCTGGATGCGGATGAAGAGTTGAGCGGTGAACTGGAAGAAGAGATCAAAGAGACCATAAAAGAAGACACGGTCGACGGCCTGGATATTAAAATCAGCAGCAAATACCTTGGCAGTTTTAACCATCCGCTTTCCAAGTTCAACAGGCGTATAAGGTTTTTTCGCAAAGCAAAAGGCTATTATCCGGAAAAGAGGGTTCATGAATCTATCGTGATAGACGGGAAAATCAAAAAAGCAAAAGGGTTTATCTTTGATTACGGAACACTTGATTTGAAAACCGTTTTACGCAAGATCAACGACTACTCATCGCTCAGGGCCGAAGAGAAGTTTTCCAAAGGGAAGCGCGCATCGCTGTTAAAGTTGCTGCTTGTCTTCCCTTTGGCATTTTTCAAATCATTGATTATCAAGCGCGGGTTTCTAAATGGTACAAGAGGGTTCATTGCCGCGATGAATAATGCCTTTTATGCCTACTTGAAAGAAGCGAAGCTTTACGAAAAAAACAAGGTAAGGTAGAGCCTGTCATGGAACAAAAAAATCACGTAATCTTAAAAGACAGTATGCTCATCGGGGAAGGCAGGAACAGAAAGTGTTATCTTCATCCTGAAGATAAAGATCTTTGCATCAAAATCGCATTTGAGAAAGCAAAAAGAAGTGTAAATCGTGAGACCGGATACTTTGGAAGGCTGCAAAAAAGAGGCAAATCGTTTGAAATGATCGCCAGGTATTTCGGGAAGATCCAAACGAATCTGGGAGAAGGAGAAGTCTATGAGCTTGTTTGTGACTATAATGGGAATATTTCCAAAAACTTACGCTACTATCTAAAACTGGGAGATGAAAAGTATCGTGCTGAGGTAGCCGAACAGGTGGAGAAGCTCAGAAAATACCTGGCAGGCGAATATATCCTGTTTTCAGACCTTGATGTAGAGAATATCCTGCTCAAAAAATTGAGTAAAACCGAGTGCCGGCTTGTGGTGATCGACGGGATAGGGGATAATAACCAAATACCTTTTTTGGAGTATTTCCCTCTGTTGGGGAATAGAAGGTCGATAAGAAAGTGGGAAGATTTTAGAGTACAGTTTTTAAACGAGTTCTCTTACAAAAAGAGTGAAATAAAAAAATTTGATGAATAAAAACGGGAGAGAGAAACAGATGCAATGGATGAAACGGGTATTTAAGTATTTATTTGTTCCGCTTTTGATAATCGCAGCGATGTGGGTATCTTACTTCAAAGTCTATGGCAATTTTCATAAAGTGGATGATGACCTGTACCGGTCGGCGCAGCTCTATTCGTTTAATATGCCGTACTATATCGAGAAGCATGGGATCAAGTCTATCCTTAACCTTCGGGGTGATTCAACAAAGCAGTGGTACCAGGATGAACTGGATATCAGCAAAGCGTATGATGTGACCCATTACGACTACGGGATAGGAGACAGAAGGATAAGCACGATGAAGGAGATGGAGGATATCGTTCAGATCATGAAAGAAGCACCCAAGCCTCTGCTCGTCCATTGTAAGGCAGGCGCAGACCGTACTTCTCTGGCTTCAGCACTCTATCTTTATGAAATAAAAAAGGGGGAAGAGGCAGAAAAAGCGATATCGATCATCTACGGACACTTCCCCTGGCTGGGCTCAAGGACCGTAGCGATGGATAAAAGTTTTGAAAAATACAAAAAAACAACCCCAGGCAGTAGACAGAGATGAAAATCATACAGTTTCTGCATGGAGATCAGTTAGGGGGAATGGAGAAGTTCTGTATCGACCTTTCCAGTGAACTCTCTAAAGAGAATGAAGTGATGTTCATCGGCGATCCTGCATTTAAACCCTTACTGAACCAAAAGGTAAGATTTCAGCCGATAGATATCAACAAAAAGCGGAACAACCCTTGGTTTTTATGGCAGCTTTATAAAATCATTTCGGAGTTTTCTCCGGACATCATTCATGTACACAAACGCAAAAGCATCGATATCATGAAAAGGTTGGCACCATTTTTAAAAGTTCCGTTTGTGGCTACCAAGCATGATATGCAGAAAAAAAGATCATTTCACGGGCTTGAGTATGCGATATCTATCAGCGATGAGACAAGCAGCACTATCAAGGCAAAACAAATTTTTAAAATATATAACGGTATTCCCTTTATTGAACCGAAAAAGGTTGACTTGCCGGATACCTTCAATATCGTAGCAGTTGGCGGTTTGCGTAAAGTGAAAGGCTATGACAAATTGATTGCTGCGGTTGCAGAGTTGCCTTTTGATTTCCATTTGACGATCATAGGCGAGGGAAGTGAACGTAAAAGGCTTGAAGGCCGGATATCCGAGCTGGGACTCGATACCAGAGTCTCTTTGGCCGGTTTCAAATCCAATGTAAATGATTATCTTTACAGTGCCGATCTGCAAGTTATTGCATCAGAGTCAGAAGGTTTCAGTCTTTCGATGATAGAAGGCCTTTTTTATGCAAAGATGCTTATAAGTACAAAAGTAAGCGGATGTATAGAAATATTGCCTGATGAGCTTCTGTTTGATATAGATGAATTAAGGGATAAAATGATTGATGTTTATGCAGATCAAAAAAAATATCAGGATATTTTTAACCGAGTTAAAGAGGGCAATAAAGAGAAATTAACGATCGCAGTCTGTGCAAAGAAGCATAGAGAAATCTATGGGCATATGATTGCAGACTACCAAAAAGGAACAGCGTGAAACGAAGTGAATGGGCAAACAGAGGGATCAACTACCTTTTCGTATTATTCGCATTTATCATGCCGATTATTACGCCTACGACCAACGGAGTGATGATACTGTTGATTCTGCTATGGATCATCGAAGGCCGGTGGAAAGATAAGTTCGAAATCCTGAACGGTTCTCCGGCATTTAAGCTCTATGCAGCATTTATCCTGCTGTTAGGTTTATCCCTTTTCTGGAGCGGCGGAATCGATGGAGGGTTTACACGGAATGATGCGAATGCGGTTGAGTATTATTTCAGAAGATATATATTTGGATTTATACTGATCCCCATGATACTTACCTCTGTGAAAAAAACGTTTATCCCTTATATCATCTCAGCCTTTCTGGCGGCGATGTTTATCAGTGAAATGATGTCCTGGGGAATTTATATGGAGTGGATCACGTATAAAGATATACCGGCGCATGACCCGTCTCCTTTTATGTCCCACTCTCTCTACAGTATTTTTTTGGCAGTGACGGTATTTGTCTTGATGACACGTTTTTTTCAGACAGAGAGGTTCTATTATAGAATTTTCATTGCACTGTTTGCCCTCAGTGCGATGGTCAATCTTTTCTTGAACGGCGGACGCCTGGGGCAGCTGGCATTTTTTGTTGCGCTGTTTGTTTATATCGTTTTAAGATATAGAGTCACCTTCAAGTCCATAAGCCTGTCGATATTGTCTATCGGATTGATATTTGTAAGCGCCTATACGGTGAGCCCTATATTTCAAAAAAGAATGAATCTTTCATTGAAATCACTGGAAAAGATAACGAAAGGAGATTATAACAGCTCCTGGGGGGTCAGGGTAAATATCTTGCGTGTTTCTAAAGATATTGTGATAGAAAACCCCATTCTGGGGATCGGTATAGGAAATACAAAAACCGAGTTTCTGGAAAAAGCGAAAGAGTATGACCAGACAGGGTTTTTCCCAAAACTGGATCATCTGCACAATGGCTATATGCAGATACTTGTTGAAACGGGCTTGGTCGGGTTGTTCCTGTTTTTATCTTTCTTGTTTCTGTTATTGCGGTTAGATATACCCAGAGACTCTTTTATCCTTTTATCTATAGTGATAACGATATATCTGGTGGGCTTTATAGGCGAACCGCTCTTTTTTAACAGTAAACCCTATCTTTTATTTAATCTGTTTATGGCGCTTATCATGCTTGAGTCATTGTCCGGAAGAGAAGTTCGCGGAAAAAGAGACGCATTGTCCCGGTGACAGGCTGGCAGAGACTTTTCTTTGAATCAGATTTGTTTTGAGCGCTCTCTGCTAGCTTGCACCTTCACGGGTCAGTACGATTTTAATGGTTTTAAGCAGGATAACGATATCCATCCATAGATTCCAGTTTCGTGTATAGTAGACATCCATATCTACCCGGGAGTGAAAATCTACATCACTGCGCCCGCTTACCTGCCATAGCCCTGATATTCCCGGTTTTACCGCAAGCACCATATCGATTTTTTCTCCGATTTTCTCTTTTTCGTTGAGCATATAAGGCCGTGGGCCGATGAGGGACATTTCTCCTTTGATGACATTGATGATCTGAGGAAGTTCATCGAGGGAAGTTTTTCTCAGGAGATGTCCTGTCCGGGTGATACGCGGATCATTCTCATACTTATGATACTTTTCATAATTCTTGATCTCTTCAGGGTGTTCTTTCAGATAGGCATCCAGTACCTTATCCCCGTCTTCCCGCATAGAGCGGAACTTATAGCAGGTAAAGACTTTTCCGTTTTGTCCCAACCGTTCCTGTTTGAAGAGGATACTGCTTCGGGGTTCTTCTTTTCTGATCCTGTAGGCGATCAAAAGAAGTATGGGTATGATCAAAGGCAAGAGCAGGGCAGCCATGGTCAGGTCAGTTAGCTTTTTCAGGTAAATCCTCGATGTGCTTTTTAGCCGATTTTGGAATACTATGAGATTTGTGCGTGTATTGGAGAGCAGATAGGCATGGGAATGTGTCAGGTCATATTCGTTGATAAAGGGGATGAAAATGATTTCATGGTTGTCTTCCATTTCCCGATGAATGGTTTTTTTCAGGGATAATGTTTCTTTGTTCTGTGAATTAATAAAAACTGTTTTTACCTCTTCTTCCTTTTCAGCTTCTGTATATCCGAGGTAATGGTTATTGAGTATTTCCTTTTTCAAAAAAGGATCATCATTGTATATCCTGGCTTTTCGCTGCCAGAGTCCCAGTCTGAAGAGTTGTTTTTTACCCAGGTTTTTTGATAATGGCAGCAGAAAAGCCATGAAGAAAAAAGAGAAAAAGATCACAGCCCTGGAGTAATCCTGTATACTTTTGGTGATCGCAAGATAAGCCAGAAGTATCAAGAAGCTGAAAGCCAGCCCCTTGATAATGATCCTGCTCTCATGCCAAAAATCATAACGGTGGGTATAGATGCCCTCATAGGCAAGAAGGGAAACAGTGATGAAATAGAGAGGGAAAAACCTGTATAGTTTGAAAGTGCATAGCTGTCTTCCCCTCCAAAAAAATCTGCCAGGAGATAGCGTAGAAAATATGCCAATACAATCGAGAGAAATATAACAGAAATATCTACCAATATAAAGATAAGTTTTGCATTTAATTCTTTCATATATCCCCCGGCTTTTTTATGAAGTCACTATTATATCGAAAAGCTTTTTGCAAGTAAGTTTTTAAACAGTGTTTCATATTGATCGATGATGTTATCCCAGGTATACAGTTCGGCAATTTTTTTTCGGTTGTTTTGCACCATATCGACATAATCTTTATTTGAAACAGTCCTTAAGGCTTTTGCCACATCGTCCACACTGGAGAAGTAAAAGGCATCTTTTCCCAAAATAGCTGCATTGAATTCATTGTCATCAGCACATATCAGCGCACTTGAAGCCATTGCCTCAAGGAGTGAGGGATTGGTGCCTCCCACTGTATGCCCATGGAAATAGAGGTTGCAAAAATAGCGTAAATTATTTAAAACATCAATGTCATAAATCCCTCCGATAAACCTGATGTTTTTCCGTTCTTTAAATTTGTTTTTTAAATATTCTCCAAATTTGCTTTCATGGTTGCCGATCACTAAAAAAGGCATCGTGTCATCTGCTTTCACTACACCATCCAGGATGATCTCTATACTGTTCTCAGGCTCAAGACGGGCGATAAGCATATTGTATTGATTGGGTTTGATGTTGTATGTTTTCAGTCTCTCCGGATTGACCTCTTTCTCCGGAAACAGATTCGATCCGTAGGGGATATAGGTTGACTTCACATGATATCTGTTGTTCAGATAGCGTTCTATCCCTGTCGAATCACTTACCAGGTGATCGCTTTTTTTTACAGCAAGGGATTCTGCCCATTGTAAAAACTTTTGCACTTTAGTACTGTATTTGGTTCTTTTCCATTCTAGTCCATCCATGTTGGTAACTACGACACTGCTCTTTGGGTGAAGGTCGAAACATATTGAACTGCTTGTATATCCCAGTTCCAGAATGATGTCAAACGATTTTTTACGTGTATCAAGTATCGACAAAAAATCATACACAAATTGTCCGGCCGTACCTATCCTGTGTTCGGGATCATAAATATGTTTGATGTTGACACCGTTCCATTTATTTTTCCGGTAAGGGTGCGTATGTGAATTGTAAACCGTTACATCATGTCCTCTTTTGACCAGTCCCACAGCCAAGTATTCCGCAAACTGTTCAAACCCTCCATAATTGTTTGGGATGCCGCGTGTTCCCAGAATACCTATTTTCATTTTGCTCGTCTCCTGCTAAAATCATCTTCGATCATATTGATATATCCCTGAGCGATAGGGGTCCAGCTGTATTTATCCCGTATGGTTTTCCGTGCATTATGGGAGAGTATCTCCTGCAAAGAGTGATCGAAGAAAAACTGATCAATTTTTTTTGCCAGGTCATCCGAATCTTCAGAAGTAAAAAGCAGGCCATTGATTCCATTTTCGATCACTTCCCTGTTTGGGGAGAGGTCCGAAGCAATTACCGGCAATCCATGGCTCATCGCCATCAGAAGCACTCCGCTTTGATAGATAATGCGATAGGGAAGGATATTTGCATCAGCAGCAAAGAAAAGCTTCTCCCGTTCTTCATCCTCGATGAAGCGTATCATCTTGATTACCCTGTTTTGCAGTCCATATTCAGCTATTAATGTATCATAGCTGGAAAAATCATCTTTCCAGGGTTTCCCGGCGATGATCAGCTTGATCTCTTCGGGAAGTTTGTTCATGGCTTCAAGAAGGATATCCAGCCCTTTGACTTTTTTGATCTGGCCGAAAAAGAGAAGGTATTTTCCTTCTTCCTCAAGGCCGAGTTCCCGGCGTAACTCTTTTTTATCAGGTTTTTGATTAATATGATCGAGGTATCCTCCATGCTTGATTGTGATAACTTTTTTGGGCTCTTTAATCTGAATATTCCCCAACAAAGTTTTTTTGGAAAACTGATTATGTACAACAATAAAATCGGCAAATCTATTATAGATAAGATTTTGGATAAATCGGTTGTCCTTCTCTGCAAAACTGGAAACATCATGTGAAATGAAAGCTGTTCTGAGACCCAGGCTTTTTGGGATAGCCGTTAGCAGCAGCGTGACGATATCAGCTGAGAAAAGATGGACGATGACAAGATCGGATTTTTTTTCTCTGGCATTGATCGCTGCTTTCATTATTGCCTTTAACAGTCTGAATAACTTTACAAGCTTTTTGGTTTTGGAATGCCCTTCAAACAGTAGATGATAGTCAACCTTATCGGGATCAAGACCTGTAAAGTTGCTGTAAACTGAGACCTGCACGCTGCTTTGGGCAAGCCCTCTTGCCAGCGAGCCCGAATAGTAGTCCATCCCTGCTTTTTTTCCTACATGATCGATAATTGCTATGTGTTTCATACTTTTTCCTCATACCAAGAAGAGAGATCTTTTTTTAAAAGACCTTCAAGTTTTTTGATATCGGGACGATATATCTGCAATAATTCTTTTCTCAGTCCAGTATCGAGTTGCGGCTTTTTTTTCGTTCAAAGAGCTTATCTATCAGGATTTCTTTCAGCCTTTCAGGCAAGAGTGCCGTTAATGTACTTCGTAACCAGCCTGCACTATATAATTTATGGATTAGTGCAGTTTTAGGCATTGAAAATGTATTATGCTCTTTTTCCAGGGAGAGTTTTATCGTTGGGTTTACTTCTAAGAAAGTGAATAGGTTCTGAACGATGTTCTCGGTATTTTTGTGTAAATCATCCTGGAAGTAGATTTTGACCTGTTCCGGACCAAAAAGATCTAGGTAGCGTTTAACTTGCTCATAATAAAGCCCAAGTTCGACATACTGCTGATAATAGAGGTCGATATTTTTATGACTACCCGATTTATGTACAATTTCATCATAAGACAGTGATACCAGCCCAAGACGATAATCCATCAGATAATGGGAGTATCCGCGATCTAAAGGGTTACGGAGTAAGATAATAATTTTTACATTGGGAAGCAGTTTATGGATTTTTTTAGGTGTATGAGGATAAAAGAGGTAAGAAACACTTCCTTCCCCTACTGCCTTTGCCTCCTCCGCTTTTTCAAAAAGTGTTTCATACTCAGCTACTGAGTGCACTTGAAATGAATCATAAAAAAGCCCCTGTGCTTGTATCTCATTACCTGAAAAAAAGTTTACCTCTTTGGGATTACTCATGAAAACTTCAGGGTGTCCAGACAGGTAGTGATAGAGTGATGTCGTTCCTGACTTTGGTGCACCTACAATGATAAAGTTGGGCAGCACTATAACTCCTTCACCCAAGATGGTAAATTTGAGTATCCCTGCTGAAGGAGTAGATGGGCTAGACGTTTATTTTCATTTAAATACAACTTATCAAGTTCCTGTTTAGTTTCTATAGAAATTTCTTCTGAAGCATTACGGCCATTAATAGCAAAATAGAGTGACTTCAGCTTGTCTTTAACAGCAGGGTTTTTTCTAAAGAAAAACTCAAATTTATTGTTTAAAAAAGAAGATATTTTGTATACTAGTTTTGATTTTGACTGTCTGGTTTGATTCCTAATGGTAAAAATAGAATTATCTTCGTAAACATTATCACTTATTTTAAGCCAATGGCAGATATCCTGCATAACCGACTTTGGTTGATTTTTTAGATCATCAAAAAATATGACTTTAAAATTATTGCCAAAAATCTTAAACCAATTGTCTAAATAGTCAGCATATACCCCTTCTCTAGAGGCACGATGATAAACATCATCCTTATCTTCATGATCTTTAAGGTTATAACTCTTTTTCAAAAAATCTTTAAAGGTTACATTCTCAGGTATCCTAAATTCAGATTTTAAAAACAGGTAAAAAGAGATAAACCTTTCGGAAGGGTTTCTCAGTATGACTATGATTTTAACATTGTTTAGGTCATTTTTAATTCTTGATGGAATGGTATCGCCATATAAATATGACGGGCTGGCATCTAATACATACTTTTCATTGAAACAGTTTTTAAATTCAGCGATATAGTCATCAAGAGGTGCTAAATCTTTCCCGTACCTTAACGGTGTATAGTAATGTACCTCTTTGGTTTTACCGGCACAAATTTTTGCATGGTGAATTAAATATTCATACAATGAAGTTGAGGCTCCCTTGTGAACACCCGCAATAATTAATTTATGTTTTTTCTTAAAATCCATCTTTTGCTCCATGAATAATTATAGGATAAATGATTTCCAATTTTGGCATAGTTCATATATTTTTAAATTATTTTATAAAGGTTAGGTTTGGTTTGCATCTGTCTTGAGATAGTTTACCGGTAGCTACTCCAAACATAGAGAGAAAAAGATTACTCATGCGCTCAATGTATTCGGGTGATATGATCAGGACTAATGTTAATATTGCTATATTGGCAGTTTCTCTTGAACGAATTGTATTCATTTGCTAGCTTTTATTGGCAGGGTTTTTAAAGTTAATATAAAAATCACGTTCAAGGCAATTTAAATCATCTTTATATACTTTCTCCAGAGTAAGTGCAATATTTTCATCCAAAGCATCATATTCTTTATCAATTTCATTAAACTTTATCAATTTTGCAATGATATTTGCCCTTATCCAAACCTGGGACTTTCTGGGTAAAAGTGCAGATAAAAATTTTTTAATCAGAGAATTTTTATTTAATAGAAATGCATGCAACGACTTTGATCGTACTATGCCTGCTTTATTGAACTCTTTGGATGTGTTTATTGGTTCATTTGGATCTATCTGTAGAAATTCAAAAACTTTTTTTAAAACTTTCTGTCGATCGTTTTTCAGTTCGGTATCTTTAATGATCAAAAAGTTCTCCCGGGGAAAGTATTTCATCCAATAAGAAAGATGCTTATGGTATTTTCCATTTTCAAAGTACATAAGATTATACTGCTCTTTTCTCATCCTCTCCTGTTCAAGAAGTATTGTTTTTTCAAAAGAGTTTTTTTCATCTTCCCAGCCTTTTTTGAGAGCATAATTATATGCAGAGTATGCTCTGTTTGCAGGCTCTCTGAGCATCACAATGAATTTCATAGCTGCATTATATTTTTTTACTCTTTCAGGGGCTTTGTGGGAAGAAAGCATATGAACATAAGCACTGGCTATAATCTTTTCATTACCGACTTTTGTGAAAAAAGAATGATAATACGCATCCCCCTTTTTATACGACGCATCATCAACAAAATAGGCTATTTCTTTTATATCAGGAAAATATATATCTGTATGTTGTTTCAAATACTCATAAAGTGAAGTAGTACCCGCTTTTTGTGTACCAATAATTAAAAGATTTACTTTATTCTTCATTTAACTCTTCCTTAAATATCTTGTTTTTATCAAGTTAACTTCTTGTATAAAATGGAACATAATAAGTTTTGAATCCATGTTTGGCTTGAACGTACCATGTCGCAAAAATATATTTTATAGAAATACCGACGATGAAAGCTATGCAGGCGCCATACATTCCGTATTTCGGTATCAGGATATAAGAGAGGCCCAGTGTCAGGATCATTCCCAGGATTGATAAGTGCTGCAAGGTTTTTTGATGTCCTGTCATATTTAAAAAAATTCCTGTAGAGCCAGTCATGGCATTTATCATCTGACCGGTTACCAGTAAAACCAAAACAATGTCGCCCTGGATAAATTGATTTCCGAACAATGAAAGAATAAACTGTTTAAATACTATGATGATCACGGCAAGGAATAAGGCACTTCCAAAAATAAGCTTGGAAGAGAAGTCTATCACTTTCTGAAGTTCATCATGTCGGTTTGTCCAGAATAGTTCAGAAAACTTTGGTGCAGCTATTGTGTTGACTATCATCAATACGATACTGATCAGTATCGATACTTTAAAGGCGACACTAAAAATACCGACTTCTTTGGTCGTTGCATATATTTCTAGGAAAAGCAGTGATACATTATTGATGACAAAGGAAGCAATCGCCGTAA
>JBEWPY010000124.1:0-4120 GCA_047689495.1 Candidatus Sulfurovum profundilacunae | reverse complement strand
ATTATAACATTTTTTAGCATAATTATTTGACTGTTTAGTTAGTGGTTTAATAACAGAGTCACTGTAACTATCAGAGAGATTGCTGCTGTTCAGGGTTGAAGAGAATTCTACCTGGTCAAATCCGTGACATTCATTGTCAGCATACAAATTTGCATGGAATGGGAAAAAAACAGAAAAGATAAAAAGGATCCATGGAGACAGGCGGGTGCTCCGCTTCAAATCTCTTTGCTGGTAATGCATATTAGAACTTTGAGATGAAAATAGCTGCTTTATCAAAAGAAGGGGAAAGAACAATAGATTAAAAAAGATATTTAAATTTTTCATAACAGACTCCTATCTCCTTAAATTATAGAACGTTTATGATTGATTTTTTCTTAAAGCAAACTTTTATACGCGGTATGCCGATTGATCCACGCCGTAAAGATACGTTTGAACCTATAGCAAACAAATCATCCGGCCGGTTTCAAAAGAGTATCCCCCCCCCGCAGCTATTTTACGCATTCTGATAAAACCTAATACGATTTTTACATATTTTGAGATATGATACAGTAATTTTATTGAGGGAGACAGTGTATGCTAAGTAGAGTGAAGATGATCCTGGTCGGAGCGGTTTTTGCCTTGTTTGTTGCCGGATGCGGCGGCGGTATGGATGATACGGTGAAGGAATACAACAAACCGGCGCTCTATTGGTACAAAAAGATTGCCCGGAGCATCTCGGACGGCTACATGGACAAAGCCGATGCCTACTATATCTCCCTGAAGAGCGAACATATGCGTTCCCCCCTGCTGCCCACGGCGATCATTATGCTGGCGCATGCCCATATGAACGAAGAGGAGTATCAGCTTGCAAACTTCTATCTCGATGAGTACAGCAAACGTTTCGGAGAGAGCAAAAACCGCCAGTATATCGAGTTTATGAAGCTCAAAGCTTCTTTCCTGGGGATCAAGGATGTTTATAAAGACCAGAAACTGATCCATGATACGATTGTTCAGGCAGAAACTTTCCTGAAAAGGTATCCGGGATCGGACTATCAGCCGCTCGTCAATACGGTTCTTGTAAGGCTTTATATGACGAAGTATCTGCTGAATGAAAATATCGCAGCGCTCTATGAACGCACAGGCAAGGATAAGGCGGCGAAGATCTACAGAGACAAAAACAGGAACTCCGTGATAAACAACAGCGATATCAAGCCTCCGGAAAAGGGAATCATAGGGACAGTGTTTGATTAAAAGCTCCGGCTTTTAATTTAATGAGGAATGAGGAATGAGGAATGCTGGTATGCGGTGCAGCGGCTCCGCTTTTATTTCATGAGTTAGTATGACAGTCCTTTAGCTTTTTTCAGAGGAGATATTGATTATAATGCTCTGAAAAGGTTCATACCAAAAATCCTAATTCCTCATTTCTAATTTAAAGCGAAAGGATTTTTTATGCAATTGAGTGATTATGATGCATTCCCCACTACCCTGCCGGTAGTGGTTGAGGATGAACTTTTTCTTTATCCTTTTATGATCAGCCCGATCTTTTTAACCAATCAGAAAGATATCGATGCGGCGACTCTGGCAATGGAGAACAACTCTCTGCTTTTCGTTACCGCTTCGGTCAGCGGGAAAGAGGGCGGAAGAGGTTTTGATGCGATGTACAACGTAGGCGTGGTAGGTTCTATCATGCGTAAAGTCCATATCCCTGACGGAAGGGTCAAAATCCTTTTTCAGGGACTGTCTCGGGCAAAGATCATCAGCCCCGTCGAGGATGATATCAATCAGGCAGTGATCGATATTGTAGCGCTTGAACCGTACAATGAACTCAAAGCCAATGCGCTGATGGATATACTCAGAGGGAAGATCAAAACACTCTCTTCTCTGAACAGCAATTTCCCCGCTGACCTGGTTCGTACGATCGAAGAGAATGATGAGCCGAACCGTATCGCAGACCTTGTCTCTTCCATGCTTAAGCTTGAAAAAGAAGAGGCATATAGCCTTTACATCGAACTCAATATAGAGAAACGCCTGCTGGGGCTTATCGATATCGTCACGTCGGAGATCGAGTCGGCCAAGGTGCAAAAAGAGATACGCAATAAAGTACACTCGAAAATCGAACAGACCAATAAAGAGTATTTCCTCAAAGAGCAGCTCAAAGAGATACAGCAGGAGCTGGGTATCGATACGCAAAGAGAAGAGGAGATCGCCAATTTCAGAGAAAAGATAGAAGCGCTCAAACCCCATATGGATGAAGAGGCATTCAAAGAGGTCAATAAACAGCTGGACCGTTTCGCGCGCATGCACCCCGACTCTGCCGATGCCAATGTGCTTCAGACTTATCTTGAGTGGGTATTGGATCTGCCTTTCGGTAAGTTGACAAAAGAGAACCTGAGCGTCAAAAAAGTTGCCAGGGAACTGGACAAAGACCACTATTCGCTTGAAAAGCCCAAGGAGCGTATCGTGGAGTTCTTCTCGGTACGCGAACTGGCACAGCTGAGGGGGATCAAACAGAAAGAGGCCAGCGGCGCGATACTCTGTTTTGCCGGGCCTCCTGGCGTCGGTAAGACGTCACTGGCAAACTCTATCGCCACGGCGCTGAACAGGCCGCTTGTACGTATCGCGCTGGGCGGGCTGGAAGATGTCAATGAACTGAGAGGGCATAGACGTACCTATGTCGGTGCGATGCCCGGGCGTTTGGTACAGGGGCTTATCGAAGCCAAGAGCATGGATCCTGTGATCGTGCTGGATGAGATCGATAAAGTAGGGCGTTCGATGCGGGGCGATCCGACCGCAGCGCTTCTTGAGATACTTGATCCCGAACAGAACGTGAAGTATCGCGATTACTATTTAAACTTTAATATCGACCTGAGCAAAGCGATATTTGTTGCTACTGCCAATGATGCAGGACGCATACCGGCACCTTTGCGCGATAGAATGGAGTTCATCGGACTCAACTCCTATACCCCCAGGGAGAAGTTCGAGATCGCGAAGCGTTATCTCATCCCGCAGGAGCTTAAGAAACATGCGCTGAAGGCCAGAGAGATTTGTATCAGCGACAAGGCGCTTAAACTGCTGATCGAAGAGTATACCAGAGAAGCCGGCGTAAGAAACCTCCGCAGAAGGATCGCCGGGCTGATGCGAAAAAGTGCAAGAATGCTTCTGGAAAACCGGGAGATGGATCACGTAAGGATTACCAGGAAAAACCTTGAAAAGTTTACGGAGAAGAAAGTCTTTGAGATCTCGCCGATCCATGCTTCGCCTCAGATCGGTGTGGTAAACGGGCTTGCATGGACGGCTGTGGGCGGAGATGTGCTCACTGTGGAAGCGATCAAGATCAAGGGCAAGGGGGCGCTTCAGCTTACGGGGAAACTCGGAGATGTGATGAAGGAATCCGTGCGTATCGCACACTCTGTGGTGAAGATACTCATTGATGAAGGAGCGCTGAAGATACCTCCTTCAGTGATACCTCATACGGCCAAAGAGAGAGAAGAGCGCATCGCACTGGACCCTTCAGAGGCCTATAAGCGCTATGACCTGCATGTCCACGTCCCCGAAGGCGCAACACCTAAAGACGGCCCGAGTGCAGGGATCGCCATGGTATGTGCGATCGCTTCAATGTTGAGCGAAAAGAAGATAGACAATGAAGTGGCAATGACAGGCGAGATAACCCTTACGGGGAAAGTATTGCCTATCGGCGGGCTGAAGGAGAAGCTGATCGCAGCCTATACCGCAGGCGTAAAACGGGCATTGATCCCTCTGAAAAACTATGAGCGTGATATGGATGATATACCCGATGAGGTAAAAAACAATGTAGCCATCATACCGGTGCAGCATATAGAAGAGGTGCTGAAAGAGGTATTTGTAGACTAAACACCTTCTGAATACTCCTGAAATGTGCGTGAGTGCCGGTCAGGGGGAGGAAAGACGGTTAAAACCGGCAGGGCTCTGCGGGCCCCGACTTTAAGACCACCGGTCTATTTTTTCTTTGAGGTCCCCCTCTTTTACCGGCTTTCTGATAAAATCATCGGCCCCGTTATCAAAGACTTCAGTTTTCCTTGTATCATCCGTGGAGAGTACGATGATAGGCACATGGGCATTCGCCATGTCTGATCTGTAGATTTTCAGGAACTCGACGCCGTCA
>JBEWPY010000123.1:0-4135 GCA_047689495.1 Candidatus Sulfurovum profundilacunae | reverse complement strand
GATGGTGGCCGGATGTTAACGCGTTTGGTGGCCGGTTTGAACGCTATGCGCATCAGGTGTTTATCGGTACGGTTGACGGGCCTGTCATCGGACTGGATGATTATAGTCAGCACTATCTGGGGATTGATTCTTCAGAGTTTAATTTCAATTATAATATCAATTGCGACGAGTGGTATACGGACCAGCTTCAGTCCCTAATGCTTTTAAGTACCCTGGATTATATGGAAGACGAGTCAAGGCTTGCCAACCTGACAAGATATACCCGTCCACCTTCCTTCGTCAATCGTGCAAGCGGACAATTTATTATCAGTACATTTGCTGCCATATCTTTAGGACTTGCCTATCCATTGTTTTATCTTGTTGCCTCCTATGCCAATGATGCAACGACCTATGCATTAAAGATAGAAAATGACAAAGCTTCAAAAGAAGCAGACAAATATAAGAAGATACTGGGTGCAAAAAAGAAAGAGATCTTACAGCTCGATAAGAAAACAGCAAAGCTGTCGGAAAGATATCAGGCAAAAACGAAAACACTCACTTCTATTTATGACAAGAAAGTCAATTACAGATTGAAATCAGGAACATTTCATACATTTGCTGACGCTTTGACAAAAAAAGATGTGAATGTTGAGATGATAGAGAGCGAGAATGATACCCTTTGGCTATCATTAGTGAGTTCCAATGACAGAAAGTTGACAGAGTTGATTAAATATATTTCTGATGAATATTTCGATGATATTAATCAGATCGATATTGAATTGATCGAAGAAGACCCTGAGAGTAGCTACTACAAAGGTATACTAAAGGTGGAATTAAGATGAAGTATATAGAAGATAAACTGGAAGGATTGGACGAGTATTTCGCTCCTAAAAAAGAGAGTGAAAAATGGTTGATCATTTTAGGAATAGCCGGAATCATTGCTTATATTGCGTATGCCTTTCTTTTGCCCTATACGGAAAAAATGCATAAACAGAGTGAAGCGACAAAAAAAAGTGTGAAAAAAAGCTTAAAAGACAACAAAACATACCTGGCTTCTATTACGGTGAAGGGAGATCGGGATTTTTACATCAAAAAATATGATCAGGAGATTAAAGAGAAAAAAAAGAAGATAGTCAAACTTACGGACAATATAAAATTTATAGACCAAAGCTTAAATCAATTGTCAGATATGCTTTTCAATCAAAAGAGCTGGTCAACATTTTTGAATTCTATCACCGACAGAGCGGAAGTGCATAATGTAAATGTCGCGTATATCAAAAACAACTATGTGGATCAGGAAAAGGGCAGTTTCGGTTATGTTCTGGAGATAGAGGTCGGCTGTAAAGGTACTTATCAAAATATTGTTCAGTTTGTCAATGAAATCGAGCAAAACACATTGGTAACAGATATTTACGGCACCAAGCTGTCCCTGGATGAAAACAGTTCGGATATTATCGGGGATATCAAAATTTCAGTATGGGGGATCAATCACTAATGAAAAAGTTAATAGCAAGTTTTACACTTTTAAGTGTTGTTCTGTCAGCTGACCTGACCGTGCAGCAGATCGAACAGATGGTTAAAAAAATCAGTGAAAGAAGAGAAGGGATAAAGCTGGAAACGCTTAAGAGAACCAGTGAACCGTTCGTAAGGATGCAGGAGAGTGAAGATCATGTTGTAAAGTTCATCGTGCCTGAAAAGAGAGAAGAGAGCAGAATCGATCTGCATGCCATTGTGAATGAGAAAGCTTATCTCAATGAAAGCTGGTTTGAAAAAGGGGATACAATTATGGGATATACCGTCGATCAGATTGACAATAACGGTGTAGTGCTTAAGAGCGAGATGAACATTAAAAAGTTATTTCTTCATGATAAGAAAAACAGTATCATCCAATTAACGGAAAGGAAGTAAAATGAAAAGCATAAATAGATATGGGAAGAAGTTTGTTGTCGCTTTGGCTTTAGTCTTTGGTTTTACAAACAGTATGATAGCTGAGGAGGGATGTTCTTCAAAACTTTTTTCGGTTACTATCGACAGTAAGCTTACCATCAGTGATGTGATTGAAAATCTTGCAGATACCTGTGGTTTGACAGTGGTCGTGAATGATGATTCTGCAAAAATGAGAATGAACAAAAAACTTTATTATGTGAAGTTGAGAAACAGTACAATGAAAGGTTTTTTAAATACTATCCTGAAAGATAATGACCTTCATTATACCTTGAAAGGGAATAAACTTAAAATTTCTTATCTCATTACAAGAACTTTCAGGATTCATTATGTTTCCGGGAAGAGGATAGGTAAAAGTAACGCAAATGTTACGATCGCGAACCCGCAAAACCAATCATCGACAGGCGGCGGAACAGATAGTGGAACCGAGTCTAAGACAGGAATCAGTATTGAAACCAGTGATGATTTCAAATTCTGGGAAAACGTGGAAAAAGAGGTACAGCGTATACTGATCGGTGCGGCAGACGAAAGTACGCACTATGTCAATAAAGGCGGAACCTGGGTCGGGCCGGACGGTAAAGTATGGGAGTACAATCCTCTGGCACCGATTGTAAATGCCGAGGCGGGGATGGTGACGGTTACCGGAACACAAAAACAGATCGGCAGGGTCGAACGTTATGTCAAAACGCTGACTGATCAGCTGAAATCCCAGGTGCTTATTGATGTACGTATCATTTCGGTGAGTTTTGATGACAGTAGAACGACCGGTGTGGACTGGTCGCAGCTCTACGGATTGCAAAATCATACGATCAATACTTTATTGTTGTCGCAGAGAAATATCAGCGAAGCTGAATATACGGCTACAGAAGGGATCACAGATTTTACAGCACTACCCGGAACTAAACCGAACAATGCCGCTGCCCTTATCATGACCGGCTCCAACAGTGTGAATGAGGTTGTCAAGTTTCTGACCACACAAGGCGATGTGAAAGCTATTTCAAGTCCTCGTGTCATGACACTCAACAACCAGCCGGCGCTTGTTTCCGTAGGAAAGGAACTTTATTATAAGACTACCAGTACCTCGTCTTTAAATACAGGCGGAAACCTGGAAGCGGAAACGGAAGTGGTTGATTCGGTATTTGCAGGGATATTGCTCGATATCACACCTGAGATCTCTCCAAACGGATTGATCACATTAAAGATCAATCCCTCTGTTTCCGAAACAGTAGAAACGATTACTTCAGATTCCGGAACAAGGGATGTCCCGCCGGATCTGGTGAGAAGACAGATTGCTTCTGTGATCAAGGTAAGAGATGGCCAACATGCCATTTTGGGCGGCTTGATCTCTTCCAAGACAGGGTATGAGAACAATAAAGTGCCGGTACTGGGAGATATACCGGTCCTGAATCATCTGTTCAAGAGTGAACAAAAGATCAATACGGTTGAAGAGCTGGTATTGATCATTACACCGCATATCGTTAATAGTGCCAATGATGTGTCTCTAAAAGATCTGGGATATAGTAAAGTGAATGAGAAGTAGGTATTTAGCTGCAAAAAATGTATTCATCGATTCGATAGATATCGAGGGATACATTGATTTAGATGCATCTGTCGGTGCATACAAACAACTTCTTCACAGTATTGAAAAGCCGCTCAAAATGATATTGCTTTTCGGCCGTCCGGGTACGGGGAAGAGTATTCTTCTCAATCGTCTGGCAAATAAAATGAAATATCAAAAAGAGATTCACTATTTTGACACTCCCTCAATCAGTGAAAAAGAATTTTTTCATAAGCTGTTTAAGGTTTTGACACAGGAAGAACTTCCTAAAAATACAGAAATGAACTTTACAGGGCTTGTTCACTTTTGCCACGAATTACGCGGTAAAAGGGAAATCATTATCTTGTTGGATGAAGCACAAATGTACAGTCCTGAAATGATGGAAAGAATCAGACCTCTCTCTGATACCCGTTCTGTCAAATTTGTGGTTTCCTTACATAAGACAGAAGATGAAGATCTTATCGCCAAAGAACATTTCCAGTCCAGAATCTGGGAAGTGATCGAGCTTAAAAATGCTACCCAGGAGGACCTAACCAGGTATGTGCATAAAAAGCTGTTAAAAAAGAATCTTTTTGAGGTGGCCAACAGTATTAAAACGAAAGAGATGAAACTGATACATGAGTTTACAAAGGGTAATTTCAGGGAATGTAATAA
>JBEWPY010000122.1:0-4156 GCA_047689495.1 Candidatus Sulfurovum profundilacunae | reverse complement strand
CAACAAAAGACTGCAAAAAGTGGTGGCCTATGCAAAAAAGCTTGGTATCCCGACAGTTTTTTGGAACAAAGAAGATGGCGTCCATTTTGACCGGTTTATAGACAGTGCAAAGCTTTTTGACCATATCTTTACTGTAGATGAAAACTGTATACCGAAATACAGAGACGTAGTAGGGGATAAAGCAACGGTAAACTCACTTTTGTTTGCGGTTCAACCAAAGTTTCATCATTTTTCAGGATTTAACTTTAAGTATAACCGTGCCAATTTTGTCGGAAGTTACTCTCACCATATCCATGACAAACGTAGAGTGTGGCAGGATATGATGTTTACCTCTGCTTCAAAAACAGGACTTGGCCTTACAGCATTTGACAGAAATTCTGATCGAAAGTCGGAAAATTATCGATACCCAGACATGGAAAATATGAATGTTCTCCCTGCAGTACCCTATGAAGAAACTGCACAGATATATAAAGACTATACACTTTCCCTCAATGTCAATACCATAGAAGACTCTCCGACGATGTTTTCGCGTCGTTTGGTAGAGATACTTGCGTGTGGTGGAGTAGCTGTCACCAATCCGACCTTAGCTGTAGATAAACTCTTTAAAGAGTATTGTCATGTTGTATCCACACAGGAAGAGATGGATGCACTCTTTTATCGTGTACATCAATATGGTTTATCTGAAGAAGACAAGAAGATGGCTAGAGCAGGAGCCGAGTATGTAGCCAAATATCATACATGGGCACACAGGCTGGAAGAGATCCGAAAAGTCGTAGGAAAGTAGATATGTTCCGTGGATATTTGTACTATATAAACAATGTCATACAAATATGTACTACAAAAAACTTCAAAGGCTGGGGGAGAAAAAGAACAGGTCGTTTTGCTCAGTGGTGTCATAAAAAATTTGGAGGTACATTCATTCTTCAAGAAGACGGCTTCATCCGCTCTCTCGGGCTGGGAGTGGAGGGTTCTACCTCTTTTAGTCTTGTAGAGGATGATATAGGGATCTACTACGATGCTACTGCGCCTTCCAGACTTGAAAAGCTTTTGAACAGTTATGACTTTGCTGCCGACAGCGCCTTGATGGCTGAGGCAAAAGAGGCGATGGCGCTGATCACGGAACACAATATCTCGAAGTATAACAGTGCGCCGGATGTGGATGAGGGGTTTTGCATCAGGTACGGATTGGTGGGGGAGATCCCGGATCGGGTCCGGGATGACGAAAGTAGGCTGGAAATGGCGGGTGAGATCCTGAATCGAGTTCAGGATGACGGAAAGGTGCGAGTCCGGGATGACGTGGGTATGGTGCGTGATGACGTGTGCCGCGTCCTTATCATCGCACAGACAGCGGGGGATGCTTCGCTGGAGTATGGGATGCCGGATGGGTATACGACCGATGAGATGATCGCTGCTGCGATAGAGGAGAACCCCGATGCAAGCATCTATCTGAAGATCCATCCGGACGTACTCAGCGGTAAGAAAAAATCAGATATCGACATAGAAAATCTTGATAGCAGGGTGCAGGTGATCACGGAAAACGTGAATCCCGTCTCCCTCCTGAAACACTTTGACAAAGTCTATACCAAAACATCGGGAATGGGCTTTGAAGCGCTTTTGTGCGGATGCGAGTGTGTCTGCTTCGGGATGCCCTTCTATGCAGGGTGGGGGATCACGACCGATAAGTCGGTCTGCGAACGTCGTCAACGAAAGCTGACCGTCGAAGAGGTCTTTGCCGGAGCCTACATCCTCTATACCCGTTACCACAACCCCTATACAAACAAACCAAGCGATATCTTTGATACGATAGAGACTGTAATGAAGATGAAGAGTGTGGTATAATCTGTCTATGGAAAATTTAGTATCTCAAATAGAAACTTTCTTATCAAATAAAGACAATGTAAGATTTGGTTATATTTTTGGATCATATGCAAAAGGTTTACAGACTTCAAGAAGTGATGTAGATGTCGCACTGTACCTCAAGGAACATAGTTTTGATCATATCCTTGAAATAACATATGAACTCTCCAAACTCATAAAAAAAGAGGTAGATGTAACAGTTCTCAATACCGTAAAAGATATCTATTTATTGGATGAAATACTAAAAGACGGCATAGTGATCAAGAACAATGCCGATAGAGAAGATTTTGAACTTAAAAAGCAACATGATATTTTAGACTACAAAGCTTTTAGAAAGATGATAGATGCAGCATAAGATTCTGAAAAAAATTGAAAAATTAAGATACTATTTAAAGTTACTTCATGAATATAAAGCAGAATGCAAAGAGAGGTTTTTGAACGATCCAATGTATGAAGGTGCTTTGCTGCACTACCTTTATCTTGTGAGTGATGGTTCAATCACTTTAGCGGAGATGATCATAAAAGAGCGTTCTCTGGAAAAGCCCGGAAGTTATTATGAAGCGATAGATATACTTGGGGACAATAACATCATCCCAAAAGAATTTGCATATGACTTTGCAAAGATAGCATCTTTTAGAAATTTTTTAGCACATGATTATGAAAAAATAGACTACTTGGTTATTTGTGATGAAGTATTGAAAAAATTAGATGATATTAGCAAGTATATTGATTATATAGAAGAAAATTTTTAACACTCATTCCCCAAAAACCTATAATACTTTCAAGAATAGAACATGAGGAGACCAACATTTCTAAGAACCATATACACGCTTACTTTTTCGGATTTTCCCGTTGGAAACACGGGTTTGTCAAACCTTTTTTTAAAGAGTACAAAACAGAGGAGATGATCTTCATCAACCCGCTCTTCTCTTCGCACCTGAAACTTGCACGGAGAAAAGGGCTGGACGGGAACGCCCATATCTACTTCTGGGGGAGAAAGAACTTTCCAGAGGTGGAAGCCTTTGCTGCGGAGCATAAGATACCCATTTACCGTGTAGAGGACGGGTTTATCCGTTCTGTGGCCCTGGGCTCGGACCTGACGCAGCCATATTCCCAGGTGATCGACAAACGTGGGATCTACTTCGACCCCACACAGCCCAGCGATCTGGAGGAGATACTGTGCAGCTATGACTTCGCGAACGACCCGCAGCTGTTAGAGCGGGCAAAACGGCTCAAAGCGCAGATCATCCGCAACAAGATCTCCAAGTACAATGCCGACAGCGACAGAAGCGTGGATTTCTCCTCTCAATGGAAAACGGTAGCACTGGTCGCAGGGCAGGTTGAGGATGATGCATCGATACAGTATGGGGCAAACGGGATGACAAACCTGGAGCTTCTGCAGACGGTGAAAAAGCATTATCCCGACAGGTACATCATCTTCAAGCCGCATCCCGATGTGCTGAGCGGGAACCGGGTAGGGGATATCCCCGAAAAGGAAGCGCTGCAGTACTGTAATGAAGTGATCACCGATATCGGGATGGGCAGTATGCTTGCCGCTGTAGATGAACTCCATACTATGACCTCCCTGACGGGATTTGAGGCATTGGTCTACGGGAAAAAAGTCTATACCTACGGGTTACCATTTTATGCAGGATGGGGGCTGACGACCGACAAAGAAAGCTGTGAGAGAAGAGGGCGGAAGCTTGATGTCGATGCCTTGATCGCTGCGGTCTATCTGCTCTATCCACGGTATATCTCTCCAAGGACTAAGGAATATTGTGAAGCCGAGGAGGTCATCCGTGAACTCAAAGCGCAAAAAGAGGCGCTGGAGCACTCCTGGTTCCTGCGGGCAAAGTTCAAGACATACAACACGCTCAGCAGGGTTTCGCAAAAACTGCTGAGCTATCTGAAGTAGCCCGACATTTCTGTTCGCCCTTCGACAGGCTCACCAAGAACGAAGTTTTAACATCCTTCAGGCGATTCGCTATATATTTCAGTATACAATGATATAATCCCTCTCACACAAATTATTTTTTTTAGCCATCGTTATATATTTAAATATATAATGAAGAGCAATATTAAGGAGTATACATGAAAAACATTGTCTTATCGGGAGTTGTTGCTGCTATCCTGGCGCCAAATATCCATGCAGAGGCATTTGATCTGGGGAAGGTCACGGTAACCAGTGAGGTGAATGAAGAGACGGTCTTTGAGCAGACCACTACAGAGGCATCGATAGAGAGGGAGAATGCATCCACTGTCAGTGAAGCACTGGACAATGTCAGCGGGGTCACCCAGG
>JBEWPY010000121.1:0-4167 GCA_047689495.1 Candidatus Sulfurovum profundilacunae | reverse complement strand
AAGAAGAACCAAAAAAAGAAGAACCAAAAAAAGAAGAACCAAAAAAAGAAGAACCGAAAAATCCCCTCCAAACTCAAGCCAAACCTGCAAAAAAAGAACCGGCAGCAAACGTCAAAAAAGAGAGGACTAAAAGAGAAGCGACCCAACCTCAACAAACCAGTCAAAAACAAAGCTCCAGGCCGGCAAATGTGATTACCAGACCAGGCCAGAATAAGAAAACAGAAAGCGGCACCTATTATATACAAGTTGGTTCTTTCACTTCTTCACCCAACCGGCATATTTTAAATACGATCAAAAAGAATAATTTTCACTATACCATCGTAAAAAAGAGCAATGGAGCAAAAAAACTCCTTATCGGGCCATATAAGGATAGGGTATCAGCTGAAAAAGCTTTAGTAAACGTAAAGGATCGCATCAATAAACGTGCGTTCATCAAAAAGAATTAATCATGCATAAAACAATACTATTTGACCAACTTACCCCTGTAGCGCTTTACGGAAAGATCAAAACTATTTTTCCGGATGAAATTACAATGCTTTTTGAGAGTGTTGTAAGTACCTCGGAGGGAAATTTTTCCTTCATCACCATCGGTGCCCAGGAACGTCTGAGTTATAAGGACAAAATAACACGTTATACCGATCAAAACGGTACAATAAAAGAGCTTGACAGCGATCCTTTCAGTTTTTTGAAGTCTTACTATGCTCAATTGGATAAAAAGAAATATCAAGCAAAAGCAGAAGAGGTCGGGTTCTCTTTTGTCGACGGCTTTATCGGGTTTATTGCTTATGATATGGTAAAAGTGTTTGAGCCTGTACTTGAGCAAAATATGGATGATTTACTTGATCCTCTTGATACACCCGATCTGGATCTTGTCCGCCCGTCGATCATCATCGCTTATTCGCATAAAAGTGCGAAACTTACACTGATCCTCAATGATGAGCGCATGAACAGCGGGTTCAATGAGGTTGAAAATGCTCTGAATGACATCTGTATACCCTTTCCGCTTATGCCGGTGAAGCTTGATGGAGAGGGTGAGTTCAGTATTGAAGAAGAGCGTTTTAAGCAGATGGTGGATGAATGCAAAGAGAACATCCGTGCAGGAGACATCTTCCAGATACTGCTGGCGAACCGTTACACGCAAAAAGGGAAGATCGATCCGCTCAGTTTCTATAGAATTCTGCGCTCCAAGAACCCTTCCCCCTATCTTTTTTTACTGGATTATGAGGATTTCTCTATCTGCGGGTCAAGCCCCGAAGTCATGGTAAGGCTGACGGACGGAGAGATACTCCTTCGGCCCATTGCAGGTACACGAAAAAGAGGGAAGAACCATCAACGAGACAAAGAGCTGGAACAGGAACTTCTTGCTGATCCCAAAGAGCGCGCAGAACACCTTATGCTTATCGATCTTGGACGCAATGACGTGGGACGCGTCGCAAAGGTAGGTACGGTAAAAGTCACTGAGATGATGCGTGTAGAGCGTTACTCCCATGTCATGCACCTGGTTTCAGATGTAGAAGCGATGATCAGCGAGGATAAAGACATGTTCGATCTTTTTGCCGCTACTTTCACGGCAGGGACGATGACAGGTGCACCAAAGATCAAAGCAATGGAGCTGATCGCTGAGTATGAAGGACTTAAGCGGGGTTTCTACTCAGGTGCAGTAGGTTATTTTGCATTTAACGGCAACATGGACTCATCCATCGCTATCCGTACCTCATTGATCAAACCCGATTCGATCACACTCCAGGCCGGTGCAGGTGTCGTAGCCGACTCTATACCGCAGCTCGAATACCTGGAAGTGAAAAACAAACTGGGAGCCCTTCTGGCTACCCTGAAAGAGATGGAAGAGATTTAAACTGATCTTCTCCTGTTTTACTTTCAGCAGGGCAAGAGAGAATTTACCCCTCTTAGACTTCTGTACAAGCAGTATTTTCTTCTGATACTTTCCCGCAGGCATAGGCTGCCGGAGTACACTCCTCGAACCAGTACGGGTTAAAGTCTCCCTCCGCATACGCTCTGTGAAGCGGCGTGTTCTCCGGTGCATCATAGGCATAGGCTGCAGTCGCACTCTCTTCGAACCAGTAAGGGTTCAGGTCGCCCTCTGCATACGCTCTGTGAACAGGTGTGTTTTCCGGCGCATCATAGGCATAGGATACTGCAGCGCTCTCTTCGAACCAGTACGGGTTAAAATCCCCTTCCTTGTATTCACTGTGAAGCACAGCGCCTTCTGTTTTTTTGTCAAAGGCATAGGCATTGATATCTGCCGTAGCGAATGAGGCATTCAGCCCAAGAAGTGTAGCGATCATCATTGTGTTTTTAGTAAAGTTTTTCATAAGATTCTCCTTCTGTTTTCTAAATAGGACAAATTATGTCTTATTAAGTTCTGTTGCAACTATAACCAAATAAGATAAAATTACTCTTAAATGAAAAAACTTTTTTTCTTTTTTATGAAAATGAAACAAAATGTTGGTTTAAAGAAAAATTATGGTATTTTTATATAATATACGATAAATATAATAATAAGGTGCGATTATGAAAAAAGTGTTTTTATCAATCATTCTGATCGGTTGCTGGTCCATTGCCTTAAATGCAGAAAGCAACAAGAGCGCAGAAACAAGACAGGGTCCCGAAAGCAACAAGAGTACAGAAAACAACAACAGTCAAAAAACAAAAAAAATGAAAGAACAGATTAAAATGCAGCTCGAAAGAGAGAAAAAATATGCCAAAGAGAAAGCCTTTTATCAAGGCGAAGATTACGATCTGGAATCGCATGAAGTTGACCCGGATTCTCTTTCAGATATCCCCTACATGGAACCCCAATATGACTTTGATATGTCTGAAGGTGTCTACACGGATTAGGGTTTTCTTCCTGATCCCATCTATAGAAAAGAGAAAAATATCCTCAACGGCAGCATTTTCCTCTATCAGACTTTTCCATATCTATTGAGGTAGCTGTACATCACAGGCAGGTATAAAAGATTCAGTATCGTACCCCACAAAAGCCCAAAACCGATAGTAACAGCCAGTGGCTGAAAAGTAATCGCCTGTGCTGTTGCAAAAAATATCAATGACGAAAGACCTATAATCGTTGTAATGGACGTAAGGACTATGGGCCTGAACCGTCTTGCTGCAAGAAGAAAAATCTCCTCTTTATGCTTAGCCCTTTTTAATGTTGACATCATGATTATTCCGTCATTTACTATGACACCTGCCAGTCCCAATGCACCGATAAGTGAGGGAAGTGATATATTGAGCCCCATAATAAAGTGACCTGCGTATACCCCAAAAAAAGAGAAAGGGATAACAGACATCACCATGATGGTTTCCCTTAAAGAGTTAAAAAGATACAGGATAGAGACAAAAATCAAGATGATCGCAAGTACGGAAGCAAGTATCATTTCAGTCTGCATGGTACGTTTCTGTTCTCTCTCTCCTTTAAATTTCAGCTTTATCCCCTTTGTTTTTTTGAGTTTTTCTATCGTAGGGTCTATGTTTTCCAATACTTCGGTTGCCGTTATTACAGAAGGGTCAACATTTGCAAACACATAAAAGTTGGTTTCGCCATCGTCTTTAACCAATCTTTCCAGAGACTCTACTGTTTCAAATTCACAAATATCTTTAAGCCTTACAAGCGTATTATCTTTTAAAGGTATTTCAAGTTTTTTAAAATTTTCCAGATCATCTTCGATATTGAATGACTTTACTCTTATTTCCAAAAGCTCTTTGCCGTCAAATATCGTACCAATCTTTTTGGAAAGATAAAGATCAGAAACATAGTTTCCCAGATATTTCTCTGTAATGCCGAGTTCTTCAGCATATGCATTCAGTTTAAGTTTTATCTCATCTACCCCCACCTTGACATTGTCTCCAAAATATTCGATACCTTTTACTTTAGAAAAAGCCTCCTCGATCTCCCTGATGGCATTCAACGCTTTTTGATGATCTTCGCTTACTACTCCTATACGGATATCAGCTTTGGTATGTCCCATTTTATTTTCTACAACCAATAAATTACTTAAGTTGAATGTTTTTTTATACCCTTGCTCTTTAAGCCATTTTCTGAGATCTTTTGATATCTGCTGCGAAGAGAGATCCCTGATTCTCTCTTTGGGGTCATAATAAAAACTGAGGTATGGCGTAATATATTTATCTACAAAATTTGAAGGT
>JBEWPY010000019.1:0-24135 GCA_047689495.1 Candidatus Sulfurovum profundilacunae | reverse complement strand
GAGAAAGAAGAGAAAGAAGTCATTAGCATTTAAGTTCTAGCCTCATGAGCGCTATAAACTTAATATGATCTATGGAAAGAATTTTGGTTCAATACGTTGTATTTTAAGTTATATAACGTTAGACTTCTCACGGTGAAATTCAAAAGTTTATATGGCAGATGCTATATAAAGTGAAATAAAAGGGAGCTTATATGAAACGTATCCTTGCAGCAGCTCTCACTACACTGGCAGTGAGTGCAGGATCACCGGATATAAAACATACACTGAAGTCCAACATGCAGGTAGTCTACCGGCAGACACCTCCGCAAGTGGAGAATCTGGGTGATATGTTAGCCAAAGGTGAATTTTACGGAAGGTTGCGGTTTAACCATTTCTGGAGTGACAAAGGTGAAGATCATTATGTGACGGGAGCCGGGGGGAGTCTGATCTATAAGAGCGGCTACCTGAATGGTTTCGGTTTTACGGCGGGCCTTTATACCACGATGAACCCCTGGCATATGGAGGATGATGATGCAGCGAGCTATAAAGCGGGGAAAGATGTATTAAACAGGTACGATGTGCTGACAGAAGGAAAGTACGGCATGAGTTCATTGGCCCAGGCGTATTTGGAGTATCAACATCCTCATCTTGATCTGCAGGCAGGAAGAGTGATCTATGAGAGCTTTCTGACCAAAAGCAATGATACCAAGATGATCCCCAATACCTTTGAAGGGGCCGCACTCTACAGCAATGCGCTGCCTGATACCAAACTGCAGGCTGCATACTTTACGAAGCAAAAACTGAGAGACCATACTGAATTCCATCATCTTCTGGCGTATGGCGATGACCCGTATGCAAAATATACGGAAAACGATGATTCGGCGATGCATCAGGGGCTTACGCTCTCCAGGCTCAATGCAGAAGGGATCGATGACAGACTTGTGATACTGGAGGCAAAGAACAGAAGTATTGATAACCTCCTGCTGACGTTTAACTATACGGCTGTTCCCGACCTGGTATCCTCAGCGATGGTGCAGGCTGACTATACTTTTACTGTGGAAGGGGGGCTGAAGGTCAAACCGGCGCTGCGTTATATGCAGCAGTTTGATAACGGTGCAGGAGAGATAGGCGGTGCGAATCTCAAGACAAATACCTTTGGATACGATGACCCAAACAGCCTTGACAGCTCACTGTTCGGTGCAAAAGTTGATCTCTCGCAAAATGCATGGAAACTTCGTCTGGGGTATACAAAGATTGCCGATGAGGGTGACCTGGTCGCGCCATGGAGGGGATTCCCTACCGGCGGTTTTTCCAGGGCGATGGCACAGTACAACTGGTATGCCAATACCGAGACTTATATGGTGCGGGCAGACTATGACTTTGACAAGGCAGGCATTGTATCAGGCCTGAAGGCATTCATGCGCTATGCGGTGCAGGATTTTGATGATGAGAAACCGGAGGTGCAGTCGGACAGCAATGTCCTGACGCTCGATCTGCTCAAGGAGTTTGATCGTTTGCCCGGTCTCTATATGAAAACCCGTCTGGCGTATGTAGACGGGGAGGATGATACCGTAGCCGGTGACGGCTCTTTGAAAAAAGATTCATCCTACAATGAAATCAGATTCGAGATCAATTATCTCTTTTAAAGGCTAAAAAATGAAAAAAACACTATTGGTTTTATGTTTGTCCCTGATGAACCTGGATGCAGGAGAGATCAAAATTGCCGTAGCGGCCAATGTCAGTTATGCGATTGACGATCTCAAAAAAGCATTTAAGGCACTCTCTCCGGAGACAAAGGTACAGGTGATACTCGGAAGCAGCGGCAAGCTCACCGCACAGATCAAAAACGGTGCGCCCTACCAGCTTTTTATGGCTGCCAACATGAAATATCCGCAAGCGCTTTATGAAGAGAAGATCGCGGTCACCGAACCTGTCGTCTATGCACAGGGATCGTTGGCGTATCTGAGCAGTAAACAACAGGACTTCACAAAAGGTATAGCGCTTACAAAAGAGGCTTCAATCAAGAAAATTGCTGTGGCAAATCCCAAAACAGCTCCCTATGGAAAAGCAGCGGTAGAAGCGATGAAAAACGGCGGTGTGCTGGGAGAGGTAGAGAAGAAGTTCGTCTATGCAGAATCTATCTCGCAGACGGTCTCCTATGCCGTGACCGCAGCGGATCTCGGTTTTGTCGCAAAGTCGTCGCTCTACAGCCCCAAAATGGCACGGTTCAAAGAGGGAGTGAACTGGGCAGACGTGGAGCCGAAACTCTATACGCCTATCAATCAGGGGATCGTTGTGCTGAAAAACGGAGAAAAGAACAGTGAGGTAGAAGCATTCTACGCCTTTATGCTGAGTGCGAAGGCTAAAGAGATTTTACAAAACTACGGATACCTTGTACCATGAGTACTCTGACGGCGACAGTGCAATCGATCCAGTCCAGCGATGGACTCAATATCGTTACATTTTCTCTTGGGGAGCAGACCCTTGCCATGGTAAGCCTGGAACTGGATGAAACGCTTGCTGTCGGTTCAAAGTGCCTTCTCAGCGTCAATGCTTCAAGTGTGGCGATAGGCAAAGATTTCAGAGGAGAATTGAGTTACTCCAATCAGCTTTCAGCCAAAATTGTTGCGATAGAAAACGGCGAACTGCTGGCACGAATACTCCTGGATACTTCAGGGAACAGAGTGGAATCACTGATCACGGAGGCTTCCTGTAAAAGGCTTGGACTGAAAGCAGGAGACCGGGTCACTGCCCTGGTAAAAGCGACCGAGCTTTCTGTTTCAAAGGTCATTGTATGAGAGAATTTTTTTTCGATATTGAATTTGAGCCGTTTCTGCTCTCTTTCAAACTCGCCGGAGTGACTACGCTGATCCTGTTCGTGATCGCTTTGCCGTTGGCATGGTATCTGTCGCAAACCAAGTCAAAGATCAAACCGTTTCTCGAAGCGGTAACGGCCCTGCCGATCGTTCTGCCCCCGTCAGTACTGGGGTTTTATATCCTCTGGGCACTCTCCTACAACTCTCCTGTCGGCGCTTTTTTTGAAGAGACTTTCGGGATCAAACTGGTTTTCAATTTTACCGGCCTGGTGATCGCCAGCTGTTTTTACAGCCTTCCCTTTATGGTACAGCCAATGCAGGGCGGGTTTGAAAGCCTGAATAAAAACATGCTTGACGCCTCTTATATCTGCGGCCATGGAAGATGGGTGACGGTACTCAAAGTCGCACTGCCCAATATCAAGCCGGCACTGATGACAGCGGTCATCGTGACCTTTGCGCATACCGTCGGCGAATTCGGTGTGGTTCTGATGGTAGGGGGGAGTATCCCCGGGGAGACGAAGGTTGCCTCGGTAGCGATCTATGAGATGGTGGAGATCATGGATTACAGGTCGGCGCATATCTACAGTGCAATGATGGTGATCATAAGCTTTATGGTCCTTTTGGGCGTATATATTTTCAATCGCAAACAAAATAAAAAACTGGGCGGTTTTTCATGATAGGTATCGATATCAACAAAACACTTCATGGCAGCATGGGAGAGATGGAGCTTACCGTTGATCTTGAGATCAACGAGGGAGAGTTTATCGCACTTTCAGGGCAGAGCGGAAGCGGCAAGACCACGCTGCTGAGAATCATCGCAGGATTGGAAAACGCCCGGGGTTCTTTGAGGGTAGGGGATGAAGTATGGATGGATGAAAAGCATACCTTGCCCCCGCAGAAGAGAAAGATAGGGTTTGTTTTTCAGGATTATGCACTGTTCCCGAATATGACCGTACTTCAAAACCTCCTCTTTGTACAAAAAGACCATGCGCTGGCTGAACATCTGCTGGAGATGACGGGACTTCATGAGCTCAAAGAGCGCCTTCCCTCCACGCTCAGCGGAGGGCAGAAGCAGCGTGTCAGCCTTTGCCGCGCGATGATGAACCGTCCCAGGATCCTGCTGATGGACGAACCTCTGTCCGCACTGGATCCGGCAATGCGTACCAAGCTGCAGCAGGAGATCCTTACACTGCACAAAAACTTCGGTACGACTACGATCATGGTCAGCCATGACCCCAGCGAAATCTATCGTCTGGCAAGCAGGGTGATCGTGCTTGACCATGGCAAGGTCATCCGGGATGATACGCCCAAAAAAGCCTTGCTGAAGACAAGCGGAAGCCAAAAGTTCTCTTTTGAGGGAGAACTGCTTGATATAGTTCAGGTGGATATCATCATGGTGGCTATTGTCTCTATCGGGCAACAGCTTGTGGAAGTGGTCATTAGCCCGGAAGAGGCTTCCTCTCTCACCATAGGTGACAGAGTGACACTGAGTACCAAGGCATTTGCCCCGATGTTAGAAAATAGTTAGAGAACTTTATGCAAAAACGTTATATACTTAAACATATAAGGATTTTTGCGCTAAACTTTTTCCGTGGTTTAAATTATCATGCATATCGTTGTATACTAAACTATACAATGTAAGGGATTATGGAGTATTTGCCGTAGTAAAACCTTGGGCAAAAACAAAAATCAAACTGGAGTATCATACTTTTATGCGGATGAGCCAGGCAGCAAGTGGAAGAGTTGCACCCTCCCTATGATGCAGTCTGACACATACGGTGAAGAGATCGATATCGTTGCCGAATATCACTATGACAAACAAGTTACGCTTCAGCTGGGCCAGGGATATTTTAAAAGCGGTGACTATATGGAAGAAGCAGCAGAGACAAATCCATCTATAACCAAGGATAATGCCTTTGGCCTGTTTATGCAGACAGCGTATAAATTTTAAGGAAATGATATGTCTTTATTTAAATCAGTTAAAGCTTTTTTAGGGGGCGGGATCATAGGAGTGCTGGGCGGATTAATCGGTTTAGGCGGGGCTGAATTCAGGCTGCCTATGCTTATTGGTTTTTTTAATTTCACGGCGCTTAAAGCGGTCATTTTGAACAAGGCAATGAGTTTGATCGTGGTAGCTTTCGCGTTACCTTTCAGGTTTGACACTGTCTCGATGGCGACACTTGTGGGAAATTCAAATATCGTCATAACAATGCTGTTTGGCAGTATCTTTGGTGCCTGGTTCGGTGCCGGTTGGGCGATAAAATTTAAAAGTCATACACTTTATAAAGTGATTTCGGTTTTATTGCTGGCTATATGTATCGTATTGTTTTTTGGACACAATGTAAGCAGTCAAACTGCATTGTTTGATCATAGTATTTATAATGCTTTGGCGGGTGTCGCATCAGGAATCATCATAGGTATCGTGGCTGCCTTGTTGGGCGTAGCCGGCGGAGAGCTTTATATCCCGACGATCATTCTTCTTTTTGGGGTGGATATTAAATTGGCAGGCAGTCTTTCTTTGGTGATCAGCCTGCCTACGATGCTGGTTGCATTTTTCAGATACAGCAGAGATCAAAGCTTTGAAGTTGTCTACAGCCTGAGATCTTTTATTGTGGTTATGGGGATAGGTTCAATTGTCGGTGCTTTTATAGGAAGTCGTCTTTTGGGTGTCATATCAAGTGAAATTTTGATACCTTTTTTATGCGTTATTTTACTGATAGCAGCATATAAAACATATAATCATAAATAAGGAAGCAGTGATGAAAAAAATCTTTTTTTTATTTTTTATTCTTGGGATAGCAGCAGCATCAAGTCTTCAGGCTGAGGATTTAAAAATAGCCGCTGGAGCGGGCTATAAAAAATCCATTCTGAAAATTATCAACATGTACAGAGAGCAGTACAAAACAGATATAGACGGCATCTTTGGCAACATGAAGCAGGTTTCGGCACAAGCCAGACAAACTGAAATTGCCATGGTGATAGGAGACAGAGATTATTTATCGAAAAAAAGCAAATTAAATTTTATTCAATTTGAAGAGATAGGAGAGGGAAAACTGGTACTTGCTTATCCAAAAAATGCGGAGATTAAAACCTTTGATCAATTGACCGATACAAAGATAAAAAGAGTGGCAATGCCTCAGCCGCAAAAAGCCATTTTCGGTACAGCAGGAGAGGCCTTTTTAAACAATAGCGGCCTGTACAACAAGATAAAAGACAAACTCTATGTGGTGGCAACTGTTCCGCAGGTAGCAACCTATCTTGTGGCCAATGAAGTCGATGCGGGAATCATGAATCTGACAGCGGCGCTTGAAAACAGAGAAAAATTAGGAGGGTATATTGCGATTCCCCAGAAATATTATTCGAAGGTTTCCATCGTCGCCGGAGTTTTGCCGGGCTGCAGCGAAAATAAAGAGTGCCGACAGTTTATCGATTTTTTGCATACTAAAAAATCAAAAGAGATTTTTCAACACTATGGACTGTAAATGACTATCCCTTTTAACGAAATCGCCCCTCCTCTGATACTCAGCCTTAAAACAGTCGGAGCAAGCGCTTTTTTCTTTTTGATCTTCGGTGTTCCTCTGGCCTATCTGCTGTCAAAAAAAAGGTTGAGATGCAAATGGCTTATGGAAGCCATGGTTACCATGCCGCTTATTTTCCCGCCTATTGCAGTAGGCTTCTTTCTGCTTTTGTTGCTCGGTAGGGATAGTTGGCTGGGAGCGCTTTTTGAACGATTCGATATCAGTTTTGTCTTTACGTTTTACGGACTTGTTCTGGCGGGATTTATATCAGGGCTTCCTTTGATGGTCAAGCCGCTTCAGTCGGCCATTGAGCAATTTCCGCAGGAGATAAAGGAAGCTTCCTATATCAGCGGAAAAAGCCAATGGGAAACGCTGGTTTTCATTATCCTGCCTTTTGTGAAAAAGAGTCTGATAGCAGCTCTTTTGATCGCTTCTGCGAGAGCGTTGGGCGAGGTGGGGATCACCATGATGCTGGGAGGAAATATCATTGGCAAAACCGATACCGTATCTCTGGCTATTTTCAATGCGGTCTTTGACGGAGAGTATGAGCTGGCAATGGTATTCAGTTCAATTTTGGTTGCCATATCATTAGTGCTTTTTGTCTCGCTCCACTTTTTACAGAAAAAAGAAAAATTTATTTAAAGGGAAAACATGTTTAACTTGAACGATAACGAATTATTGGAATATATCAAAGAGGATGTTGCCTATTTTGATCTCACCACGTATCTCCAGGACAGCAGTGGCAAACAGGCAAAGATGGAGATATACACCCGAGAAGATATCGTGGTGTCCTGTTCGGAAGAAGCTTCCCGGATAGCCGAACTTATCGGCTGCAGGGTTGATTTTATGATTCCGTCCAAAGAAAAATTAAAAGCGGGCGAAACCATCCTCTCTTTCAGCGGAAAGTATGAAAAAGTCCATCAAGCCTGGCGCTCTTCACAGGTGATACTGGAATACAGCTGTAAAATCGCAACGGCCGCCTGTGAGATGAAACAGTCCATTCGGGAATCCAACAGGCATTGTGAACTATTGACAACGCGCAAAACCTTTCCTTTGTCCAAAAAGTTCTGCATTAAATCTGTGATGATGGGGGGCGCGATGCCGCATCGCCTGGGGCTTAGTGAAACCATTTTACTGTTTCCCCATCATCGGGCTGTCTATAAAGATCATGATTCGTTTTATCAGGCAATCGGAGATTACAAAAGAAGAGCGCCCGAAAAAAAGATCGTAGTAGAGTCGGAAGATTTTGAAGATGCCGCGGCTTTAATGCAGCATGGCGCGGATGTGATCCAGATGGACAAAGCAGCTCCTGGGCTTTTGGAAAAAGTTGTAAACTATAAAAATCAGAATTTTCCGAATGTAAAAATACTGGCAGCCGGCGGAATCAACAAAAACAATGTGAAAGAAGTTGCATCAACCGGCGTAGACGGGATCGTCACGAGCGGTGTTTACGGTTGCGGAATGGCGAATATCGGAACCAGGATCGAGATAGTATAATCGCTTCAAAAAACCGGGGCGGCTATTCCTCTTTATTTTTTTCACCGTCTGCCTTTACATGATCCCTGTTTTTGGGGATTCCGGAGAGAGAGGGAGTCAGCAGCGCGACAAAACGCTTCTCATCAACGGCTTCGCTAAAGTAGAATCCCTGATATTGGTCTGAACCGCACGCTTTGATAAATGCGAGTTGTTGCTCGCTTTCGATCCCTTCGGAAATAGTGCCCATATTGAATGTTTTCGCCATACTGATGATCATTTCAATCAGTTTTTTGTTGGAATCGAGTGACAAGTCATCAAAAAAAGATTTATCTATCTTAAGATGATCAGCCGGCAATTTCTGGAGATAGGTGATAGAGGAGTAGCCGGTACCAAAGTCATCGATAGAAAATTTAAATCCGAATTTTTGCAGGTTTCTCATCTTAATAACCCCCGAATCAAAATCTTTTATGATCTCCTCTTCCGTTATTTCCAATTCGATCCGTGAAGGAGGGACGTTATAGCCCAGGACTGTTGAGATGAGTTCTCCCTCGAAATTTTGCTGAAGCAGTTCTTTTGCGCTGATATTGATCGCCAATGTCCCCCCAAAAAGAGAAGAGTAGGATTTTAAACACTTACATGCCGCATGAATGGCAAGCATGGTAATCCTGTGCATCATTCCGGTCTCCTGTGCAACTGTGATAAACGAGCCGGGATAGAGCAGCCCTTTTTCCGGATGTCTCCATCTTATCAGCAACTCTGCCCCGTGTATCTTTCCGCTTTCGGTATTGATTTTTGGCTGAAAAAAGAAGGTAAATTCTCTGTTTTCAAGACCGTTTTTTATCTCTTTTTCAAGAATCGTATAGTGTTTTAATTCATTTTCGATTTTCTGGTCAAAAAAGACAAATTGATTCTTGCCCTGGGCTTTGGCTTTATACATGGCCGTATCTGCATGAATGATCACGTCATTTTTGTCATCTTCATTGCCCGGAAAGAGTTTAATGCCTATGCTCAGGCTTGCTTCTATCTGATACTTATTGATGATAAAAGTTCTTGCAATAGATTTGAAAATTTTTGCAGTGATCTTTTTGATGCATTTTGCAGTTTCTGACTTCTCCTTGTCCAGGTTGAGCAGGATGATCCCGAACTCATCACCGCCCAGTCTGCCGATGATGTCATCTTCCCGCATTATGCTTTTGAGCCGTTTGGAGATTTCAACAAGCAAGAGATCCCCGATATGATGGCCGTAATAGTCATTTATCTTTTTAAAATTATCGATATCGATATAGAGGAAAGCATGCAAAAAGTGATGTCGTTTTGCTTTGCTAAACTCTTCGTACAGTTTTTGCGTCAGGGATTTTCTGTTTAAAAAGCCGGTTAAAAAATCATGATCCGCCTGATACTGTGCATCTTCCTGTGCTTTTTTGATGGCTGTGATATCCTGAGAGTGGGCTATATAGTGGGCTGTTTGACCCTCTGCATCTTTGATGGCAGTGATGGACAGCAGTGCCGGGTAGATCTTCCCGTTTTTCCTTTTGTTGTATATCTCGCCTTTCCATCTTCCGATGTTGATCAGTTCAACCCACATGCGGTGATAAAAATCATCGTCATGTCTGAATGATTTTAAAATGTTTGGAGTTTGCCCCACTGCTTCCGAAGCTTTATAGCCTGTGACCTTCGTAAAGGCTTCATTGACTTTTATGATGGTTCCGTCTGTATTTGTTATGACCATCACTTCCTGGGCGTCAAAGGCGTATCCTGCGATTCTCAATTCCTGGAGGTATGTCTCTTCTTTCTCGATCATTTTTTTTAAAATATAGGCTAAAAAAAACAGGGCCGCAATAGAGACAAGCCATAAAAAAACAGTGGTATAAAGCGATTGCAGCGCTGTGCGATAAGCGGTATCCACATCTTCTCTGTGTTTGTCCAATATCTGTGTTGTGACCTTTGCAAAGATGTCGATATATGCCGTACTTATGTTAAAACATTTTTCCGCTTTCCCGCGGTCGGGAAGGGCGGCATCCAATATATCGGTTCTGCATCGCTTCAACCGCTTCTCCATATCGGTACCGTAATGGCGGTCGTACATGGCAATTGATCTGGATGAGGCATGTATAAAAAAAGCTTCCAATCCTTTCTGTTGTTTTACCCGAATGTTCTCAAGCTGCATCAGTATCTTCTTATCGATGCTATGCTGTGAGAGGTAATAGTACATATAGGCGCGCTCTGCCCCGGTACTCTCTTTCAGCTTTTGCAGTTCAATGATGGTCCGGGTATCACTTTGTGTATGCGTAAAGACCGAATTGAAGATTTCGATGATGGCAATGAGTTTTTGATTGATATTTGCATAGTACTTGACTTCGTCCTGAATGCTGATGGATACGTTTAAAACCTGCTGCCTGACAGTGTGCAGTTTTTCCAAATCCTGTAAAAGCTGCGTAGCTATGGGTTTGACTCTATAGACAAGAAGGGCTTTTAATTTTCTTTTCTCTTCCGAATCCGATGTTGCGATCTTGACAAATTGCCTGTATGCTTTGTCTGTATAAGCAAACTGAAGGGTGAATTTATCCCGGTATGCGGTTTCGTTTTTGACTGCAAGATGGCCGGCGCCCAGGCCTCTCTCTTTTTGAAGCTGATGGATGAAATCAGCCAATGATCCTGTGATGTCCGAAGAGAGCCTGTAGGCTGAGTTGTACTTCACTTGGCTGTAGTCATCCGCTACGGTTCCGTAAGAGAAGTATAGCAGGGGAGCGATAATGGGGATATAGAATATAGCAAGAAATATCTTATGTTTCAGTGATCTTTTTTTCATAACTTTTGATTATATTAAAAAAATCATATAAGGCACATTAATCCAGTGAGAGGCCGAAACGGGTATCGTGATACAGGGGAGTGAGAAAGTATCAAACGTTTGGGAGGTTGATCGTTATGAAACAGAAATGGTACAACTTTTAGAAATATCCAATACAATAATGACAGAAATCCTGGGCAGAGCAGACCCTGTGCATAGAGGAGAGTAAATTTGAGTTTGACGGCAAAAGTATTGTGGGCGATGGGGCTGGGGATCATCGCGGGATTGGCCATCAACCTTGCGGGATTGGGCAGTGAGGGGAGTTTTGTCCATGAGTATATCGTAGGCGGGCTTTTTTATGTGACAGGAAAGCTCTTTGTCGCCGTGCTCAAGATGCTGGTAGTGCCGCTTGTTTTCTTCTCGCTGCTCTCCGGGGTGTTCGGGATCGGAGATATAGGCAAACTGGGCAAGGTGGGAGTCAAATCCTTCGGGCTCTATCTCCTGACAACTGCCATTGCGATCGCTGTGGCGATCGGTATCGCTTCGGCGGTGATCCCGGCCTTCTCCGCACCGACGGCAACGGCTGCAGCATTTACCGCCAGAGAGGCGCCGCCCCTCAGTGATGTGCTGATCAATATCATCCCGGCCAATATCATCGAAGCGTTTGCTACGGGCAATATGCTGCAGATCATCTTTTTCTCTATCCTGCTCGGTATCTCGCTCTTGATGGTCGGGGAAAAAGCCGAGAGCATTGCAGAGGGTGTTGAGGTGATGAATGAGGCGATGATGAAGATGGTGACGATCATTATGGCAACGGCTCCGGTAGCGGTTTTTGCCCTTCTTGCCAAAGCGGTCAGCGAGCTTGGCTTTGACCTGCTCGCACAGTTGGCAGTCTATGTGATCGTGGTGGCAGCTGCTCTCTTTCTGCATCTCTTCGGAACGCTGATGCTGATCCTCAATCTTTTTACAAAACTCAATCCGTTTATTTTTCTTCAAAAGATACGCGATGCCCAGGTCTTTGCCTTTTCCACTGCAAGCTCCAATGCCACGATCCCGGTAACCTTGAGAAGTGTCACCAGACGTTTGGGTGTTGACAACGCTGTTGCCTCTTTCACGGTCCCGTTCGGCGCCACGATCAATATGGACGGTACGGCGATCATGCAGGGGGTGGCGACGGTATTTATCGCGCATATCTACGGTGTGGAGCTTGGAACAACAGGCTATCTGACAGTGATACTGATGTCGGTACTGGCTTCTATCGGTACCGCCGGAGTACCCGGGGTAGGGCTTATCATGCTTTCGATGGTCTTTGTGCAGGTGGGCCTTCCGGTGGAAGGGATCGGGCTGATCCTGGGGGTTGACAGGCTGCTTGACATGATACGTACTTCTGTCAATGTCACGGGGGATGCAGTGGTGAGTACGATCGTTGCCAAAAGTGAAGATGAGCTGGATATCGCCATTTATAGAGACAGGGAAGCTGGGCTTGTCGAAGCACTTGATATCGATGAAGAGATTGAAGAGGAGTTCGCCGAAGCGGTGCATAGGGTCGAGGAGAAGTAGGTTTTATGTTTGCATCCACAGATGGACATAGCGACAAATTATCATTCGAAATGTTTTAACCAATTCTGTAGGGGCCGATCTCCGTGTCGGTCCGTGGTTGCTGTTCCTGAACCCACGGGCGGGCACAACGACCCGCCCCTACACAAGACTCGCAACTAACTGTGCAGCTGTTCCGGCTTTTTCGTTTTTGGGCTGGTAGAGATAATTATGTATTTTATCCGGAATGTTTTCGGGCATTTCCATCGCTTCAAACTCCTCTTTGGCCGCCTGTTTGGCTTTGAAAAGCGCCATCTGTACACGTGAGTAGAAGTTGGCCGCACCTTCACCCGAGGTTTCAATCGCCAAAAAGTTCGCTTCGGGATGCCGGGCGGTCACCAGTGACTGGATCCCGTCCGAGACGGCAGAAGAGGGCATACATCCGAAGGGTTTCACCGAGATGACAAGGTGTGCAAGGTTCTCTTTGACACTCTCTACAAGATGGGCAACCTCCAGGTGCCCCTCGCCCCCCTCGCACTCCAGCGTGTAGTACTCCCTGCTGTACGCTGCCAGCTTGTCGATATCGGGAAGATGGCAGCCATGGAGCCCGATTGCTCTGGCGTAAAGGCTGAAGTAGAGTTTGACGGCCAGTTTCCCGGCTTTCAGCATGAGCCTTGTTTTTGCACTGGAGAAGTCAACACTTCCGGCTGTCTCTGTCTCCAGTGTTTCGTTTTGGTAGAGTTTCTGTTCCGCTTCCCAAAGACTGAGCATCAGGCGGTTGATGATCGGCTGCGGGACACACTCTGCCCCCTCCGCCTCCAAAAAGCGATGCAGGTTGTAGTTGCCGTCCCCCTCTGTCATCGCTGCCCAGAACTCCCCCATCACCATCACTTTGGCTTTGGGCTGCAGTCTGTCAAGTTTGACCTGCTCCAGGAGAGTTCGACATCTCCACATCGTTTTCAGCAGCGATGCGTGCTCCAAAAAGGCATCGGCGACCAAAGCCCGGCATTGTTCTATTGCTCTGTCTACACTTCCCGCTTCGACTTCATACGGGCGCATTTTATAGCCGAGTATATTGATGATGTCCCCGATGATCACCGCCTTGAACAGTGTGATAAAAAACTTCGGTGTATAGGCAATGAGTGCATTATCGATCTCCTCCCCCTGGTAGATCCCCTTATTGTGTTCAAATGCCGTGATGCGAAGCCCCTCGAAGCCCGCATCACGCAGCGCCTTTTTGTACTCGGTGATATACATCCCGAACCTGCAGGGCCCGCACCCCCCGGCAGTGACATAGACATATTTTCGAACGATCTCTTCGGGACTTAATCCTTCCTCATCACGCAGTTTCTGCAGATATTTGACAAGGTTTCCTACCGTGAAATAGGTAGGGTTGCACTGTCCCCTGTTGCCGTAGGCTTTGCCTGTCTGAAAGGAAGCAAAATCGGCATTGGGAAGGGAGATGTAGCGGATGCCCAGCGAGTTGAGCGCCGATTCTATCAGTTTGTCCTGAAGCAGCGTAAGCCCGCCTGAGAGGAAGATTGTCTCCTCTTTGGGCGCATATTCTATCTTTCGGGCGGGGGCTTCTCTCCAGTGGGAAAGATCTTTATGGATAAACTCGAGATTGTCTCCGCTCTCTTGAGGCCGGATATTGTTACAGGATGCATTCATGGTCTAACTCCCGGGGAGTTAGCAGTGAAGAATGAAGAGTGCGCCCGAACGAAGTGACAAGTGCCCTTGGGGTGAAAAGGGAAGAGTGTCGGAATGTATTGCATGGCAACACTTTCATAGGATGATAGTGTCATAATAGAATCTCCTCTTTTTTCTTTTGTTTGATTTTCGGTTCTTCGTGAGATATATATCGTTTTTCATCCATCAGGCGTTTTTGATACTGTTCCAAGGTGTAGGCAAAGGTCTTCACCCGTATTTTGATCGAACCGCCCGGCTTGTTGGCGTCGATATCGTGCAGGGTGAGGTGGGGTGTCCGGCTGGCACCCAGTATCTTGTCGATGATCGCATAGGTCGGTGCATCATGCCCGCATTTGAAGCTGCTGAGATCGACTACGGCAATGTTCGGATGACGCGCGGCGAACTTGGCAGCCCAGACTTTCTGGGAGGAGTTGGTAGAGAAGTTCTCCGGCCATACATCCCGGATATCGTAGGGAGATTCGATGAGGCCTGCATCGATCTCTTCCTGGAAGAGTGGACGCAGATAGGCTTCCTCTTTTGGGAGGGAGCGCATCGAGAGCGTTTTGAAGCCCAGAGACTGGAACTCATCCAGCACTTCATGGTTCAGCCCCGGATCGGAGTGGTATGGCCGGCCGAGCAGCAGAAGTACGATCTCGCTGTTTTTGACAGCATTTTCCAGTATCTCTCTTCCCTCTTCCATGATCGCTTCCTCATTCTCCCTGAGCGCTTTCCATGCCTGATCGGCCGCCCAGTTGCTCTCATCTTCGGTGATACGCAGCTTCTCTTTCCATGTGCCAAAGAGCTGTTTTTTGAGCAGTGCTTTGTTGTCGAAATCCAGGGCATCTTCTACATAGGCAATGCCTTGCTGCCTGAAAAGGTCTTTCTCCTTGGTGAAGGCAGAGTAGATGACTTTGGGAGTCCCCGAAACGATCGGACAGGCAGTCTGTCCCATCGTATGCTTTACAAATCCCGGCAGGTGGGTCACGGCGGGGAACCACAGATAGGCGAACCCTTTTCTGACATACTTTTTATCAAAGAGCAGGGAGTAGACGTGCGACTGGGCTACTTTGGCCGGATAGCACGAATCCACCGAACCGTATTTCGCCCCTTCAAGGAACATGTCTTCATTGGAAAATCCTGAAAAGACGATATGGAGCGGATCAAGATCAAGGGCCTGCAGGTAGGTGCGCATAAAGGGAGCTAGAGAGTAGACATTCAGCACTTTTGGAATGCAGATTTTGAGAGTTTGCCGATAGGCTTTCCCCTCTTGTGAACTTGCTTCAAAGGGCCTGGTGATCTTTTGGCGCAGAGTCGGCCCCCAGCCTCCCAGCGTGCGTTTTACCCGCTGATGTGTGACCAGCGTACTGCTGTCGGGCCTGCTCTCAGGCATCCAGGCAGGGACGAAAAGAGCACGGGACTCTTTTTTGACAAGGTTCGGTACAGACTTCTGAAGTGTTTTTCTCTCCTCTTTCAGGCTTTTAAGCGCTTCATGAGACGCTACTGTACCCTCTTCGCACGAGAAGCCTGCGATATATCGGACAGGATCGGAGGAGGGGGTTCGGGTATCGATGAAGGTACGTGAACACTGTATCGAGCAGAAGTGGCAGCGGGTGGATTCATCGGTCCGTGAGGTATAGGTCATCCGCAGCGCCTCTTCCATCCCTATAAAGGAAGCATGGCCCCGTGCATGTACCCTGTCCCTGGCTTCTATCGCCGCACCGTAGGCGCCGGCTTCACCGGGATAGGGGTGGACATCGATGACGGCATCCGGAACCCTTGTTTTGATATAGTCCACCTGTGCCTTGAGGGCTGCCTGGTTGTACTGCGTACCGCCCTGAAGTACAAAGTGTCTGCCAAGTGCCGCGAGGTTGGGAGCCTGGACAACATACTGCCACACATTCTTTGGCAGCACTTTGGCAATGCCGGCAAAGAGCTCCTCTTTGCTGTACCCCTCTTTCTGAAAGTTGACACGGTCGGTATCCAGGAAGACGGCACACCCGTAGTTGAACAGCGGTGCCCTGGCGGCAGAAAAGGCGACATCCGCATATCCCTCTACGGGAATGCCGAATTGACTGGACATGCTTTGAAGCAGCGTACCGTTACCGGCACTGCACTGGTTGGAGAGGCGGAAGTTCTTCATCATCCCGTTCTCCATAAAAAGTACCTTGATATCCTGTCCTCCGATATCGCAGATCACATCGACACCCTTGCCGAAGACCTTTTGCGCACTCTTCATATGGGCGATCGTTTCGATGGTATTGGCATCGGCGTTCAGTGCCCCTTCAAGCACATCGGCGGCATAACCCGTCACACCAAGCCCTTTGACAGCATAATATCCGTTCGGATCACTCTCTTTGATCTGCTGCAGCAGCTCCAGCGTATCCTGGATCGGATTTCCTTTGGAGAGCTGGTAGACTTTGCAAAGCAGGTTTCCCTCTTCATTCACCAGTACGGCTTTGGAACTGGTAGAGCCGCCGTCAATACCCAGATAACAGGTTGTCACTTTCTGTAAAACAGGGGGCTTGAAAGACTCTATCGTATAGGATGCTCTGAATACTTCCAGATCCTCTTCTGAAGTGATGAGAGGGGTATCATCCTTTTCGCTGTTTACATTGCCGGTGCTGTTGACAAGAGTCTGCAGCCGGATAAGCCCGTTAAACGTTTTGTCCCGGCCGGCTTCTCCTTCCCCGAAGATGACGGCGCCGAGGGCAGCATAGTATTGTGCATTCTCGGGAACGATGATCAGCTTTTCGATCTTCTCCCTGTCATACTCGACTCCCCTCTCATCCCACAGTTCGCTGATACGAAGCCGCCAGCACTCCTGAAGAAAAGGCAGATAGGTGTTGGGGCCTCCGAGGAGCAGCACCTTGGGCATGAGCGTGTTCCCTCTGGTAAGTACGGTGAGGTTCTGCATGACGATCGCATCGGCAAGCGAGTTCATGATCTCATCAGCAGGAACGGAAGTTTTGACAAGGTTGACGATATCGGTTTCGGCAAATACCCCGCACTTTGCGGCTACATGGTGAAGTTTGTCGGTCTGGAAGGTAAGCTTTTGGAGATCTTCGTTCTCCATGCCCACCTTCATGGTACATTTCTCGATCGTTGCACCCGTACCCGAGGCGCACTTGTCATTCATGGAAGTAAGAACGGACTTTTTGCCCCCTTCACCCTCTTTGAAATGGATAATCTTGGCATCCTGCCCGCCCAGTTCGATCACTGCGCGTACATCGGGATGATGGTGCTCTACAGCCAGGACGACGGCGTTGACCTCCTGTACAAATCGGGCATTCAGTGTGGGGGCGATACGCGCGGCGCCTGATCCTGTGATATAGGCTCTGTCGATGTGACTGTAAATCTGAGGGTGTGTTTCTGCGAGCGCTTCCAGGAGTTCCAGAAGGGTTGGCGCCTGTTTGGTTTCATGCGGTGTATAGGCTTTGGCAAGAATGTTGAAATGTTGGTCGCAAACGACATACTTTACAGTGGTTGAACCGATGTCTATGCCGAGCGAGCAGCTTTCTGTTTTCATTGTCTGTGTCATAGGTTTAGACTACTATGTTTTTGCTTGATATCCTTTGAATGCCCATATCGTCCATGCAATGCCGATCAGGATAAAAGGGAGGCTCAGCATCTGTCCTGTACTCAGAGGTATCTCCCAGCTGTAGGCAGCCTGTCTGGTTTTGGTATACTCCAGCAGAAAACGTACGGTAAACATACTTGCCAGAAATAATCCCGGTAGAAGCCTGGTGGTCAGTGCAGGAGAGAACCTTTTGTAAAGCAGGATAAAGAGTGTGAGCAGAAGCAGGTAAGAGAGTGCCTCATAGAGCTGTACCGGGTGACGGGGAATCATGTCGACTCTTTCGAAGACCACCGCCCAGGGCAGGTCTGTTGCTTTGCCCAGGATTTCGGAGTTGAAAAAATTGCCGATTCGGACCGATGCGGCGATAAGAAGTCCCGGAATGGTCATGCGTGAGAGGAGCCAGAAGAATGACTCGTCATAACGTTTGGCAAAAACCCAGAATGCCAGAATCACGCCAAGCATTCCGCCGTGACTCGCAAGGCCTCCTTTCCACACCATCAATATCTCCAGTGGATGGGAGAGGTAGTAGTGTGGTTCATAGGCAAAACAGTGCATCAGCCTTGCACCGGCCACGGTACCTATCAGAGCATAGAGCAGCAGATTGTCAAGTACCTCGGGGTTTCGCTTTTCACGTTGAAAGATCCACTTTGAGATCATCAGTCCTATAAAGAAAGAACCGACAAAGAGTACGCCGTACCATCGCAGCTGCATGGGGCCGAACTCTAAAATAATCGGGCTGATGTTCCAGGTAAAGTATTCCATTCCTACTCTTTTTATCAAAAAATTTAAAATCTTTTGATTATAACTTAAAAAATTGAATCTGAAATCAAAAAAAGAGCAGGGGAGAAAAGTTAACTGTTGATCTTTTCTTTAATTTCTTTGGCAATGGCGGCGATCTTTGTGATCTTTTGGGAGTCAGTGAGGCTTTCATCCAGCAGTACTTTGACAAAGGCCGACCCTACGATGACCCCATCTGCGCCTTTTGCTTTCTCTTTGGCGGTGTTCTGGTCGACACCGAAACCGACATAGACAGGAGTATTGCTAAAAGCTCTGATATGGGCGAGGACTCCATGCAGGTCTTCGCTTTTTCCCGCACCCGTGATGCCGGCATAGGCTACCAGGTAGATGAATTTTTTGGCATCCGTGACGATCTCTTTGATACGCTCTTCGCTGTCAGTCGGTGCGATGAAATCGATGAGGCTGAGCCCTGCGTCTTCAATGATCGGTTTATACGGTTTTGCCTCTTCCGGCGGCAGATCAGGGATGATAAAGCCGTTTACTCCCGTCTTTTTGGCTTTGGCAATTAAGTGATCAATCCCTTTATGATAAAAAAGATTAAAATAACCCATCCACAGTGTATCGACATGCGGAGTGATCTTTGAGGAGACTGCAAAAAGCTGATCAAGTTTAAATCCGCCTTCAAGTGCCAATAGGTTGGCTTTTTCAATGACGGGGCCATCGGCAACCGGATCAGAAAACGGCATTCCAAGTTCAAGCGTATCGACACCTGCCTCGGACAGAGCCAGGGCAGCATCTACAGTAAAGTCCAGCGAAGGATAACCGGTGGCAAGGTAAGCAACTAATTTTTTCAATATAAACTCTTTAATAACACGATATAATCTATTTTGGATATTATATGCTAAAATCAGTAAAAAACGAGTTAGGACAGCTATGAGTATTCAGACTGGGAAGATAGAAAAAAGAGTTACCATGGGTCAATTGCAGCGTTTGAAGGGCCGGGAGCCCATTGTGATGGTCACCGCCTATGATGCACTTTTTGCCAAGCTTTTTGACGGTGAAGTAGAGATGATACTGGTCGGGGACAGTCTCAATATGAGCTTTTTGGGCAAACCCGATACCCTTTCGGCAACACTGGATCAAATGATCTACCATACCCGGGCAGTCTGTGCAGGCGCTTCCAGGTCGATGGTGGTATTTGATATGCCTTACGGTACTTATACGACTCCCCAGCAAGCCGTAGCCAATGCTGTCAAGGTCTATCAGCAGACTGATGCACAGGCAGTCAAAATCGAGGGCGGCAAAGAGAGAGAAGAGACTGTCAGGGCACTGGTTGATAACGGGGTGGCCGTGATCGGACACGTCGGTTTGATGCCCCAGTCTGTCAGAAGCGAGGGCGGCTACAAGGTACGCGGGAAAGAGACAGAAGATATTGAAAAACTGGTGGAAGATGCGAAAGCATTGGAAAAAGCCGGAGCATTTATGATACTTGTGGAAGGCGTCAAAAGCAAAGCGGCCAAAGCGATCACGGAAGCGGTCGGCATACCGACGATCGGTATCGGTGCGGGAAATGAAACCGATGGGCAGGTGCTTGTGTGGAGTGATATGTTTGACTTTTTTGAAGCATTTACACCCAAATTTGTCAAAAAGTACGGAAAAGGCGCACAGATGATCAAAGAGGGGCTGCAGCAGTACCGTGATGATGTGAAAAATAGAGCATTCCCTAGTGAAGCATATAGTTATTAGTGAGGAGTGAAAGTCGCTTCGCTCCAGTGAGGAATTAGGAGTGAGGAATGAAGCGTTTTGGTATGCTTTTCTTGGAAAAGCTTTTGTTGAAAGAGTGAAAGGTTTGAAGTGGCAGTAGATAACAAAAGAAGCATTGCAGAGCAATGCAAACCTGCATTTCTCATTTCTCATTTCTCATTCCTCACTCCAATCAAAAGGGAGTTTTGATGGAAAGAATGGTAGAGATCGAGCGTTTTGAGGGTGAGGGGAATTACGAGGCAACATTGCGTCCCGGCTCGTGGGATGAGTATATCGGGCAAGAGAAGATCAAAAAAAACCTCAAAGTCTTTATCGAAGCGAGCATAAAGAGGGGGGAGGCGCTGGACCATATCCTCTTCTTCGGGCCTCCGGGGCTCGGAAAGACCACTCTGGCCAATATCATCTCTACACAAATGGGAGCCAGTATCAAGACCACGGCTGCTCCTATGATCGAAAAAGCCGGTGATTTGGCGGCACTGCTTACCAATATCGAAGAGGGGGATATCCTCTTTATCGATGAGATACACCGTATGAGCCCGGCAATAGAGGAGATCCTTTATCCGGCGATGGAGGATTTCCGTCTTGATATTATCATCGGGTCCGGTCCGGCAGCACAAACGGTGAAGATCGATCTGCCCCGCTTTACGCTGATCGGTGCGACAACCAGGGCCGGAATGCTTTCCAACCCTCTTCGCGAGCGTTTCGGGATGCATTTCAGGATGCAGTTCTATACCCCTGAAGAGCTGGGGAAGATCATCACCCAGGCTTCGCATAAACTGGAAAAAGTCTCCCGAAAAGATGCGGCCGACGAGATAGCAAGACGCAGTCGCGGGACACCGCGTATCGCATTGAGACTGTTGCGTCGTGTGCGTGACTTTGCTGAAGTGGAAGATGAAGCGGAGATTAACCTGAAAAGAGCCAGATACGCTTTGGATGAACTGGGCGTAAATATCCTCGGTTTTGATGAGCAGGATATCCGCCTGCTGGAGCTTTTGGTCAGCGCAAAGAGTAAACCTATGGGATTAGGTACCATCTCTGCCGCACTGAGTGAAGATGAAGGTACGATTGAGGATGTGCTGGAGCCCTATTTGATCGCAAACGGATATATCGAGCGTACGGCACGCGGACGTATTGCAACGCAGAAGAGTTATGAGCATTTCAAGCTTGGCGGCCTTAAAGAGGGGCTTTTTGAATAAAAAGGCCCTCTTTGAGCTGATAGAGGAAGCTTTTGCAGGAGAAGTGAGAGGAATCTCATCTGAACCGTGTTTAGATAAGAGAAGAAAGAATATCAAAGGATTTTTGAATGATCTCCAATAAAAGCCTGACTATTACGATACTCTTTATCCTTTCTTTGATCGGGGCATACAGTATCTATAAACCGTTTTTGCTTTCTATTGTGGTAGCGACGCTTCTTACTATGGCAACCTATAACTTTACAAAAAAACTGAATACCCAAATCGGATCGAGAAATATCAGTACAGCCGTTGCAACACTCTCTCTGGTGTTGATCATTTTTGCACCGATTATCTATCTGGCAACCGTGGGAGTAGGATATGCTGCGCAGTTGGATATCTCAGTGGTCAATGATATGACTTCAACGATTAGAAAATATGAGCTGCCGTATTTTAACGAGTGGTTTGACAATGCATTGAGCGATGAGAAAATTGCAGGATATCTTCAGACATCGACTACTTATCTTACGGCAGCCGGCAGTGTAGGGCTGGGGTTTGTAAAAAATATGGTACTGGTACTTGTTTTTTATTTTATTATCAATATCTATGGAGATCGTTTTTTTGAATTAATCCGTGCACTCCTTCCTGTAAGCAGGATGCGAAGTTCCAAGATGATCCATGAAGTCTCTTCGACGATGGAAGTTGTTTTCTACTCGATCATTGTAACCGCTATCTTTGAAGGTCTGCTCTTCGGGATGATGATGCGTTATTTTGACTTTAACGGATTGCTTTTTGGCGTGATTTACGGATTTGCTTCACTGATTCCTCTTATCGGCGGTGCTGTTGTCTGGCTTCCTGTTTCTCTGTATGCATGGAATAAACTGGATGTACAAAGCGCAATCTTTATCGCAAGCTATTCCATTATCATTATCTCCATCGTAGCGGATACTTTCATTAAGCCGATTATCATCAAAGTGATCAAAGAAGATTTGCTTAAAAGTACGATAGAGATCAATGAGATTGTCATTTTCTTTTCCATTCTGGCGGGAATGAGTACGTATGGCTTCTGGGGGATGATCCTCGGGCCGGCGATCACTTCATTTCTGATAGCAATTACTAAAGTATATATAGATTACAATAATACAGAGAATATCAAAGAGAAAAGCTAATTAACACCAAAGAAGGGATACAGATGATTAAAATATTGATTATAGAGGATGATCCGGAACTCGCACTGATACTCACCAACTATCTGACCAAGTATGATATGGAGGTGATTGGTGCAGAGGATCCTTTTATCGGGCTCTCTCTGTTGACACAACATAAATTCGACCTTATTATCCTGGATCTGACCCTTCCCGGGATGGATGGACTGGAAGTCATACCTAAAATACGCGAGGTCACCAATACTCCTATTATTATCTCATCGGCACGTGATGATATCACTGATAAAGTGATCGGCATGGAAAGAGGTGCGGATGATTATATGCCTAAGCCCTATGACCCCCGTGAACTTGTTTCCCGCATTAAAACGATTTTACGCCGTACATCCGTGACGGAAGAGAGTAAAAAAAAGGAAGAGCTTTTTGTTGTGGATATCAAAGCCCATACCATTACCTTTAAGGGGAAACTGTTGGAGTTGACGGCAGCCGAGTATGATATCCTTTCTATGCTGATACAGCATAAAAACGGTTCAGTTTCCCGTGAACAGCTTCTTTACGAAAGTGAGCATATTGATGATGACAGTTCTATCAAAAATATCGATGTCATCATTTCAAGGATTCGGCAGAAGATTGCAAAAATTGATCCGGACCATGTGTATATAAAACCTATTCGCGGAGTAGGATATCTGTTGACAGATCGTATAGAGTCATGAGAAACCTTTCAGTTACTACATTTATCCATATACTCTTTTCTGTAGCGATCATTATTCTCATCGCTACATTCGTACTTTTTTTATCCTGGGACAGAGATCGTCAAAAGATTGAGGAGTTTAAGCATTATCAACTTCTCTCGGCAACTTTCCTTTCTACTCTGCAAACCCATCCAGAAAAAGAGAAACTCGAAGCACTTTACGAAGAGCTTCAGGTCAGGGAGCTTTCCGAAGAGGGGGTAAAAGTATTGAAAAAAAGGATTGAGGGCAGCGGTAAAACCATTTTTACCGGAGGATCCTCCATCGGCCAGGTGAGAGTATTTGATATTGATGATAAAAAGTATATCTATGTGCAGCATATGGAGTACAACCTTATGCTTGAAGATATCAGAAAAGACAAGTATTACTTTGAGATAGCCGTAGCTTTGGGTCTCTTTTTGATCTCTCTTCTTCTGCTTCTTTATTTTGCCGTCCTGAGAAAGCTCTATCCGTTGCGAACCCTGCATAAGGAGATTGAGCGTTTCGCCAAGGGAGATATGCAGACAAAGATTACTTACAAATATGATGATGAGATAGGAAAGATTGCACAGAGTTTTGATAATGCGATCAGACATATCAACAAACTCTCTGCCTCCAAAAACCTTTTCATGAGGAACATGATGCACGAGCTTAAGACCCCTATTACCAAAGGGCGTATCATTGTGGAGATGCTCGAAGATGAAAGCAGCAAGAAGGTTCTTGTGCGTGCTTTTGAGCGTATGAATGAACTTATCCTGGAGCTTGCTGAGATCGAACGTGTGACGACACAAAGCTTTGAGCCAAGCTATGCGTATGTCATGCTGGATGAAATCGTAGAGAAAACGCAGGAACTTTTAATGGTTGAAAGGAGTCGCATTACAGTAGAGGTGACCAATAGGGCACTGACCACGGATATAAAATTATTGGCTTTGGCACTGAAAAACCTGCTTGACAACGGTATCAAATACAGTAAAGACAAACATGTCATTTTCAAATCTGTAAAAGGCGGGCTGGAGATCGTCTCCAAAGGAGAAGCATTGCAGCATCCTCTTGGTTATTATACCGAACCATTTTCCCAGGAAGAAAAAAGAAACTCCGGATTCGGGCTGGGACTTTATATCGTAAATTCCATTCTTGACAGATTGGGATATGGTTTAGACTATCGTTATGAAGATGGCTATAATATTTTTT
>JBEWPY010000120.1:1476-4268 GCA_047689495.1 Candidatus Sulfurovum profundilacunae | reverse complement strand
TCTCTCTCTTCATCTCCAAAGAGGTTCCCTTTAATTTATTTCGATAAAATATTGTACAAATTTTTCGATTGAAGGTAAATAAAAATGATTAGTTGGATGCAGAAGCACAATAAGTATTTGGTATGGACAATCTGGGTAGCCACCATTGCTTTTATCGGTGCCGGTTTTGTGGGGTGGGGAAGCTTTGACTTCGGATCAAAAGCCGGTAATGTTGCAAAAGTGGGAGAGATAGAAATCCCTCAAAGCAAACTCAATATGGTTTACAGCAATCTCTATAATGAATATAACCAAAAAATGCAGGGGCAGCTGGATGAAGCCAAAGCAAAAGAGCTTGGACTTGTACAACAAGCCTTCGCAACGATTGCCGTACAGGCAAAAATACTCAACTTTGCAAAAGAGAACGGGATTATCGTCTCGGACGAAGAAGTTGCGAAGAGGCTGCAGACAATCAAGTTTTTTCAGGAAAAAGGAGTGTTCAAACGAGAATTTTATGACAGGTTTCTAAAAAGTCAGAGACTCACTCCAAAAGATTTTGAAAAGACACTGAGAGAAGAACTGACGATCACAAAAACACTCGACCTGCTCAATGTAGAAGCACTTCCGTTTGAAGAAGAGGTTTTCTCTTCTGCTTTTAACATAGCAGACAAGCTCTCCTATACAGTACTCTCACCGGATGATATTAACATCACCATCAATGAGAGTGATGTCAAAGCCTATTGGGAGACACAAAAAGAAAACTTTATGACAGAAAAACAGTATAAATTCTCTGTTGTATGGACAGAGAGTTCAACGACAGAAGTAACGGACCAGGAACTCAAAACATACTTTACGGAAAACAGTTTTAACTACACTGATGCAAGCGGGAAGCAACTCTCATTTGAAGAAGCGAAAGAAAATGTGAAAAAAGACTTAAAACTAAAGAAAACAAAAAAGAGTGCACAAAAAGCTTATATCGCGTTCAAAAAAGGTAACCTAAAAGAAACAGAAGAGTTGACACTTTCAGTAGATGACCTTAAATTTACAAAAGAGATGTGGGACAAAATCAAGAAAAAATCGGTAGGGGATATGCTGAAACCAAAGGTAGTAACGGATCGTTACGCGACTATAAAAATAGAAGAAATCATCCAACCGCGTGTTAAGAATTTTAAAGAAGCAAAAGCAGAAGCAACCGCATTATATGAATCACAGGAGAGAGAGAAGAAGCTCCTCTCTCTTGCTGAAGAGAAACTCAAAAACTTTGAAGAGACAAATACAACGATGTCACCGTTTCTGTCACTGAACAAAAATGTCAACCTGGAACCGCTGAATGCACAGGAAAGTTTACAATTTATACAAAAACTCTTTACATCCACTGAAGAAAAAGGTATGATTAGTGTATCGGATAGTATTGTTATATATAAGGTAAGGGAACAGAAAGTAATGCCTTTGGACGAAAAGCAAGCTAGTTTGATGAAGCAGACTGTGAATCAATTGAAAAAAGGCTCTTTTGAAAATAATCTTATTAAGTTGTTTGACAAGAAGTATCCTACAGAAGTTTATATGCAAGGACTGGTAAATTGAGTAAAACTGTTTTAGCTATTGATATCGGTTCCACGACAGTATGTGCTATCATAGCTGAAATAGAAAATGGAAAAGTCCAGATACAGGGTCATGGTATCTCCAAGTCCCAAGGGGTAAAAAAAGGTGCCATTACCAATATAGAACTTGCAACCAAATCCATCAGAAAAGCTTTAAGTAATGCCAAACGCATTGCAGGCAGCAATATCTCGTCTGCGATTGTCTCTATCTCCAATGCTTATGCAAAAAGCCTGAACTCTACAGGTATTGTTAATATCCCCCATAAAGACATCTCAATCAAAGAGATTGAGCGGGTGATGAAGACTGCATTATATAATGCCAACATCCCCAATGAATTTGAAGTAGTACATGTCCTGCCTTATAACTTCAAAGTGGATGACCAGGATTTTATCGAAGATCCTTTCGGAATGAATGCCAGTCGCTTGGAAGTAGACGTCAACATTATCATGACACAGAAATCAAACCTCTCCAACCTGAAAAAAGCAGTTCGTTCAGCAGGCGTAGAGATAGAGGGGATCGTACTGAGCGGTTATGCCTCTGCGATTGCTACCATGGATGAGGATGAAAAAGAGCTTGGTGTTGCCGTCATAGATTTGGGCGGTCAGACAAGCAGCCTTGTCATCCATACAGGCAACTCTATCAGGTATAACGATTATCTTGGAGTAGGTTCCAACCATATCACCAATGACCTCTCTATGGCACTGCACACGCCTTTACAGGTGGCTGAAAATGTCAAAGTGCGTCATGGAAACCTTGCAGACAGCAGCAATGAGATCGTAGAACTGCCTATCATCGGAGATGAAGAGAGCCGTAACAGTGTCTCTCTGGAGATAGTCCATTCAGTGATCTTCGCGCGGGTAGAAGAAGCGCTCATGTTACTTGCAAAATCACTGGAAGAGAGTGCGCTTAAAGAGCAGATCGGTGCAGGTATCATTCTGACAGGCGGCATGACAAGACTGAAAGGGATGAGAGAGCTGGCGCAATCTATTTTCCCAACGATGCCCGTACGTATCGCTTCCCCGAATGATCAAAAAGTTGAAGGCCTTTTTGAAGAGTTGATAGACCCTGCCTTCTCTACCGTCATAGGATTATTGTTTTACAGTGCAGGCGGACATACAGAATATGAGATCAATTTCAAACAGGAACTGCTCCACTCGAAAATGATCTATAAAGATGATCTGGTGGATATCGACTTCAATCGCAGAGATGAGCAG
>JBEWPY010000120.1:0-1376 GCA_047689495.1 Candidatus Sulfurovum profundilacunae | reverse complement strand
GCAGGATGACAATATCATCTTTGATGATTTGCCAAATATTGAAGATGGAAAAAGTAATCCATTTAAAAAGATTGTCAACTGGGCAAAACAGCTTTTTTAATCCAAATCAAGGAGGAAAGAATGGAAGAGTTTGAAATAGATATTGTCGAAGCAAAAAGCGGTACGAATGGAGCGAAAATCAAAGCTATCGGCGTAGGCGGCGGCGGCGGGAATATGATCAACCATATGATCAATGAAGGGATCAACAGTATTGACCTTATCGTTGCCAACACCGATCAACAGGCATTGGAAAGTTCTTTAGCCCCCTACAAGATGCAGCTTGGCCTCAATGCAACAAGAGGATTGGGTGCCGGAATGGTACCGGATAAAGGAAGAGAAGCTGCCCTGGAAAGTTTTGAAGATATCAAAGGGATGCTGTCGGGTTCGGATATTGTCTTTATCTCGGCAGGCCTTGGCGGTGGTACGGGGACAGGTGCAGCGCCCATTATAGCGCAGGCCGCCAAAGAAGTGGGCGCTTTGACTGTCTCTGTTGTAACCAGCCCGTTTAAATTTGAGGGTCGGAAAAGAAGCAAATTGGCTAAAAACGGCCTGGAGGAACTAAAACGGGAGAGTGACTCTATCATTGTGGTCCCCAATGAAAAGCTTCTTTCCATTGTAGAGAAAAATCTAGGTTTAAAAGAGAGTTTCAGAATGGTCGATGATATCCTTGCACAGGCAGTCGGAGGGATATCAAAAGTGATCCTTTCTCACGGTGAAAATGATATCAACCTTGACTTTGCCGATGTAAAAACAGTCATGTGTCACAGAGGCCTGGCACTGATGGGTGCAGGATATGCAACCGGGACAAATGCTGCTTATGATGCAGCGAAAGCGGCGATCGAATCTCCATTGCTTGACAACATCTCCATTGACGGAGCGATGGGTGTACTTGTTCATTTTGATATCCATCCTGATTATCCGATTATGGAGATTGGCGAAGCAATGAATATTGTTGAAGAGAGTGCTGATGAAGATGCATCAGTGATTTTTGGTACGACGACAAACTCAAATATAGAACCTGATGAAGTAAGAATCACCATTGTTGCAACAGGTTTTGAAAGCCATGATACAGTGAATGAGCCAACGGAAAAGAAACAAAAGACACTGTTAAACGGTAACGGTACTACAAATAATATCAATACGATCCGTTCAAAAAAGGTTGTAGGCGGATATAATGAGAACGAAGATATTCTTGATGTTCCTACTTTTTTAAGAAAACAGATGGATTAGCCTCCTCTGCATTAACCTCCTGGAGCCGAGAGAGGCGCTTCCCCTCTCTTGGGCGAGAAGCCCCCTTTTCAAACATCTTCCATTTATACTTTTTAACTATAATACGC
>JBEWPY010000119.1:0-4322 GCA_047689495.1 Candidatus Sulfurovum profundilacunae | reverse complement strand
AATGAGCGAATTTTTAAACTCCGATACCTCCCCTTTTTCAGGACAGTATCCGGATGGACATCCTGTCAGAGTCTATCTGGAAGAGAACCTGTTGATCCGCAGTTATATGCATGAGCTGCAGGCTGTGAATCCGGTTGAAAATTTAGAATTTTTCAAAGAGCTTTTCAAAAAACTGGAAAAAGTGGAGCTGCATTTTGCACGAAAAGAGAACCAGCTTTTCCCCTACCTTGAAAAATACGGCTGGACAAGCCCATCGCAAAATATGTGGGCATTCCATGACCAGATCAGAGAGGAGATAAAGGAGGTCCGCAAGGCGCTGAAAGGGGGCAATGCTGAGCAGATTATCTATACGACACAGCAAGTATTTCGTTCGCTGGAGCATATCATGCAGGTAGAAGAAGGAAGACTGCTTCCCAACGCGATGAATATGCTGAGTGAAGAGGATTGGAAAGAGTTCCGCGAAGGAGATGAAGAGATAGGATGGATGTTTGATACACCGCCGGTACCCTACCCTGAACCGGAATATGTTCACCCTTCACAGGACACCAAAAAACGGACGCTGCCTTTCGGCATTGAAGATAAGACGTATTATGATGAAGGCTATCTGACCCCTGCACAGGTCAACTCCATTTTCAGGATTTTGCCTGTGGATATCACCTATGTCAATGAAAACGACCAGGTAGTCTTCTATAACCGCGGGGAGGATCGCGTATTTCCCAGAAGTGCGGGTATCATCGGGCGGGAAGTGAAGTTCTGTCACCCGCCGAAGAGTGTGGACCAGGTGATAAAAATTCTTGAAGAGTTCAGAGCCGGGCGACAGGATGTCGCAGAATTCTGGATTCAGTTCAAGGGGCAGTTCGTCCATATCCAGTATTTTGCCGTACGTGATGAGGACGGAACCTACAGAGGGGTGATCGAGATGAGCCAGGATGTGACCCATATCCGTACACTGGAGGGGGAGCAGAGGTTATTGGACTGGGATTAGAAAATATGTACAGCCAGCCAGAGTGTGCCTCTTTGTGTTTTCAGCACTTTATGGGGTGTTTTGGCAGGGATAAAAAGGCTTTCGCCTCTGGTTAAAGTTTTTTCCCTGCCGTTCAGATACAGCGTGGCTTCACCTTCGAGCAGTACTACCCATTCGTCCTCTTCCTGAACATACGTTATCCCATCAGGATTTTCAGAACTGACAATGCGTTGGATTTTTATATTTTTATGCTCCAGAAGCGTGGTGAAATTTTCACCGGCTTCCGGCGGTATGTACTCAAAAAGGTCCATCAGTAGCTCATCTGTATCGCATCCACTTCCTCCCAGTCCATCGTTTTTTTCCTGCTTCTGTGTGAGAGGATGTGGTCGATATATCTGGCAAAAAGGTCGGTTTCCACATTGAGGCTGGTTCCTGCTTTATAGTTTTTCATCAGTGTTTCTTTGAGTGTGTGGGGGATGATGGTGAGCCTGAAGCTGTCCTCATAGACATCATTGACCGTCAGGCTGATACCGTCAATGGTGATCGAGCCTTTGGGTACGATATGGGTGATGTACTTTGGATCGACCTTGATGATGAAGTCCGTGGCATTTTCTCTCGGGGTGATCTGTGCCACCGTCCCCACACAGTCCACATGCCCCTGAACGATGTGCCCTTCGAAGCGGTCGTTCATCATCATGGCGGGTTCCATGTGTACTTCGCCCGATATCTTGGATTCATCGATGATCGCGCGTGTCTCGTCGGCCAGTTCCAGATCAAATCCGTCGGAGTTTACCCTGATCACCGTCAGGCATACCCCGTTGATCGCGATGGAGTCACCCAGTTTGGCTTTATGTTCGGACCGGATGGTCAGGATATTGTTGCGATAGCTTTTGACAGCGGCGATTTCCCGGATCAGACCTGTGAACATTACAATCCTTTGGATTGAAAAATGAGGAGTGAGGAGTGAGGAGCGAGGAGTTGTTGTTTGCTTTTTTGCAAAAAGCTTCTTTTTTTCATTGGAATCGTCCCTTATGGAATTTGGATATAATTGCGATAATTATAGCAAAAATGAGTTAGGAGTTAGGAGTTAGGAGTTAGGAATTGTAGTATGTGGTGCAGTTGTTCCACTTTTATAAAGGCATTGCAAAGCAATGCAAACAGCAATTTCTCACTCCTCACTCCTCACTCCTAATTCAAAAACGGAGTTTTTGATGCAATATGATGTGATAGTCATCGGTGGCGGACATGCGGGTATCGAAGCGGCACTTGCTTCGGCACGGATGGGCATAAGGACACTGATGGTTACGATACTCGCTGAACAGATCGGCGCTTCATCGTGCAACCCCGCTATCGGCGGCCTGGCAAAAGGACATTTGGTACGCGAGGTGGACGCGCTTGGCGGAGAGATGGGACTGTGTACGGACAAGACAGGGATACAGTTTCGTACGCTCAATGCTTCCCGGGGCCCGGCAGTAAGAGGGACAAGGGCACAGATCGATATGGATGCCTACCGTGTCTATATGAGAAATGTCGTACTCAACACCGCAAACCTTGATGTGAAGCAGGAGATCGTAGAGGGGCTGATCATCGAAGAGAATGTCGTAAAAGGGGTAACGACACAGCTTGGCAATACCTATACGGCCCCCAAAGTGATCATCACGGCCGGGACATTCCTGAACGGATTGATCCATATCGGCGATAAGAAACAGACGGCAGGAAGGCAGGGGGAGTTTGCCTCTGTGAAACTTGCTGAGTATCTCAGAGAGCTGGGGCTTGAGATCGGAAGATTGAAAACGGGTACCTGCGCAAGGATTGACGGTAAGAGTATCGATTTCAGCGTGATGGAAGAGCAGCCGGGCGATGTCCCTCCCCCGCCGTTCTCATTCCGAACCGATAAAGCGGCATTCCATCCCACACAGCTTCCCTGCTATGTGACCTATACCAATGAAACGACGCATGAGATCATCGAGAGCAACTTCTACCGGGCACCGATGTTCTCAGGACAGATCGAAGGGATGGGGCCAAGGTACTGCCCCAGTATCGAAGACAAGATCCACCGCTTCCGGGACAGGCCGCGTCACCAGATCTTTGTCGAGCCGCAAACGATCGATGCAACGGAGTTCTATATCAACGGGATGAGCACCTCTCTGCCGACGGATGTGCAGCTGGATATGATCCGTTCGGTCGAAGGAATGGAAGATGCCAGGATCGTGCGCTACGGATATGCGATCGAGTATGACTATGTCTATCCGACAGAGCTGAAACATACCCTTGAGACCAAAAAGATCGAAGGGCTCTACTGTGCCGGACAGGTCAATGGTACAACAGGATATGAAGAGGCAGCCGCACAGGGGATGATGGTCGGGATCAATGCGGCACTGAGCATTCAAAATAAAGAGCCGCTGGTACTGAGACGGGATGAGGCTTATATCGGGGTGCTGATCGATGACCTGGTGACCAAAGGGACCAAAGAGCCGTACCGGATGTTTACCAGCCGTGCGGAGTACAGACTCCTGCTGCGTGAAGACAATGCGGATATGAGACTTACAGCGTATGGAAAAGAGCTTGGACTTTTGGATGAGAAGTATCTTGCTAACTTTGAGGGGAAGAGGGCAGCCATAGAAGAGGCATTGGCATTCTTAAAAGAAAATTTTGTGACCCCGACCAAAGAATTCCTCGCAAAACTGGAAGAGATCGGTGCGGTGAAGATCAATGACAAGACAGCCTGGATCGATGTGATCGGCCGCGGCAGTTTCGACAGGGAAAAACTTATGATGCTTCTCCCTGAATTTGACAAGTACAGCGATGAGGTGATCGAGCAGATACTGGTCGAAGCAAAATACAGCCGCTACATCGAAAACCAGCAAAAGCAGATCGAGAAGATGAAAGATATGATGAAGGTGAAAATCCCTGAAGGGTTTGTCTACCGAAGTGTGTCGGGGCTCAGCAATGAAGTAGTCGAAAAACTGGAAAAAGCGAATCCGCCGACGTTGTTTGAGGCTTCAGAAATATCAGGTATCACCCCGGCATCTCTGGAGATACTGCATGTCCATATCAGGATGAGACAAAAACAGAAGAGCAAATAAAAGTATTCCCATAAACAGTTCAGGCGTTAAATATTTACTAAAATTATAATGATGGTTCATTTTCATGGAGTCTCTACAAAATACCTTGAGAGTTACTTGGGTTGGTGGCGTATTATTGACACATGTAGGGGTTTAAAAGCTGATGAGTTGTTGAAAATAATTGCAGGATACAGGAAGCCTATTTTGAGGTATCCACACTTAATGCGAATATAGCCATATGAATATACTAATATAATATAAATATAATATAGTTATAAACTTCTATAGATTTC
>JBEWPY010000118.1:0-4331 GCA_047689495.1 Candidatus Sulfurovum profundilacunae | reverse complement strand
CCTATGTATAAAATGTTATCTTAACATGTTGTTTGGAAATGGGGGCCAGCTTATATCTCTGATCTAGTTGCCACACAAATTTACAGTTTAGCTATCTAACTCCCGATCAAACTCATATTTCTTATGGTTTCGGATACGGATCGATATACTAAAACCTCGCTCTTCATTTTATTATAGCTTTTTGGCTATGTGGTATTATATGAGATTCGGTCAATATCCTGAAAAGTCAATATATAGGAATGCGGGGAAGAGAGGGAAAATCAGCTCCTATACGGTACTTTCGCAGAAGGTGTATCTTTCGCTGTATGCTTCAGATGAGAATCCTGATCGTCAAAGAAGATATCTGCCCCAAACGCTTTGATCACTTCATATTTCTGTACCCCTCCCTGGAAAAAGGCTTCATCCACACGTACACCCCATACATCCAGCGTGCGAAGTACTCTCTCATGGGTAGAAAAGCTGCGAGCCGTTACCAGTGCGGTACGGATCGGGGAACCTTCCATCGGGAACCTGTCCTGGATATCAGAGATCACCTTGAGGAATTTGAAAAACGGACCTTTGCTCAGAGGATTTTTGGCATTATCGCGTTCGTGGGCAAGAAAGGCTTCAAGGCCCTGCTCCTGGTAGATCTTCTCGCTTTCATCACCGAAAATCACCGCATCCCCGTCAAAGGCGATTTTGACCATATCGGAAGTCTCATCACTGTTTGAGGTATGAGGAAGGATGGTAGCCGCTGCCACCTCTGCATCGATCGCATCCTGGACATCCTCAGTGTGCGCTGAGAGGAAAAGATCGACCCTGAAAGCTTCGAGGTACTTCACCACCGATGTCCCCGCGGTCCAACCGCTTCTTTCGATATCCAGACCATAGTGCGCTATCGATCGGCCGATACGAAGCCCTGTAGCAGCATTGTTGCGGGAAAGGACGATCACTTCAATGAGTTTGTCGTCAAAATCCTTGTTGATAGAGAGCAGATTTTTAATGAATCTGAATGCAGTCCCTCTCTGCAACGGTGTCTCTTCGTGAGTAAGCTGATAGTTGTAATAGGCCTCCAGGCCCTTTTCATCATAGATCTTATTCTCTTTTTCCAAATCGAAAAGTGCGCGGGAAGAGATAGCGATAACGAGTTTGTCATCCAGATTGTAAGCCATAACACTCTCTTTTTAAAGGAAAGTATAACACATTGATCCACTTATTTGCTATAATAATTTCATACAATCATCCGAAGGAAAGCGTATGAGTTTTGGAAATATCGTTTTACTGATCATTGGAGCAGCAGTGCTCTATCTGATTATCATCTACAACAAATTTGTCTCGTTGAGTGCAGGTATCGATGCGGCATGGTCGGATATCGATGTACAGCTTAAACGGCGCTATGACCTTATTCCTGCACTGGTAGATACGGTCAGAGGATATAAAGAGTATGAAGCTGAAACACTGGAAAAAGTGATACAGGCACGACAACAGGGGCTTAGTGCCGGAAGCATGGAAGAGAAAGCGGCTGCAGCCGATATGCTCACAGGCGCACTCGGAAAACTTTTCGCACTGGCGGAAGCCTACCCTGACCTCAAAGCCAATACCAATTTCCTTGACCTTCAAAACCAGCTAAGCGGCCTGGAGGATGCGATCCAGAATGCCAGACGCTACTACAATGCTATCGTACGCGACTATAATGCGAAAACAGAGTCTTTTCCTGATCTCTTTGTCGCCCAAAAGTTCAATTTCGAACAAAGGGATTATTTTGAACTGGAAGAGAGTGAAGCGGGTGCTGTAAAGAAAATGCCAAAAATCGACCTTTGATACAATGAAAAACCTCCTGTTTGTTCTCTTCTTCTTTTTGGGATGGCACACGTTTTTGTATGCCGAGAAGATCGACAGCTATAAAGTCGATATCACGATAGAGCAGAGCGGCGAACTCTCTATTGTTGAAACTATCGGGTACCACTTCGGTTCACTCCAAAAACATGGTATTTTCCGTGATATCCCCTCTCAGGTCAAAGTCAAAGATATCACAAAAGATATCGGCCTCTATCAATTCTCTGTGCAAATGGATGGCGGGTATGTAGATTGGGAAGAATCACCGCACCATTCACAAAAAGCTGGGAAAGTGACCCGGCTTAAAATCGGGTCGGCTTCCGGTTATGTCACAGGCAGTCACACCTATATCATCTCCTATCGGGTAAAGCTGGGGGGGTACTCCCGGCGGCACAAAATGAAAAAGACGATGCGATACGCTGGAACATTATCGGTACAGGCTGGAGTATCCCCCTCTACAATATCGAAGCCAACTTCTTTCTGCCTGCCTCATTACAAAGAGACGATATCGCACTCTCTACCTATACAGGAAGCTACGGCTCCCGTACTTCCTCGGCAACTACAGAGTGGATGGATTCTACCCACCTCAGGGTAAACATACCCTCTCTGCAAAGCTATCAGGGAGCAACAGTAGAACTTGCATATCCTGAGAATATTCTGGATCAGAATGGATTGGAAAATCTGGAACTCTCTTTGCTGGAATGGTTTTTAAGGTACTGGCACTGGGGTGCACTTGCCGGCTTTTTGCTCTATTTCAAAAATATCTATGAGCGCTATAGAGGATTTGTTGATAGACGTGCTGTCGCTGTACGCTACTATCCTCCGAAAGAGATGAGTGTACTGGAAGCGGGGCTAGTCCTGGATAAGTTTGCAGACAACAAAGATTTTTCCGCTGCACTGCTGGAATTGGCCCATGAGGGGTATCTCGAAATATTCCAAAGTCAAAAATCTATTGATCCGCTCCTGAAACGTACTGGTAAAGATACAAAGGGACTGAGTTCTGATCTCAAATACCTTTTGGAACATGTAGTGTTTAAAGGAGGAGCAAAGAGCTATATCCTGGGCAAAAAACCCTCCGAATCGAAAGCAAAAGCACTGCGGTCAGGATTTGGGCAGATCAATGACAATTTATACACCTGGGTCGTGGCAGACGGCTATATGCTGGAAAATCCGCAAAGAATTCGTAAAAATTTTTTAATTAAAAGTTTATTGCTGCTCATTCCTGTCATCGTTCTGGCAGTCTATACGCTCATACCCAAATTTGGTCCCGAGATTATCTTTGCAATGATTTTCCCTCTTGTTTTTGGTGCTGCAGGAGTTGCTATCGCTTCAAAGAAAGGTATCACCAATAAAATATTCGGTGTTATCTTTGTTGTCGGCGGCGCTGCACCGGCGATAGGAATCTTGCAAAGCGGTATGAATCTGAAAGAACTCCTTTTCAGTCCGTTTGGCGTCATTGTAATGATAGGTATCGCCTTCTGGTATACCTATAAAAAAATCGGAAGGTTCACCCAAAAAGGAGCCTATACAAAAAACATCTTTTAGGGTTAAAAGAGTTTATTGGACGTGTCAAACAGGATGAGATAAAAAGACGTCTGAAAATGGATCCGTTGTATCTGGAAAAGCTGCTTCCCTATGCTGTCCTTTTTGATGAAACGGAGCACTGGATCGCCTTTTTTGGTCTACTTGGCGTCACTGCACCGGAATGGTATGAAGGAGATATCAATCACATCAGCGACTTTACTTCCAGCGTTGACAGTGCATCCACCCCGCCTTCAAAAAATTCCGGAGGCGGAGGCTTTTCCGGCGGCGGGGGAGGAGGCGGGGGTGGCGGCTCCTGGTAGTCTCTTTATCTCTACTCTGTGTTCATCGATATGACAGTTTGGGATATTTTTTCTCGGCAGCCTTTTATTTGCCTATACTTTAAAAAATAAAAAAAGAAAGGGGTGCCCGATGCTATCCAAACAGAAAAAACAGAGGCTTTATCTCAGTGATCTGATGGATAATCCTACCGTTCCCTACCCCAGCTTCTATAGCCTCTCGAGATCTATGTATCAAAACGAGATGCTGCATGAAGCCCTCCGCTCCCTTCACAGTCATGATTTTTCAAATTATAATAATGCAGAAAGTTACAACGATATCTTTTCCATGCTACACTCAGGCACATTCCCTATCTACAAAGAGAAATATATCGTCGGTTACTTTGGCGGAAGGATGATGTATCTTGAAGCACATGGATGGAAATCGCTTGTTTCTTCAGAAGAACTTTTTAAGATGGAAAACTGGCTCATTAGCTAATTTTAAAAAAAATTGTCAAATATCTGTTTTAATTAAGACTATATTTATCTTATTTAGCTATACTTTTTTTACATCTTAAGTATCGAAGACTTTTTATTCTTCCTCCTTTTAAAAAGTTATTCAAACGACTACCAACGTAACTACCATACTCATCGATACTTAAGATATTAAACCACTAACTAAACAGTCAAATAATTATGCTAAAAAATGTTATAATG
>JBEWPY010000018.1:0-25786 GCA_047689495.1 Candidatus Sulfurovum profundilacunae | reverse complement strand
ATCTATTTGTGTTTGTTCTTGTGATTATTATGGGCTATTTACGGATTTGGGTTTTGAAATACTCTTTTTTTATTATAACCAAAGAGTGTGCTTACCTGAAACGGTAGAGATAATAAAGAAAAACACCACTGCCAAGCAAAAAACCGGACAGGAAGAGATAGAGAGGGAAATGCGTCGGAATATCCTGGTCGATCACAGCGGTACCGGGAATGATAAATGAGAGGATAATGATCGTTGCCGCGAAGAGCTCAAGCAGTATAAATTTCCGGTCAAAAGCGATAAAACGGTTTTGATGGTTATATTTGAGTACAATGACGGTTGCCCAGACGAACCCGACCGATACCAGCAGCGGCGCCCAGACAGGTCCGGCCCAGGGCAGAGGGATAAGAAAGAGAATATCCCATGTCCCAAGGCTCTCAGGCCAGTTCAAAAGCAGTTTCAAAAAGAGATAGTAGAAGATATCCCAGACGCCAAAAAGAAGGAAGAATGCCGCAAAACGGCTCTGAGTCCTTCGGTATGTCAAAGATACGGTTGCCCACATGATAAAAAGCGTCGCAGCTTCACGAAGCAGTTCGGTGAGCATAACAGGCTCAGCCATAGCTACAACAGGAAAGGTAAACCCCTCAGCATAGTAGATCTCGCGAAGATAGACCACAACGGCTGCTTCCATATAGCCAAAGAGAATACCCCATATCATTAACCCCGTCAGGTTCTTTTTCATCATCACTCCTTCTTCAGATTATAGCATGTTGGGTAAGTGTGATGTGAATTGGAATGCAGAAAAAAAGAGTTCAATAGCCTGGATACTTATGCGATTATGATAGAATTAATTAAAAAAGTGCTACCAAGAAGAGGAGAGCAGCAATGTCAGCAAAAAAAATTTCCAAAGATACCCCGAAGCTTCAAAAATCTAAAATCAGTTTTGATGATGTCGTAGGGCATACCCATATCAAAAAGCGCCTCAAATCGATCATCCATATCCTTCAGAACCCGAAAAAGCTTGAAACGTTTGATGTACCCGCCCCGAAAGGATTGCTGCTTTACGGGCCTGTGAGTGTGGGGAAAGGGATGCTGGCAAAAGCCTTTGCCCATGAAGCATCCCTGTCGTATATTGAAATCTCCGGATCCAAACTGTTTGATCTTGAGTATATCAAGCAGGTCTATGAGATAGCAGGGAAACACGCGCCGTCGATCGTGATCCTGGAGGATATAGATATCAAAGGGCTCATGCAGGGTACGATCACCAACGTCTCTTTTTCGGATATCGCCAAAGTGCTGGAATCAACGGATACAATGGTCTTTACTATCGCGACCGCCGAGACACTGGAGGGTGTGGATCCTGTACTGACCGCACCCCAGAAACTTGACTTTTTGCTGGAAGTATCCAAACTGGATAAAGATGCGAGAAGGTTTTTTATCGAGAAAATACTTCAAAAACCGCATGATCCGAAGATCGATACAGAGCGGATCGTACGTTACATCGCCGGTATGAGCGCCATGGATCTGGAGAGGCTGGGACGTATGGCGGCACTAGGCGTCATCGAACAGGACGGAAGCAGGATCACTGAAGAGATACTGATAGAACAGATCAATATTATAAAATATGGACACAAGGTCGAGACTCAGATGGTGAAGAACCTCGAAGAGGAGATGAAGATGACGGCTTACCATGAAGCTGCCCATGCGATCCTCTCTTCGCTGCTCCTGCCGCAAATCAAGATCGAACAGGTGACGATATCCCGCCGAAGCAAAATGCTCGGATTTGTCTCCTATAATGCCGAGGATGATATGACGAACATCACCAAAGAGGAACTTTTCAATGATGTATGCGTGCTGCTGTCAGGGCGTATGGCAAAGATAAAAAAAGCCGGAGAAGAGAAGATGGACAGCGGTGCGATAGAAGATCTTTCCCAAGCTTCGATCAATGTTTATGCAGCGATCACCAGCCTGGGGATGGACAAAGAGCTTGGCTTTATCAATATCGAATCGATTGCATTGATGGATAACTATTTTCTTTCACAGCAGATAGAGAAGCGTTTCCTGCATTGGATGAAGGTAGCACAGGAGCATACCGGCAGGCTTGTAGATAAACACTGGAAACTGATTGAGCAGTTGGCTCTGAAACTGATAGAAAAAGAGATCGTAGAGAGCGATGAACTGCTCAGGATCATAGGTAAAGAAAAGATTTCCAATAAGATACCTGAAACTTTGTGAGGGAGGGGCAGGGCAGCAGATTGAATAGAGGGAACTCTGATATCACGATCACTACACGTTTTTATCCTATGATAGTATAAATAGAAAGGAGCTATGATGATAAAACATATGAAAAAAGTTGCGATTGCAGCGGTACTTTCGTCCGGTTTGATGATAAGTACCACAGGATGTACGCCGCAGGAAAGGGCCTTTGCCGGCGGAGTTGCTGTAGGGGGCATCGTGGGCTCTTACAGTTATCCGTACTATTATGACAGGCCATACTATTATTATGGCGGTAGATATTATTACGGCGGCCGTTATCATAACGGCTACTACTACTATAAAGGGCACAGATTCCACAGAGGACACTACTATCATAGAGGTTACCGCTATTATAATGGAAGACGCTATAGGGCAGTGAGCGGAAAACACGGATACTATAAAAGCCGTAGTCACTATGAAAGAAGGCATCACAGAAAAGCGGTCAAACAACGAAAATCGGTCAGGCAACGAAAAGCGGTCAGGCAACGAAAAGCAGTCAGACAAAGAAAACCGGTCAGACAACAAAAAAATGTGAAAAGAGAAAAGAGACGGGAATACCGAAAGACGACAGATCGATCAAGAGAGTATAAGCGTTCGAGAGAAAACAGTCGTATCGAAGAGGATAGACGCAGGGGAATAGAAGGAAGATAGAGATAATCTCTCCCCCCCCCTTCGTCAAATCCGGTGCTCCTTGTTCTGCTGTTGTGAGAAGTTATGATATAATGAATTTATCTATTGAAAAAGAGGATGGGTAAAAGGGGATGAAAATTCGTATAAACACTGAAGATATCAGCCAGATAGCGATAGGTGCGTTTGCCCTTGCTGTTCCTATCTCTTTTTCGGAAGAAGCCTGGAAAATAGGTGAGACCCTACCCCTTTTTAATCTCTTATTGGTCTTTACACTTTCTGTGACTTTTTTAGGAATATATGCCTACTATAGTGTTTTTCAGGGGCGGGTATCTAAGCGCTACGATATCTTCATATTACGTATATTTATTGCCTACTTTATTTCTGCTATGGTAGTTGCTTTGGTTCTACTGGCTTTAAATAAGTTTCCTGTCATACAAGAACCTGTCATCGCTTTAAAAAGGTTAATACTCATTGCCATGCCTGCATCAATGGGTGCGATTGTGGTTGATAGTTTTAATAAGGAGTGATTGAGCAATGGCTAGTTTGTTATAATAATCATATTTCTTAAGAGTTGATGCTGCAGGGGAGAGCAAAGAAACGTAGAGAGTGAAATTTTAGAAAAGGCAAGAAGTAAATATGGAACTGGATCTCACTATCGCAAAATCCATACTACTGGGCATACTGTTGGGTTTTTCTATTGGTCTGCAAAGAGAGATAACTTTTGCACTTAGAGAGGAAAATATTGCATTTACCGGAGCAAGAAGCTTTGCTATCATCTCTTTGCTTGGGGTTTTAGCCGCATATTTCAAAGCAGACTATATTTGGATCACGATAACAGTCATCTTTATATTCGGTACATTGCTTATAAGCTCTTTTGTCATTCGGGTGCTGCGTCATGAAAAAAGCGGCAGTACCACAGAGTTTGCAGCTATTGCTGCATTTTTGATCGGTATGCTCGTTTATGATGGCCTTTACATGTTTGCTACTTTTACAACAGTTGCGGTTATTTTTATTTTGGATATACGCAGCAATGTATTGCAAATCGCTGATAAAACCAAAAAGAAAGATTTGCATTCGATGGTGCTGTTCTTGTTGATCACCTTTATTGTCCTTCCCCTATTACCTGACAGAACAATTGACCCTTTTGGGATCATTAATCCCTATTTTATCTGGATGATGGTTGTTCTGATATCCGGCCTGTCTTTTGCCGGCTATATCGCAGCTCGGTTGATAGGAGTGTCCAGAGGTATTATGGTGGCTGGTTTTTTTGGAGGGTTCTTATCTTCTACCGCAACTACGGTCACTTTTTCAAAAAAAGTTGATGATCAAAACAAGACAGCCCGTCAATTAGCCTCAGCTATTGCGCTTGCGTGTACAACGATGTATATAAGGATCATTATCGTTTCATCGTTCATAGATACTGATATCGCTATGAAAATTCTCCCGGCTTATCTTTTGGCCACAATAGCGGGATATATGTATGTTTATTATTTATACAAAAGCCCACAGAAAAGCCAGATCGATGTGGACTTTATATATCAAAACCCACTGGAGTTGAAAGAGGCATTGAAATTTGGTTTGCTGTTTGGTATCGTGTTTGGTGCAACGGCACTGCTTCAAGGCTGGGTTGGAAATGCTGGGGTCTATCTCTCTTCTCTCCTCTCGGGACTGAGTGATGTTGATGCTATTACCCTTTCACTCAGCACACTCTATGCAGACAAAAAGCTCCTGTTGCAAACGGCACTTATCGGAATCGTTATTGCAACATTCTCCAACACTATGACAAAACTTGCTATCGCTTATACCGCAGGCAACAAAGAGTTGGGAAATCATCTCTCTATTGCTTTTGGTATCCCTCTGGCAGTCATTATTGTAGTGCTCAGTATTCAGGAGCTTCTACTGTGAGCATAGTAGCATATTATAACAGTCGGAATGCTAAGATCGCACAGCGTGTGTAAGGAGTAAATACATGCCTATTCCCAATGCAGACATCGAAGAGATCTTCAAAAAAGTGGCCTACCTGCTTGAACTTCAGGATGCCAATCCTTTTCGGGTCCGTGCATACCGCAATGCTGCAAGAACTATTGGGGCACTTCCGTATAGTATCGTTGACCTGCTTCAAAGCAATAAAGATCTTACCGAACTTCCCGGCATAGGAGAAGACCTTGCCGATAAAATCAAAGAGATCTGCAAAACCGGCACGCTGAAGTTTCTGAAAAAACTTGAAAGCGAGGAGGGAGGCTCCCTGCACGAACTGATGAAAATACCGGGACTTGGACCAAAAAAAGTCAAAGCACTCCATCAGGTACTCGGCATAGAAACGCTGCAGGAGCTGGCTGAAGCAGCCCAAGAAGGCACGGTCAGCAAGATAGAAGGCTTTGGAGAAAAAAGTCAAGCCAATATTCTCAAAGAGCTCAAGCGCTTCAAAGAACGAAGCGGAAGGACACTTTACCATATCGCCCGACAGCTTGCTGGCCCTCTGATAAAGTATCTGAAGCAAAAAAGCGGACTCAAACAGATCAAGATAGCCGGAAGCTTTCGTCGTGGTAAAGAGACAGTAGGAGATCTGGATATCCTGGCAAGCTGCATAAGAGGAACGGATCTCATCACACATTTTGTCAAGTACGAAGAGGTGGATGATGTCATATCGCAGGGGAAAACCAGATCAACGGTGATACTGAAGTCCGGGCTACAGGTTGATCTAAGGGTTGTCCCGGCTGTCAGCTGGGGAGCGGGTCTGTTTTATTTTACCGGATCCAAGACACACAATATCGCTATCAGGAAACTGGCGCTGAAAAGAGGTTTGAAAATCAATGAATACGGCGTATTTAAAAATGATAAACGAATTGCAGGAAAGAGTGAGGAGGAGATGTATGCCAAGGTAGGTTTGCCCTATATCGTTCCGGAACTGCGGGAAAACAGGGGTGAGATCAAAGCTGCAGTTGAAGGGAGACTTCCCGAACTGATCACCGGAGAGGATATACGCGGAGACCTGCATATGCATACAAAAAAAAGTGACGGCCATCACTCCATATCCCAGATGGCACAAGCCGCACGGGAAAAAGGATATGAGTACATTGCCATCACTGAACACTCTCAGCATGTCAGGATTGCCCGGGGACTTGATGCAAAAGCGCTGGAAAAACACATCAAAGAGATTGATGCCGTCAACCAACAGATCGAGGGGATCGAGGTACTCAAAGGGATCGAAGTAGATATATTGGAGGATGGTTCCCTTGATCTGCCAAATGAGATATTGCAAGCGATTGATATCGTCATCTGTGCGGTACACTACCTCTTTGATCTTCCCGAAGAGAGACAGACAAGACGCATTATCAAGGCACTTGAAAACCCTTTTGTCAATATCTTGGCACATCCCACAGGGCGACTGATCGGAGAACGCGACCCCTACCAGATAGATATGAAAGCGGTCATGGAAGCCGCAAAAGAAAACAACGCTTTTTTAGAGCTTAACAGCTATCCCTACCGGCTGGATCTAAACGACAGATACTGTAAAATGGCCAAAGAGATGGGGCTGAAAGTTGCGATCAACAGCGATGCACATAGTATCGATGGATTACACAATCTCTCTTTTGGTATACAACAGGCTAGACGGGGCTGGCTGGGAGCTGACGATGTCATCAATACCCAAGATATTGATAACCTAAAGAGGATTTTACAGACAAACTGAATCTTCATTTAGTGTATAAATAATTTTATATAAGAAACTGCATAAGTTCAAAAACATATGGCACTCCGTAAAGGAGTAAACAATGCAAATAGATTATCTGTATCATGGAGTAAAAGGGTTTGAAAGATTTGCCTATTACTGCTATCGTTACGATATGATAAGCAAAGAAGCAAACAGAAGATACAAGATTGTTCTTTTCTATCAGAAGTATGGATTGGAAGCAACCCTTGAAGCATTCGATATCAGTAAAAGAACGCTCTATAGATATCAAGCAACCCTCAAAGAATCAAAGAACAATATCCAGGCACTGGAACCAAAATCCAAAGCACCCAAACAGAAACGTACATCTACAGTACCGCGGGAGATTGTCGCTGAGATAAAAAGACTCAGAGAGAAATATCCAAATCTAGGCAAAGCTAAACTCTATCACCTGCTTAAGCCATGGTGCCAAACCAATCATCTTCCCGTGATCTCAGAATCTACCATAGGCAGGATCATTGCAAAAGATAAAGATAAAATGAGGATCACACCGTACAGAATTGACCGTAATGGAAAAGTAAAAACAAAAAAGAGAAAATTCAAAAACAGAAAACCTAAAAATCTCAAAGCCAAACCTATGCATCTATGGGCAGTAGATACCATACAAAAGGTCTCCGATGGGATTAGACGCTATATTATGACACTGGTTGACCCTAATAGCCGCATAGCATTCGCAGTAGCGATTCCTACCAAGCACACCAAACATACATCCAGGGTCTTGGAGGCGCTTATTGATGGACTCACAGGTACCATTGAAATCAATGCAAAACCTAAACAGTTTGCTATTCTTTCTGATAATGGAAGTGAATTTATGAAAGAGTTTGAAACACTGCTGCAAGAGAAAGGCTTAACACACTACTGGACCTATCCCAGAAGCCCTAAAATGAATGCACACAATGAAAGATTCAACAGAACCATTCAAGAACAATTTGTTGACTATAATGAAGATCTCCTTTTCACTGATATTGACCTTTTTAACCAAAGGATGGCTGATTGGCTCATTGATTACAATACTATCATCCCTCATCATTCTCTCAATATGAAAAATCCTGTACAATATCTTATTGAGAATCATGAAGAGTGCCAAATGTTGTGGACCAATACAGAAACTTGTATACAGTGGATAAAACTGTTATAATTAAAAAAAGGAGGTAGTACCATGATGAATGAAGATATCATTATTATTGCAAATTTAGGTAGGTTGGAAGCATTTAGGGTAGAAAATGTCAAGGGTGCCGACCGTCAAGAGACAAGAAATGCGGCTGCAGGGACTGAAAAAGAGAGAACCAATTTAAGCTCGCTCACAAAAATTGATTATATAGAACCGCATACCCGCACATCTGATGATATGAGCGATCAATTGGGACGTCATGGACACAGCAGCGGAGAGCCGCATAATAATGCTTCACAGGGGGAGCGTCGAGGTATACAACTCTCAACCAGCAGCGGGGAACCGCATAATCGTGCTTTAGAAGAAGAGCGTCATGGTATACAGCTGATCGCTGATGATATCACCACACTGGTTTCTGATGCAAAACCCGGAAAATGGCATCTGGCTTTTCCTCAGGAAAATCTGGATAAGCTCCTTGAAATGATCGATACCAAAACGAAAGAAACGCTTGGAAGAAGTATTGGAAAGAATCTAGCAAATGCTCATACAAAAGATCTACTCTCATTTTTTCAATGAGTATCGTATGAATGCTATGGATGATGGCATCACTGTGTCGTGTATCACCTGCGTAGAGACTTTCCTCTCACAACAATTTTTTTAAGATGAAAAAGTCATTGCTTTCAGACTTTTTTACCGGGTTTTGTGTTGTTTTAGTAGAATTTTAATATGGTCTTCCCCCTTGTCAGTAACTATATTCATACGATCTGATCTTGGTTTCAAGCTTATCGGCAATGATCTTGCAGAAGGCTTTAAAATCCGGTAAATTAAGCTCTGCTTCCCTCTGTTTCTCTCCCCACATCGGTTCGGGGAAATAGCTGTCCTCTTTGAAACGTGCCATGATATGCCAATGCAGATGCGGTACGTAGTTTCCAAAGCTTGCAATATTGATCTTTTCAGGATTATAGTACCGTATCATCTCTTTTTCGATCAGGTCGAGCAGTTCATAGATTTCATACTTCAGGTCATGGGGAAGTTCGCTCATCTCTTTGTATGGATCCCGGGTGAAGATCTTGAGCCAGGGAATCTCACTCTCTTCAGTCTCTATTCTTATCATTTCGTTTTGGTAGATAACAGACATCAGCGTATCCTTTTGAGTGTTTTTTTGCCCAGTTTGTAGATTTTTGAGGCCTGACTGATTTCCCGCAGTGGGGCAACGATGACATCGGCATGCACTTTGGCAAATGTTTCATTATGCCCGCTTCCGCTGAGATTGGCTGAAGTCGTGTATGCCCACTTCAGGCGGTTCAGAAGCAGCAGATGGTGTTTATCCCGTACTATGCGGTAAGAGTACCCGTCAGGCATGATAAAAGTCGTTTTTTTCGCTTTTCTGACACGGTTTTTGTGACAGGAGGGGATGCGGGTAGTATGCTTCAGTGTGCTAAGAGAATTGACGGCTTTGATATAGTGTTTGTACGGCGGACGCTGCTTGATCTCTGTAAGCCTGCCGGCATTTTGTGAAACAAAACCGATAGTGGTGTCTGTTTGTGTAAGGAAAACTTTCTCTTCTAGCATCTACTCTTTACCTCATTAAGATATGACATTATAACGTAACTGCAGAACTTGGCGGTTCTTTTTGTCCTCATCCTCAATGGATACCCGGCCGCTATCCCAGATTGTGCTATAATTCGACAATTATTTTAGATCGAGGGCATATGAATAATATACTGAGTGGTTTAACGTCTTCAATTATTGCGCTTCCTTTGGCTATCGCGTTTGGAATCTCCAGCGGGCTTGGTGCGAGTGCCGGGATATACGGTGCGGTCTTTTTGGGTTTTTTTGCTTCTCTGTTCGGTGGTACGAAAACCCAGATATCCGGACCTACAGGTCCTATGACCGTGATTTCTGCTTCGGTTGCCGCCGCCTTTGGCGCCAATCTTTCATTGATATTTACGACATTTTTGCTTGCCGGACTGTTTCAGGTCGCACTTGGGCTGTTGAAAGTGGGAAAGTTTGTCAGATTTATCCCTTATCCCGTCATATCGGGGTTCATGAATGGTATCGGAATGATCATCATTATCCTTCAGATCAATGTGGCATTGGGGTCTGAAGCAAAATCATCGATCATAAAAGCGATAGCCAGTATACCACAGAGCCTGATGAATATCAGTTTTCAATCGCTGTTATTGACCTTGGTGACACTTGCTATCCTCTATCTCTCTCCCCGAAGGATAACAGAGAAGCTGCCTTCACCGCTGATCGCACTGGTCTTGGTATCATTGATCGCCTATCTGCTGCATCTGGATGTGTCGTATGTCAGTGATATCCCTACAGGTCTGCCGACTATCGGAGGGTTCGGTTTCGATCCGGCTTCTATCTCATTTATGGTTATCTCGGCAATGACCCTGGCTGTACTTGGGACGATCGACTCTCTGCTTACCTCCCTTGTGGCCGATTCGCTTACCGGGGATAAACACGACTCCAATAAAGAGCTGATCGGGCAGGGGCTGGGAAATATGATCGCTTCTCTGTTTGGCGGGTTGCCGGGAGCCGGCGCGACGATGAGAACGGTAACCAACATAAAAAGCGGTGCCACGGGAAAAACCTCGGGCATGGTCCACTCTGTTTTTCTGCTTTTGATACTTTTGGTATTTGCTCCACTGGCAAGCAAGATACCGATGCCCGTACTTGCAGGGATTCTGATCAAAGTGGGGATGGATATCTTTGATTACAAAATGCTCAAGCAATTGAAGATTCTTCCCAAATATGATGTTTCTGTCATGCTGATCGTATTTTTCCTTACGGTTTTTGTAGACCTGATCGTGGCTGCCGGTATCGGTGTCGTTTTGTCGGCATTCCTGATCATTCACAGACTGGTGCAGGAGAGTGAAGTCAATATCGCTGCAGAAGAGACAAAAGAGAACAGAGATGACAGGATGGTCAAAGACGGAATCGTGAGGATCGTCAATATCAAAGGGCCTTTTTTCTTCGGTTCTACCTCATATATCCTCGATAAAGTCGATAAGATGTATGATGTGGAAAATGTGGTTCTGGACTGCAGTTCGGTTTCTTTTATGGACCTTTCGGCCATCTATGCGCTGAGTGAAAGTATCGAGAAATTAAAGCATAGAGACAGCGAAGTCTATATCGTTGCGGATGGAAAAAGAAAAGAGAAGCTGATCAAACTCGGGATCGGGAAGATCATTCATACGGATGATATCGTCGATTCACAACTCAGAGCGCTAAGACGGATAAAAGAGAAAGAGATGGACGTAAGAAGCTAGCCAGCCGTTTATCCTTGACACTCTTTTTATAGGTAGGGGGGAGAATATTTATCAGTGCATGATCCTTTGTTTGCCCGAATAAAAAAGATACATTTAGTCCGATTTAAGTAAAACTATTATATATTTGTGTGAATTATAATACAAATAAATAAAGGTTATGAAATGACATTTACTGATGAAGATATTTATGAAGCCGTAACAAATCATCTCCCTGCAATCAGTGAGTATGTAAAGTCCCACAATGGTGACATTTCTCTTTTAGGTACAAAAAACGGTACTGTTTACATCGAGTTGACCGGGGCCTGTCATGGATGTTCCATGAGCCTTATGACAACCAAAATGGTGGTAGAGAGAAAACTCAGGGAACTGATACATCCTGAACTTAGTGTGGTCAATGTGGACGGAACGGAAGAAAACGGGCTTCCTGATACCTTCTATTCCAGGAAGGCAGAGGAGAAAGAGCCAAGAGAGAAAAACAGATTGTTAAAAAAAATGAAAAATATTTTTTAAAGGGAATACAATGGAAGAGATAACACTGGAAACAAAAATCGCCGATCTTCTCAATCATGGCATGAAAGAGACACTGATCAATATCAACCCCAAATTTAAAAAACTGAACAATCCGGTTCTGAGACGTACCGTAGCAAGGGTAGCAACCGTGAAACAGGCAGCAGTTGTAGGCGGCATGGAGCCTGATGACCTGCTTAACAGACTAAGAGCTGCTGTAGGACAAAAAACGCTGGAAGGTACGGAAACTCATCTGCCGGAAAAAGATATATTTCCTTCCTGGGCAGAACAGGAAAAAGCAAAGATCAGTTTAGATGCGAATCAAGCTTTAGACCGGGATGAAAATCCACTGGCTTTGGCGAACAAGAAACTCAAAGGACTGGATAACGGTGAAATATTGGAGATCATTTCTGACTTCAGGCCTCAGCCATTGATAGATGAATTTGGCAAAAAAGGATTTGAGGTTGCAGTTAAAAAAATCAAGAGTGAAACATTCAGTACGATGATTAAAAAAGCATAGAGTATAAACCCCCCCCCACGAATAACGTGGGACCAAAATAAAAAGAGGAGGAGAGAAGATTACGCCAGGTAATCCTGGATCGCTTTAGGTTCAAGCTCTCCGCTCTGCTCCTTGAGCTCTTTGATCGCAAGTGCGGTTGCACGTGCCGCAGCGATCGTAGTGAAATAGGCGACATTATTGATCAGTACCGACTGCCTGATTGTTTTTGCATCATCTTTGCTTGCTTTGTTATCACTTGTGTTGATCGCCAGGGCAATCTCTTCGTTTTTGATCATATCGTTGACATTTGGGCGCCCCTCACTGATCTTGAGTACTTTGGTCGACGGTACACCTGCCGCTTCGAGCGCTGCATGTGTACCCGATGTTGCTACGATCTCAAATCCGAGATCAACAAACATTTTCCCGATCTCACCTGCCTGCGGTTTATCGATCTTTGTCAAAGAGAGAAAGAGTTTCCCCTCCAGAGGGATGTTGTTCTTGCTTGCAAACTGGCTTTTTGCAAATGACATGCCAAAGTTATCAGAGATCCCCATCACTTCACCGGTGGATTTCATCTCTGGCCCGAGGATCAGATCTGATCCGGGAAGTTTGTTGAACGGGAATACCGCCTCCTTGACCGCTACATGGTTCTTGAGGGTCGGTTCCATGATCTTCTTGTCAAAGTTGACTACACCGAAAGTATCATAGTACCTGAGTGCCTCTCTGAGGTCACCCTGAATCATCACCCTTGTCGCCACTTTTGCCAGAGGAACACCGGTCGCTTTAGATACGAACGGAACCGTTCGGGATGCTCTGGGATTCACTTCGATCAGGTAGATCTCGCCTTTATGAATCGCATACTGGATGTTAAGCAGGCCTACGACACCGATTCCAAGAGCGATCTGTGCAGTCTGCTCTTTGACTTTCTCCTGGAGTTCTTCAGAGATACTGACAGGGGGGAGAGAACATGCCGAATCACCCGAGTGGATACCGGCTTCTTCGATATGCTGCATGATAGAGCCGATATACACCTCTTTACCGTCACAGACTGCATCGACATCGAGCTCAACCGCATTGTCCAGGAATTTATCGATCAGTACAGGTGCATCGTTGGATACGCTTACTGCTTCATCCATATACTGCCTGAGCTCGCTGTCGGAGTAGACCGTACGCATGCCTCGCCCGCCCAGTACAAAACTGGGGCGTACGAGTACAGGATAGCCGATACGGTTCGCGATCGCCATAGCCTCATCTTTCGCAAACGCCGTTCCGTTCGCCGGCTGTTTGAGTCCAAGCTCGTTGATAAAGGAAGAGAACTGCTCTCTGTCTTCTGCCAGGTCGATCACTCTTGCAGGAGTTCCGGAGATCTTCGCTCCGATCGCAGTAAGGTTTTTCGCCAGCTTAAGCGGTGTCTGGCCGCCAAAGTGTACGATGACGCCATCTGGTTTTTCTGTCTCGACCACGTTTCTTACATGCTCAAAGTCGATTGGCTCGAAATAGAGGATGTCTGATGTATCATAGTCTGTCGAAACCGTTTCAGGGTTACAGTTATACATGATAGATTTCATGCCCATCTCTTCGATCGCAAATGCCGCGTGGACACAGCAGTAGTCAAACTCGATACCCTGGCCGATACGGTTCGGCCCTCCACCGATCACAAGTACCTTCTTCTCTTCGCTTTCGGTTTTTGGTGCTTCAGGAAGTTTGGTAATGTTCGTTGTTGAGTAGAGGTATGGTGTCAATGCTTTGAACTCAGCTGCACAGGTATCTACTTCATTATACTCCAGACATACCTTCATCTTCTCTCTGGCATTGTAAATGTCGTTTTCTGTAAAGTTCAATCCCTCTTTTTTACTGATGATTTCAGCGATGATTGCATCACTGAACCCATCAGCTTTTACTGCTCTTAGGCTTTCTGCATCAGTGAGCAGGCCAATATCCATCGACTTTTCTGTTTCTGCCATCTCTTCGAGCTGATAGAGGAACCATCTGTCGATCTTGCAGAGGTCAAAGATCGCATCTACCGTCATACCGCGTCTGAAACCTTCAAACACGTAGAGCATACGTTCGGCATTAGGTCTTCTGATCTCCCGCACGAGTGTCTCTCCGTCACATTTGATCTCGTTAAATCCTGTAAGGCCGGTTTCCAGTGAACAAAGTGCTTTCTGGAACGACTCCTTGAACGTCCTCCCTATGCTCATCGCTTCCCCTACAGACTTCATTCCGGTAGTCAGAGTAGAGTCTGCACATGGGAACTTCTCAAAAGTAAATCTTGGAAGTTTTGTTACGATATAGTCGATTACAGGCTCGAAACTTGCCGGAGTCCCCGTAATGTCATTGGTGATCTCATCCAGCGTAAATCCGACAGCAAGCAATGTCGCTACTTTCGCGATAGGATAACCGGTTGCCTTGGATGCGAGTGCGGAAGAACGGCTGACTCTGGGATTCATCTCGATAACGATCATACGACCGGTATCCGGGTGGATAGAAAACTGTACATTGGATCCGCCCGTATCGACACCGACCTCACGCAGGATCTTAAATGAAGCATCTCTCATATGCTGATACTCTTTATCGGTCAAAGTAAGGGCAGGGGCGATCGTGATCGAGTCACCTGTGTGAACTCCCATCGGATCGAAGTTCTCGATAGAACAGACGATGATACAGTTATCCTCTCTGTCACGGATAACCTCCATTTCATACTCTTTCCAGCCAAGAAGAGACTCTTCGATAAGGATCTCATTGACCGGGCTTGCCTCCAGGCCGCCTTTTACGATCTCTTTGAACTCGTCCATGTTGTATGCGACACCGGAACCTCCGCCGGCAAGCGTATATGAGGCGCGGATGATCATCGGGAAACCGATCTCTCTGGCTGCTTCAAGTGCTTCATCCATGCTATAGGCATAACGTGAGATAGGGAGGTCCATACCGATTTTGATCATCGCCTCTTTGAAGGCTTGCCTGTCTTCGCCTTTTTTGATCGCTTCAGGATTTGCACCAAGGAATTCAATTCCTTCCAGCATCCCTTTCTCATGCATGCTCATGGCAACATTAAGCGCCGTTTGTCCGCCCATGGTGGGAAGTATGGCATCCACACTCTCTTGCTCTATGATCTTCGCTACCACATCTTCAGTGATAGGCTCGATATAGGTTCGATCCGCAAACTCAGGATCAGTCATGATCGTAGCAGGGTTGGAGTTGATAAGCACGACTCTGTACCTCAACTCTTTCAGTGTTTTGGCTGCCTGTGTGCCCGAGTAGTCAAACTCACACGCTTGACCGATGACGATAGGCCCTGAACCGATAAGTAATATTGTATTGATATCATTGCGTTTTGGCATGGAAAGATCACCTTGTTGGCAGGGCTTATTATGCCCTATTTTTTAGGATAATATTATATCCAAAGAGCCAAAATAAGGGCTTAAAAAAGGTCTAGTTTGTCATCGTATTCTTCCGGTTTGACAAGTTGTTTTCTGTTTTCCGGTTTTTTGACTTCACTCGGTGTCTCGGGTTCGATAGTCTCTTCTTGTGTCTGGTCGATACGTTTTGGGATATTGGAGATCACAGGTTCGCCGGTTTCATTCATGTTCGAGAGATATTTTGGGGCATCATTGATGATAGTAGCAGGCACGGTAAAGTAGTTGCTTTTCAGTTGTGTTTTATTGCTGTCAAAACCTTCAGCCAGTGTTACCTTGGCATCATTGATCAAGAAAAATGTTCTTGGATGAAAAATATCACTGTAGGTTTTGATATACGCTATTTTATAAGAACTGTGCACTTCCGCTCCGGTAACTATACCGACCGGGATACCCTCGAAAAATATGGCGTCTAACCCGGAAGTCATTACTTTGTCTCCAGGATTGATATCATGCCATTTCGGGATATATTTTATCATCATTTTATTTTGTTCTACTCCTTCAGCAATACCGGGTGCTTTGGCCTCTCCAACAAATACTGAAAAACGGCATTTTTTATCTGATGTCAGGTATCCATAGAGTTGATTATTTTTAACCTGTGCTGTTCCGGCTACGACGTTTTTCTGTATCAAACCGTAAAGTTTGTTCTCTTTGAGATTTTTGGGTTTGGTAAGAATGATCTGTGAAAAACTGTTGAGTTTGACATAGGAGATAGTTTCTGTGATAGAGATAGTATGTGCCGGCAAACGATGAAGCTGCGGTAAGGTATCATAGATATCTTTTATTTGTTTGATATAATGTGTCTGTTCATACAGGCGTTTTCTCAATATCTGGTTTTCCCGGTTCAGTCTTTCTATCGACTCCTGTTGAAAGAGATAACTTTGGGATTTGTCTTTAATATCCTGGGTGAATTTTTGGTAGCTCTGCTTTACAGGATTGATCACGTTTAAAAGCGTATCAGTGATACGCTCGTCATTTCTGGTAAACAGCAGGGTTGCTATAAGCAACAGTAAGACTATGATGACAAATTTAGTCTTCATATGCTGTTTGTTGCAGGGTATCTATCTCCTCCAGTGCTTTGCCTGTACCCTTGGCAACAGCCAGGAGAGGGTCTTCAGCAATATATACAGGAAGTTTTACCATATCTGAGAGATACTTATCTAATCCTCTGATGAGAGCGCCGCCGCCTGTCAGAACGATACCGTTTGAAACAATATCTCCTGCCAGCTCAGGCGGCGTATCTTCAAGTACGGATTTAAGCGCATCACCGATCTCTTCCAGAGAAGGCTTTATCGCTTGTCTTATATGTTCAGACGTAATTTCGATAGAGGTAAGACTGCCGTCAACCTGATCACGTCCCCGCACGGTTGTCGTAAGCTCCTCTTCCAGCGGAATAGCTGTACCAATCTTGATCTTGAGTTCTTCCCCCAATCTTTCTCCGATAAGAAGATTGAAGTTCTTTTTGATGTAATCAATGATCGCCTGGTCAAGGTTGTCCCCTGCCACACGGGTAGACTTGCAGAGAACCATCCCCCCGAGCGAGATGACACCGATCTCAGTCGTACCTCCTCCGATATCTACAATAAGGTTGCCGTTCGGGTCTTTGACCGGTAGTCCGGCACCGATCGCTGCCGCCATAGGTTCTTCGATCAGGTATACGTATCTGGCACCGGCACTTTCAGCAGAATCTTTTACTGCACGTCTTTCAACCTGTGTCAGGCCGTAAGGAACACAAATGATCACGCGGGGAGAGAAGAAGCCTTTTCTCTTATGTGCTTTTTCGATAAAGTACCGGATCATCATCTCTGTGACTTCAAAGTCAGCGATCACACCATCTTTCATCGGACGGATCGCTTTGATATTGCCCGGTGTTTTACCTACCATCTCTTTCGCTTCCTGACCTACCGCAAGAATACGCTCGTGACCGTGTTTATCATGCTGAATTGCTACGACTGAAGGTTCATTGATCGCTATCCCCTGTCCTTTTACGAGCACTAGCGTGTTAGCAGTCCCCAAGTCGATCGCAAGATCACTTGAAAACATGCCTAAAAACTTTTTTAACATCTATCTTCCTTTTATTTATGCTGATTTTTTATTTTTGATATAAAGTGGTTTTGCGCCTTCGTTTACGACCTCTTCGGTGATGACTACTTCATAATCTTTCAGTTCCGGTAATTCGTACATAATCTCCAAAAGTATCTCTTCCATAATAGAACGTAAGCCTCTCGCACCGGTTTTTCTGTCGATCGCCTTTTGCGCAATACTGAGAAGGGCTTCCTCTTCAAGCGTCAGTTTGACATCATCGATCTCAAAGAGTTTCTGATACTGTTTTATCAACGAATTTTTAGGTTCTACCAGGATTCGTACCATATCCTCCCTGCTTATTTTGCCAAGGGTTGCAATCACATGAAGACGCCCAATAAGCTCAGGGATAAGACCATAGGATACAAGGTCATGGGATTCTACAAAAGGTAAAAGGTCTTCACTCTCCTGTTTTGAACGTCTCTCCTGGCCAAATCCCAGAACGTTGCCTCCAAGTCTTCGCTTGAGGATATCCACAAGCCCGTCAAAGGCACCTCCACAGATAAAGAGGATATTGGAAGTATCTATCTGTATGAAGTCCTGATTGGGGTGTTTGCGTCCGCCTTTTGGCGGGATATTGATTACAGAACCTTCAATCAGTTTGAGCAGGGCCTGTTGTACCCCTTCACCCGATACATCACGTGTGATAGAACGGTTTTCACCCATACGTGCGACCTTATCAACCTCGTCGATAAAAACGATACCTTGTTCGGCACGTTCTACATCACCATCAGCAGCCATTAAGAGCTTGGTCAGGATATTCTCTACATCTTCTCCCACATATCCCGCCTCAGTGAGGTTGGTCGCATCAGCGATAGCGATCGGTACATTGAGGAACTTTGCAATCGTTTGGGCCAACAGTGTTTTCCCTGAACCTGTCGGACCGATGAGCAGTACATTCGACTTTGAGATCTGGGTATCCTCATCTTCCGAAGAATCTTTGAAGATACGTTTGTAGTGGTTATAGACTGCGACAGAGAGTGTTTTCTTGGCATTTTCCTGGCCTATTGCATAATCATCCAGCAAGGCATTGATCTCTTTAGGTGTATAGAGTACATGAGCTATATCACCTGCAGAGTGATCTTCTGACTCTTCTTCCTCTCCAAAAAGTATTTTATAGGCAGATATCACGCAGTTAGAACAGATATAGACATGATTGCCTTCGATGAGAGGATTGTTCTCGCTTTCTTTAGCTCCACAGAAGCTGCACTGTTTATTATTAGACATATTCTTTCCTTATGAAAGGGATACCTCTTTTAGAGGCTTTGATAAATTTGCAAAGATTTTTGACTTTGACAGATTGGGTATTTTCAAATAGTTTTTGAGCCGTTTCCTGTAGAGGTTGCCCCTGCTCAAAAAGTTCTCTGTATGCGGCACGGAGGGCATTGATCTCTTCGCGCTCCATCACGCGTCTGAGTCCTGTAAGGTTCAGTCCTCTTATCATAGCCCTGTTACCTTCTGCAAGACAGTAGGGCGGAATATCCTGGGATAATGCAGAAGCACCGGCGATCATCGCAAAATCACCGATATGTACAAATTGATGTACCGGAGTCAGCCCGCCGATCACTACGTGGTTGCCAAGTTTGACATGCCCGGCAAGGGTTACGCAGTTTGCCAGGATACAGTTGTCTCCCATGATGACATCATGTCCCAGGTGCACATACCCCATGAGCAGGTTCCCGTTACCTATTTGCGTAACAGAACCTCCGCCTTTTGTTCCGGGATTCAAAAGCGTGAATTCACGGATCGTATTGTTGTCCCCGATGATAAGCTGGACATCTTCTCCCTGATACTTCAGGTCCTGGGGGATCGTACCTATGGCGGCATGGGAGAAGATACGGTTATTTTTTCCGATCGTTGTATCTCCCTCTATCACTGCATGATGAGCGATAGTGGTACCATTGCCGATCTTTACTTTGGATCCGATATAGGCAAAAGCACCGACAGATACATTTTCGCCAAGTATTGCTCCCTCTTCAATGACAGCTGTGGGATGAATCGCGGACATCTACAGGCCTACTTATCCACGATCATTGCTTTGAGTTCAGCCTGTGCCACCAATTTATCATCCACATATGCTTTGGCATCAAGGTTCCATATCGCACCTTTGTTTTTGATTACATCAAGCTTGTATACGAGTTGGTCACCTGGTGTTACGGGAGCACGAAACTTTGCTTTATCGATACTCATGAAATAGACTACTTTATCCGTATTTCCTGTTTTTTCTTCATCGCTCATGCTCTCAAATGCAAGTACGCCGCCTGCCTGTGCCATTCCTTCAATGATCATGACGCCGGGGTAGATCGGATGGTCAGGAAAATGCCCTTCAAATACAGGTTCGGAGATAGAGATATTTTTATATCCGACGATGGATGTACCGGCTTCAAGCTCAGTAATTCTATCTACAAGCAGAAACGGATATCTGTGCGGAAGAATTTTTTGAATTTCAGTTACATTAAAAATCACGACAAACCTTCGTATATTAATTTTCGTAATATTTTATCCAAGAAATCCTAAAAGGTGTATTAGGGTGATTTTGTCTGTTTGCGATGACGATTTTGCTTTATCTGCTCTTTCAGAAATGCCTCTCTTTTCTCTATTCCGAGCATTTTGCTCCGTGTCAGGTCAGGATAGGTTCCGCCTAATCCTTTACCGTCATCTCCATGACATCCTCCACAGATACTGGTATAGAACATTGCGGCATCTTCGGGGTAAGGTTTAGCACACTTTTTGCCGGAGAGTTCCATGACATAACAGGCGATTTTAGGGGCATCTTCTCTGCCTGCAAATCCACCCTCCATCATTCCCCCTCTGAAGTCAAGTATGTCAGAGCCGTGGTTGATCACTTTGATGATATACTGTTCAGCATACTCCGGGGTATCAATCTTTGAGAGCTCTTCCTCAAAATGTGTCTCCCCTGTATGCTTTTTCGTGTGAGTTGCGTAACGTTTGCTTGGCGGATTTTCGGGTTTTGTTTCTGTTCCTGAACGGAAATAGGCATTATAGAAGGCATACAGTATGATCAGGAGTACAAAAATATAGGGAAGGGTTTCTTTATGCATAATTGACATTTTATGATAATTATCATAAAAATTTCTAAAAGTTTTCGATGAAGTGTCTCTCTTTCTTCTCCGGGAAAAGCTGAAAGATGCATGAGGGGGGGGTGCATCTTCCTGTTTTGATGTTAATATCAGGATCTGTTTTTATGAGTCTCCAGCCATTTGGTCAATAAAAGAAGTTCGTCCAACTCTTTTGGCCGGCTTTTGATCACCTCTGTAAAACTCTTTACTCCCATCGAGAGAAGATACTGCAGGTTATCGTCAAAGGTTGCTTCCTCGATCACATAGATATTCTCTTTATGTACTTCAAACATATACCCGCCGTTTGGGATAGGGGTCATGGAAAGGGTGACGGTATAGTGATCTTTGATAATGCTCTCTTTTTGCGAGTACATCAGTCCGATGTTATACCCTTCTTTGGCAAATCCTTTGATCGCCACTACCAGAACACGGTTCTCTCCCTCTTTGGAAGAGTTAAAGATATTGATGATATCTTTGATGGTTTTGTATCCCGGTATCTTATCAAGCAGTCCTTCCAGATAATCGGCCAGTCTGGTTTTCATAAGGTGGCCTGTGAAATAGAGCAGCAGCATAAAGATAAAGATGACAGCCAAGAACCATAAAAACTGATTATTTTGAGGGGTGAAACCGATAAAATTAAAGACCCATTCTACGACCAACCCCACTTTTCCATAGAGCCAAAGTATGACGATCACAGTAATGACCACGGGCAAAAGTCCGAAAAGTCCCTGAATGGCAGTTTGAGTAAAGTGTTTCAATGGGCTGTTTTTCATGCTTTACTCCTTTATTTCTGTTTTTCCAATGCTGAGATCCATGCTTCGAAATCCGCATCGCTCGGCATTTTCCAGTCGGCTCTCGGAGAGAGGCTGATCGTACCGACTTTAGGGCCGTCAGGGAGACATGAACGCTTGAACTGCTGGGTGAAGAAGCGTTTGAGAAAGAGAATGAGCCACACTCTGATATGTTCATCATCGTATTTAATATCAAATGCTTTTTTTGCCAGGTAGAGTATCTTCTCAGGCGTTGCACCGTACTTGATGAAGTGGTACAAAAAGAAGTCATGCAGCTCGTAGGGGCCGACGATTGACTCGGTGTGCTGGACGATCTCATTGTCTTCGTGGGGCAGCAGTTCGGGGCTGATCGGGGTAGCGAGGATATCATTGATGATCGCTGCGATCTCTTTTTCGGATTTGAAGTATTCGATCACATACTGGACCAGTGTTTTTGGAATGCCCGTATTGAGTGCGTACATGCTCATATGGTCTCCGTTGTACGTGGACCACCCCAGGGCCACTTCACTCAGGTCACCCGTACCGATCACCAGTCCGCCGATCTTGTTAGCCGTGTTCATCAGGATAGCGGTTCTTGTACGTGCCTGTACATTTTCATAAGTAACAGAATGCTCTGCTGGGTCGTGTCCGATCGCTTTAAACTCATCCAGTGAGAGATCGGTGATATCAACGGTTTTCAGTGTAACCCCCAGTGCCTCACAGAGTTTCTCTGCATTGCTTTTAGTGCGTGTGGTGGTACCGAAGCCCGGCATCGTGATCGCCACGATATCTTTATGATTCCATCCCATGATCTCAAAAGCCCTGTGGGTAGAGAGCAGGGCAAGGGTGGAGTCCAGGCCACCCGAGATGCCTATCAAGGCTTTTTTGATACGGGCGTGCGTCATGCGTTTGATCAGCCCGTGTGCCTGGATATGGACAATCTCGTCACACCGCGCCTGCTTGTCTGCATAGCGTGAAGGTACGAACGGCATCGGATTGATCTTACGTTCAATTTCCGTCAAAATCGGAACAACATTTACCTTGATCGTACGTGTCTTTTTGCGTCTGCCGTCACTATAGCTTGTCTCGTTGAGTCGCAGCCATCTGAGACGTTCAAGGTCGACATCGGCTGTGATCAGGTGGCTCTCCATGCGGAAACGTTCATTCTGTGCGACTGCTGCACCGTATTCACTGATGATCGCATGTCCGCCAAAGACCGTATCTGTCGTAGATTCACCCACACCTGCCGAGCTGTAGACATAGGCTGCCATACATCGTGCGCTCTGTGTACGCACAAGCTCTTCGCGATATTCGTGTTTGCCGATAAGTTCATTGCTTGCGGAGAGGTTAAAGATCAGGTTTGCACCATTGCTTGCCATATGGTTGCTGGGAGGGGTAATCGCCCACAGGTCTTCACAGAGCTCTATCCCGAATGTCATATCTTTGCCGTCAGCAAAGAGCAGATCGACACCGAACGGCACCTCTTCTCCCGCTAAAATCGTGGTACTGCGTACGATATCCTTGCCGCTTGTAAACTGACGTTTTTCATAGAACTCTTTTTTGTTCGGCAAGTAGCTTTTGGGTACGAGTCCAAGGATTTTTCCGCTTTGTACAACCACTGCACAATTATAGAGCCTGTCTGCTTCAACGTGAGCGATACCGAGGATGACAACAGTATCCGCCTCTTTTATATTATTTAATATTTCACAAAGAGCCTTTTCTTGAGCCTGGAGCAGGGCCTGGTTGAGCAAAAGATCACTGGCGGTATATCCCGTGAGGGTAAGTTCGGGAAATACAATGGCAGAAATCTCTTTTTGGTGTGCCTCTTTGACGAGTTTTGTCACCTCTTTGGCATTTTTGACAGGATTTGCTACGGTGGTTTGAGTGACTGCAGAGGCAACGCGGTAATATCCGAACATATATTTCCCTTCTTGTAGGTCGGGGTGTCCTCACCCCGACGTTTATTGTCGATAAATATTTTCAGAAATATCTATCTAATGTCGGGGTGAGGACACCCCGACCTACAAAATTATGCTTTCTCAGCAAAAATCTCGATAGATTCGATCGCATCGTTCTGCTCGATAGTATCAAGCACCATGAAGCTCTCTGTATCTTCCTCTTCGATACCGCCGAATACCGTATGAACACCGTCAAGGTGAGGCGTCGGTACAAAGGTGATAAAGAACTGGCTTCCTCCTGTATTCGGCCCGGCATGCGCCATAGAGAGTGTGCCGCGTCTGTGAGGGTGTGTACTGGTGTCCGTCTCACAGTCGATACACCAGTCCGGCCCGCCTGTGCCGGCCATCGCAGGGTTTCTGGAAGGTCCGGAGTGGGGACATCCGCCCTGAGCCATAAATCCTGGGATCACTCTGTGGAACTTAAGGTTATTGTAGAACCCTTCGTTTGCAAGGTGTGCAAAGTTTGCCACTGTATTCGGTGCCTCATCTTTGTAGAGCTTTGTCCAGATCACCCCTTTGCTTGTCGTGATCTTTGCATAATTGTAAGTATCCATTACGTCCTGCGGGATATCGTATCTTTTGGTTTCTTTTCCAAACATTGTCGTTTAGTCCTTATATATTAAATTTAAAGTATAATTATAGCACTAATTATTTAACCCCTTAAAGTCTCGTTCCCCGGCCGGAGTTTGGGAACGAGGGGTATGCAAAGGAAACCGATGGAACTATGCGTGGCACTGGACCTGCCGTCAGCTGAGGAGAACCTGGCACTTGCCGAATCTCTGAAATCTTACGGTCTATGGATGAAAGTAGGGTTTCGCTCCTATATCCGTGACGGAAAACCGTTTATAGAAGCGCTGAAGGCGATCAACCCGGAATTCAGGATCTTTCTGGATCTCAAACTTTATGATATCCCCAATACGATGGCTGACGCAGCCGAAGAGATCGCAAAGATCGGTGTAGATATGTTCAATATCCATGCCAGTGCGGGCCCTGTCGCGATGAGAACGGTGATGGAGAGGCTGTCAACTTATGAGAACCGTCCTTTGGTCCTGGCTGTCACGGCACTCACTTCATTTGATGAGGAGAACTTTCAGGCGATCTATGAAAAAGGTATCGACGAAAAAGCAGAGCAGTTTGCAAAGATGAGCTATGAGAACGGACTTGATGGCGTGGTATGCAGTACATTCGAGAGCAGGGCGGTCAAAGCTGCGACATCTGATGGCTTTCTGACACTTTGTCCGGGTATCCGTCCGTTTGGCGAGGATGCGGGGGATCAGCAGCGTGTTGCGACATTGGAGCTGGCAAACGGGGAGGGGGTCGACTATCCTGTTGTAGGACGGCCGATCTATAAAGAGAGCAACCCCCGGGCAAAAGTAGAGCAGATACTGGAGGTGATGCAGGGGTTCTAGCTCTTGCTATTTCCCCTCAGCCTTTTGGGGCTTTGCCATATTTACCGCATTGTCCATACCCGTTTTCATAAAATATGCGCCGATCGCAAACATTGCCAAGATAATGAGAGGAATAAGTTTTTTCAACATTTTTTTCACCTGATCATGGAATTAATGAACTGAAATCATACTATAAAATCCATCTTTTATAGATTATATTCAGGCGAAGTTCAAAACAGGCTAAAAAAATTCCCAAAAAGTAGTTTATCTTAAGCTTCTCTTTAAGAGCGATGGACTATAATCTCACTCTCAAAACAAAGGACAGTTGGGTGAGTTGGCTGAAACCACACCCCTGCTAAGGGTGCATACCTTTACGGGTATCGAGGGTTCGAATCCCTCACTGTCCGCCATTAACTTCTTATAAAACTTCACAAACAACGTAATATAGGGCTTTGATAGGATATTATTCCGGCAGCTCGACAAATTCATAATACGCCCGTACATTCTCCCTGTCGTCAAGTTCGTGAAACTCAAAGTAGTTAAGCGCTTCTACTACTTCCGTATCTCATATAATACCACATAGCCAAAAAGCTATAATAAAATGAAGAGCGAGGTTTTAGTATATCGATCCGTATCCGAAACCATAAGAAATATGAGTTTGATCGGGAGTTAGATAGCTAAACTGTAAATTTGTGTGGCAACTAGATCAGAGATATTCTAGATCGTATTTGTGAGATGAAGTAATGTTTAGAGACTAAAATCAGGTAGAGGAGAACTCTACCCTAACGAACTCTTCTAAATATAGGAGGTTCTATGTACCATTATATCGGAATAGATGTTTCAAAAGCAACGCTTCAGGTCCACATACCTATCAAAGATGAGGATATCAGTATAGAGAATACGCAAAGGGCTATAAAAAGTCTATACGGTAAGTTGAAGAAATACTATAAAAAAGAGTATCAAAAGCTGGTATTTATCTTTGAGTCTACAGGAAGCTATTCTTCTCTTCTCAAACAGTTTTGCAGTGAACATCATATTTATGCTTATATAGTCACCCATGAAAAACCAAACAATCCCCCTAAAATAGGCACTTTGGAAG
>JBEWPY010000117.1:0-4574 GCA_047689495.1 Candidatus Sulfurovum profundilacunae | reverse complement strand
AAAGATAAATATAACTCAGTCAGCTATGTACCTATGATTAGTGCAAAACGCATATTGATCCTGGCTGCAGAAAAAGACAGGATCATCAAACGAAAATATACACAAAAACTGATAGAGGCATTCAAAGATAAAAAGCCGGAAGTTAAAGTGATAAAAGAGAAGGGACATAACAGCATCTCTGATGATAGCAGGTATTATGAGGTATTGCGAATATTTTTCGGTAAAATGGCACCATGAAAGAAGATAAAGTATTTGAACAGCCGATAGAGAAGAAGTTTGAGTTTGATAACGCCGTAGCATCTGTCTTTGATGATATGCTCAGCCGTTCCGTACCCTTTTACGATGAAGTGCGCAAACTGATCATTTCGATGATATTGGCTGAACAGGGTGAAGAGAAAAAGGTACTGGATCTTGGATCGTCTACTGCAAAATTCCTGCTTGACCTTGATTCGAAATTGGATGCCAGGATGCATCTTAAAGGGATTGATAATTCTCAGGCGATGTTGGACCGCGCCAGACAGAAGTGTCAGGCATTCGGCGCCAATATCGAGCTGGAATTAGCCGATATGCTGGAGTATGATTTTGGGGGTGAAGATTTTATTGTAGCAAACTATACACTTCAGTTTATCCGTCCTATGCAGCGCCCCGATCTCATACAAAAGATCTATAAAGGATTGCATGACGGGGGGATATTTGTTTTCTCCGAAAAAGTCGTCTTTGCGGATAAAAAACTCGATAAACAGCTCATCGATATCTACTACGACTATAAAAAAGAGCAGGGGTACAGTGCGTACGAGATCGCACAGAAGCGTGAAGCGCTCGAAAATGTCCTGATCCCTTTCACAATCGAAGAGAATATTCAGATGTGTAAAAAAGCAGGATTTAAGCAAATTTCTACTCTGTTTCAATGGGGCAACTTTGTTACGTTTGCAGCCAGGAAATAGGAGTAAAAATCTCCAAAATCAGTTTTCCCCGGAAATACGGGTTTCATTATTTAATATGAGTTATTCACAGTATATTCACAGGGGTGAATAACTTAAAATTCCATAAAAAAAGCTGAATTTTTTTATTTTTTTTAACAGGTGTCCCCTCTGTAAAATGATTATAATGATTATAGTTTGAAGTGATAAAAGAGCTGCATTTAAATCCCATGATTTGTATCTAAGGTTTTTGGAGGTCCCCATAAGCTATAATCATCCAATTTATTATCAGGTACCTTAGGGTACTTTAGAAAGGAACGATTATGAGTTGGAGACCTGAAAGCTGGAGAGATTTTTCTATCAAGCAACAACCAACCTATACCGACAAAGAGGCTCTCAAGGCGGTAGAAAAAGAGATTAGTTCTTACCCGCCGCTTATTTTTGCAGGGGAAGCAAGAAGACTCAAAGAGAAGCTGGCTGCAGCAGGACGGGGAGAGGCATTTTTGCTTCAGGGAGGAGACTGTGCCGAGAGTTTTTCTGATTTTAATGCACAGAATATCAAGAATCTTTTTAAACTAATGCTGCAGATGAATATGGTGCTGATGTACTCTACGGGTAAGCCTATAGTCAAAGTAGGGCGTATCGCGGGGCAATTTGCAAAACCGAGAAGTTCTGATTTTGAAGAGAAAGACGGCGTGAAACTGCCTTCGTATCGTGGAGATATCATCAACAGTATTGAGTTTACAGAAGAGGCAAGAACTCCGCAGCCGGAGAATATGATCAAAGCTTACAACCAGTCGGCTGCGACACTCAACCTTCTTCGTGCATTTGCAAGAGGCGGTTTGGCTGATCTCAATAAAGTACATCAGTGGAACCTTGATTTTATCAAAGACAATCCATTGGGACAGAAGTATGATGAGGTGAGCGATAAGATCGACAGTGCGATGAAGTTTATGTCAGCATGCGGCCTTACGATCGATAGGGTCCCGCAGTTGCACCAAACAACACTTTACACTTCTCATGAAGCTCTCCTGCTCAATTATGAAGAGGCATTGACAAGACTTGACAGCGAAACCGGTAAATACTATGACTGTTCTGCACATATGCTCTGGATCGGCGACCGGACAAGAGATCTTGACGAAGCGCATATCGAGTACTTCAGAGGGGTCGCAAATCCTATCGGGTGCAAAGTGGGGCCGACCATGGGTGAAGATGAACTGATCGAACTGATCGAAAAGCTTAACCCGGAGAATGAAGAGGGCAGACTCAACCTGATCGTACGTATGGGTGCGAGCAAGATCCGTGATTACTTTCCGCAGCTTCTCAAGCGTGTAAGAGATGAAGGAAAGAGTGTCGTGTGGTCATGTGACCCGATGCATGGAAACGTAGAGAAGAGTACAAGCGGATTTAAAACCAGGAATTTCGACAACATTCTCTCTGAGGTACGGCAGTTCTTCGCTATTCATAAAGAGATGGGAACGATAGGGGCAGGTATCCACCTTGAGATGACAGGCAATGATGTCACAGAGTGTACGGGAAGTACCTCATGTGCGATTACCGAAGAGGGACTTGCCAGCCGCTACCATACACAGTGCGACCCGCGACTGAATGCTTCTCAGGCGCTTGAACTGTCATTTATGCTCTCTGATACGATTGAGTAAGAGGGTTTACGGCAGGTAGCAGATTTATAGGAGTGTAAGGTGCCCGGGAAGTATTCCCCGGGTATGAGCGCTCTTTGATATTTTATGCTTTTACGGTAAAGCGATTGATTCCCTCTTTATGTTCATACTCTAATTTCATATGATGGATATCGAGGATGCTTTTGACGATATAGAGTCCCAGTCCCAGTCCTTTTTTAGAGGCATGGAAAGGTTTGAAGTAGTTCTCCAGAGGTTCAGGCAGGGCTTCACCTCTATTTTTTATCGTGATACTTCCTTCGTCGATCACTACTCTGATGTGTTTATCCGTACTGTATTTGACTCCATTGTCCAAGAGGTTCTTCAGTGTCAGTGTGAAGAGTTCAAAATCTATATCCAGTTTATAATCTTTTATAATATTGATATCGATATGCTGTTTCGGGTTTTCAATCATTAAAAGGTCGATACTCGCCTCCACTAAATCGGAAGCTTTGTAGGGTTTGATATCCAGTTCAAAGTTTTTAGAGGTGATCTTCTCTATTTTCGCAAACTCATCGATGAGAAGGTTGAGCCGTTCAAAGATACTGTGCATACGTACTTTATTTTTCTCATCAGGCAGCATCTCGCTGAGCAGTCTTCCTTTGCCGATAGGCGTTTTCAGTTCATGCATAATGGCTCTTAAAAAGAGTTGGCGTGCCTGAAGCAGTTCCCTGATCATCTGTACGGCATGGTCAAACTCATTGGCAACTTCAGCGATCTCATCATTTTTATCACTTTTACAAGCGATATTGAGATTGCCTTCCGAGAAAGTCTGTATCTTGTTCTTCAATTCCGAAAGCGGCTTGAGGCTGCGTATGATCCAGAGGTAAAGTATGATGATCAGCAAAAAGACGATAGAGAATACGATGATACGTTTGAGAGGAAATTGGGCTTTGTTTTTATTTTCCAAAATCAGTTTAAAGCGGTCATTGTTGATGAGGATGACTCTTTTGAAACGGTAGGTATCTACAGCATAGCGTTTATATTTACCCTTCTCTTTAAAAAAACGTTCGATCTTTACAACCCTTCCCTTGTCGGTGATGAGTGACATGTTCTGGGCTTCCAGATAGGCTTCATCTATTTTGCCGTGTTCGAGATAATAACTGTAGAGATAATGGGACATCGCACGTTCCTGTGCTTCCGTAATCTCCAGGTGTTGGCTCTGGTCATAGCGGATCGAGGCCATAAAGAGTGCAGCAAGCAACAAAAGGGTAACGGAAAAGACAAGGTTGATCTTGGTACGTAGTGAGGTCATTATACCAGCTTATATCCTACACCGCGTACGGCCTGTATACGTTTGGTATCCCCGAGTTTGGAACGGATTTTCGAGATGATCACATCAAGGCTTTTTCCCTGAGAATCGATACTCATCGTCGCTGACGCATTGATGATCTGTTCCCTTGATTGAGTGATACCCTGATGTTTCACCAGTAAAGAGAGCACCTCAAATTCTGCGGGAGTAAGTGCAAGTGCTTCTCCTTTGAAATAGATCGTATCTCCCTTGATCTCAAAATCACTTTTGGGCAGGGGTTCGCCATCTTCTTTGGTTTTGGAGTAACGCCTTAACAGCGAGGTGATACGGGCATACATCTCTTTGGGATCATAGGGTTTCGGGAGGTAGTCATCGGCTCCGATTGCCAGGGCCTGGACTTTGTCGTTGATATCAGAACGTGCCGAAGAGATGATCACGGGGATATCGTATTTGCGAACGATCTCTTCACACGCTTCCAGCCCGTCCATCCCCGGAAGGGTCAGATCAAGAATAGCCAGGTCGAACTTTTTTACTCCTGCACTCAGTCCGAGATAAGGGTCTTCGTAATTGGTTACTTTGATATCGTACTGAGCCAGGTATTCACTGAGAAGTTCTGCAAATTCCGGATCATCTTCTATCATAAGTATATTGATCATTTCTGCTCCTTAATTTGTATCATTGTAGTCTCAAAAGGTTAATGGCAGTCAAATACTTAAACCTTGTTTA
>JBEWPY010000017.1:0-26251 GCA_047689495.1 Candidatus Sulfurovum profundilacunae | reverse complement strand
ATCTGGCAGTAGAAAGGAAAGTCTCGCCGACTACACAGAATCAAGCTTTCAGTGCATTGTTGTTTCTTTATAAAGAGGTACTAGGAGTAGATATGAGTGGTTGGAACATACAGGCTCTCAGGGCACAGGAGAGAAAGCATATCCCTCAGGTACTAACAAAAGAAGAAGTGAAAAAAGTACTGGACAACCTAGCTGGAACTTATCAGCTTATCATCTACATGATGTATGGATGTGGTCTGCGTATGAAGGAAGCATTAAATCTTCGTATTAAAGATATAGATTTTGGATTTGACAAAGTGTATATCTGGGACAGTAAAAGTTTAAAAGACAGAACCGTACCGCTTCCTCAAGCGGTCAAACAGAGACTTAAAGCACAAGTGGAGTATGTTGAGGGGATACATGCCAAGGATATTGAAGATGGCTATGGAAGCGTATATCTACCCTTTGCATTGGAGAAGAAGTATCCCAATGCACAGTTTGAAACCAAATGGCAATTTATTTTCCCAATGCGAAATGTATCAAAAGACCCGAGAAGTGAAGTCGTCAGACGGCATCATATCCATGAAAAAACATTGGGACGCAATATCAAACAGGCGGCACAAAGAGCCAATATTCATAAAAGAGTTACGTCGCATATTTTCAGACATAGCTATGCCACGCACCTCTTGCAAAGCGGAATTGACTTACGCAGCATACAAGAACTGTTAGGGCATAAATCTGTAGAAACTACGATGGTCTACACCCATGTGGTGGCCGAGATGAACAAAGGTAAAGTAGGAAGTCCGCTGGATATGTGAATATATTGCTACCCTATCTTTGTAGCCGTCAGAAAGATATACTCTTTCCCGGTGATCGTTACTCTAAACTTATGCTGCTGCAGGTATTTTTTGGCAAAGATCACATCATTGAAGAGGAGAGAAAGTTCGCTCATGGCGTAGTTGGGTGCTTTGGCGCCGTAGATCATCTCTCCGCCGATCCATCGGCAGTTCGGGAATCCGAGTATCAGAGCCCCCTGCTCTTTGTCCAGGTGTTTCTGTACCAGGTCCATCAGAAACGGTTTGAAGTTGATGTCGGGGCTCTGGAGCGTTCCGATAGAAAGGATCAGGTCAAAGAGACCGAGGTTCAGGCTCTCGAGTACATTGATATCTTCACTAAAGAGATGTACATTATCCTCCGGAAGTTCCTTTTTTGCGTGGTTTATAGCGCTTTCTGAGTGGTCGATGCCGACAAATTCCATGTTTTGATATTTGTTAATATCCAAATGGTTTCTGATCGCTTCAAACTCGTCGCCGCGGTTGATACCGAGGTTGAGGATACGTTTTTTCTCCGCTATGCCGGCATTGTCCAGTGCTTGAAGATAGTAGTAGAGAAAGGAGGGTTCTTCCATCTTCCTGATGTTGAAAAAAAGAGAGTCGGTACCGTACTTCTCCTTTTTGTCCTCCTGTCGGGACGCATGGAAGGAGTCCTCCCGGAGTTTTTCAAAATGCAGGGTGATAAAGGGGTGGTCGCTGCTGTGAGGGGTCAGCATCTTGCATTTCAGCAGTTCTGCCAGACTGATCCAGCTTTTATATCCTCTGTAGAGATACTCTTTCCCCTCTAACGTGATATGTTCACCTGCATATACACCGCCCTCGTCCGGGTCAAGCACATCAAACGTGATCACATCCCCTGTTTTCAGCAACGCAATCTCACAGCTAAGTGCCGCGATGATCTCCTGCATGGACTGGTTTGTAAATTTCAAATGTATGCCTTACTGCATAGAATAACTGTTCATCTGTTATTTTCCAGCTTTTACCAAGGTTACCTTATGCCTTTCACCGGCAAAGTTCTGTTTTGCATCCTGTTTTGTTCTTGATGCGCCTGGAATTCATCCGGAGTAATTTTCCCGTCTCTGTTGGTGTCAATCTCTGCAAAAGAGGGAGCCATCTCTGCTTTTCTGAGCATTCTGCCCTCTTCGGCACGTTCACCCATGCGTTTTTCACGTGCCTCCTGCAACTCTTTTTCAAGGATCACGCCGTCATTGTTGAGATCATACTCTGAAAACTGAGGCCTTTTCATCATTCGGTTTGGCCCCATTTTTCCCGTACCCATCATACCTTTTCCCGGTTTCCCCATTTTCCCTTTCGGACTATTGCCGCATTTTCCTCTAAAGCCCTTCTGCATCCTCATTTTCTGATGATGTGCCTGGAATTCATCCGGAGTAATTTTCTTGTCTTTATTGGTGTCAACATCTGCGAAAGTGGGGGCATCTCCTGCATTTTGTAACATCCTGCCCTCTTCGGCACGTTCACTCATACGCTTTGTACGTGCTTCCTGAAACTCTTTTTCAAGGATCACGCCATCGTTATTAAGGTCACAGTCTGAAAAACGAGGCATTTGCATCATTCGGTTTGGCCCCATTTTCCCCATGCCCATCATGCCGGGACCCGCATTGGATCCTCTGTACTGCTGTCGTTCCTGAGGAGTCATAGACTGCATACGTTTTTGCATTTCCTTGGCGAGTTCGTCTGTAGAAACCTGTGAGAGGTCAGCTCCAAAGCTGCCGGAGACTAAAAGTGACGTCATCATAATAAACTTTTTCATTGTATACTCCTTATATAATGATATACAAAACTATTATAGTTGCTTATCCTTAAATGGCAGGCATCTTCAAGAGTCCCATACAGAACTTTTGGATATGATGCCGGGAATACTTTCCGAAAGGATCTTTATCGTGGCCTTTTCTTATGATCTTATCGTAGTGGGTGCCGGTGCGGCAGGTATGATGGCGGCGATCACGGCGGCACGTGAGGGCAAAACGGTACTGCTGCTGGAGAAACTATCCAAAGCGGGAGCCAAGCTCAAAGCAACGGGCGGCGGCCGCTGCAACCTGACCAATACACTCTCCAACAAAACCTTTATGGAGCATTTCGGGCGGGACGGACGGTTTATGTCCCCTGCCCTTGAAGCGTTCGATCACCAGGCCCTCGTCGGGTTCTTTTCCCGGATCGGGGTAGAGACACATGCCCCGGACGGGTTTCGCATCTTTCCCTTAACCCATAGTTCTGCCACGATCATCCATGCACTGCTGGATGAGATGGAGAGGCTGGGTATCGAGGTCAAAACCGGCAAAAAGGCGGAACGACTGGAGCATGACGGTATCCGGGTAACGGGAGTAACCACACAGGATGAAACCTACCGTGCAGATGCCGTAGTGATCTCTACGGGAGGCAAAGGGTATCCGATGCTGGGAGCCGAAGGAGACGGATACAGGATGGCTGAATCTATAGGGCACAGGGTTACCGAGCTCTATCCGGCAATGATGCCGCTGAAAACCAGAGAAAAATGGGTAGCCGACTGTCGTGCCGATACGATCGCAAAGGTCGAAATGTTCGTTGATATGAAAAAATATAAAAAAGGTAAAGCCAAAGGTGACCTGATCTTCACCAAAGAGGGGATTCGCGGCCCTGTTGTGCTTGATTTCTCCCGTGAGATCACGCCGCTTTTGCAAAAGTTCGATGAAGTGCCCTTGCTGATGAACCTAACCAGAGGGATGAATGAGGAGCAGATACGGATTCGCTTCAAAAAAGAGCTTGAGAAGAATCCGCACCGGAACACATTGGATCTTTTAAAAACACTCTTACCTGAATCCGTAAGTCTGGCGCTGTGTAAACTGGCAGAGGTGACTCCCGATACGGCACTTTCCAAACAAAAGGGTGCAGCCAGGGACAAGCTGATCAAACTTTTGGCCTGGACACCGCTTACGGTCATAGGGCATGACGGCTTTAAGATGGCGATGATCACCCGGGGCGGTATAAGTCTTAAAGAGGTAGATCCTTACACCATGCAGAGCCGAAAACTGCAGGGACTCTACTTTTGCGGCGAGGTGATGAACCTGGATGGGCCATGCGGAGGGTATAACCTGCAGTGGTCATTCTCCAGCGGGTTTTTGGCAGGAAAACTCAAGCAGTCAAAGCATTAGTTTCTGTTGAAAAGCTCGGCATTGAGGCGTTCAAGGCGCTCAGGCGTACCGATATCCAGCCACTCTCCCTCATAGAGCTCGCCTGTCACTTTTCCCTCTCTCATCGCTGCCCTCAGTATCGGCGCTAACGCTGCTTTGCCGTAAGGCAGGCCCTCGAAAAGCTTTGGCGAATAGTAGCCGATCCCTGAGAAGGTATACGCTTTTCTGTCTACTACCTTCATGCCTTCAAGCGCAAAGTCCCCTTCCGGGTTGTGATCGGGGTTTGGAACAAGGATCAGATGCGCCAGGGTACTCTCCGGCAGACTGAGGATATGGTCAAACTCATAATCGCACCAGATATCCCCGTTGAGCACGAGAAACGGCTTATCACCCAGCAGCGGAAGCGCCTTGATGATCCCCCCGGCACTCTCAAGCGGTCCTTCTTCCTGTTCATCCGAGTAGGTGATCCTTACGCCCCATTCACTTCCGTCACCCAACGCTTCGGGGATCCGGTAGCCAAGATGCGCGATATTGATGACGATATCCCGGATGCCTTCATGCGCCAGACGCTCGATATGCCAGACGATCAGGGGGATGCCCCCTGCTTCAAGCAGCGGCTTGGGTGTTTTGTCGGTAAGCGGGCGCATGCGTGTGCCAAGCCCGGCAGCCAGGATCATTGCTTTCATTATCACTTCCTTGCCTGTATTTCATTTTCGACTCCGACGGGAATGACGGGAGCGGTATTTTGGATATTCTAACATTTTAGTCTCAAAAAGAGCATGCTATAATATCCTATGACATTCTTAGATTATGAAAATCGACTCCAGCAGACTATAGAAAAGCTTCTCGAGCTGCCGTTATATACACTTGACACTCAAACCTCTGCACTGAAAGAAGCCTTTGACATCGCATATGAGCATGAGGTATTCAAGATCGTGGATGTACCGGACTTTCAGCAGAGTGATGCGAGATTTGCACTCTTTACCTCCATGACACGATACTCGGGTTCGCTGGTGTTTCTGGCGATACAGATGCTTGCTGCCAACAGCATCATGGATGCCAACGATTTTCCTTTGGCAAGATCCTACTACAACAGGAGGTGCGGAATCGCGATCAACCACCTGAGAGCACACACCATGGTGGGTGCGGAAAGAAACGAGAAGGGCTTCAGGCTCAAAGGGACACTTGCCTGGGCAAGCGGATACGGGATATTTGATACGCTGCTGATCGGTTTTCACTGTGGGGAGGAAGAGTATATAGCCGTCGTTCCTTTCGAAGAGGCTGAGGGATTCAGGATCGGAGCGCCCGCTGAAAGTTTTGTGGGAGAGTCGATGGCGACGGTGGATATCGTGCTCGACGGGTTCTTTATCCCGCATGAGCATGTGGTAGCCTCTGCACCGCTGGGCAGCTATACGGCATCCAAGTCGATCTCCAAGACCGTACATATCGCGATCTACTCCCTGGGGCTTGGAGCGATCGCGCAGCTCTCTGACGAAGAGGTGAAGCAGCATGCCGCAGAAAAACTTGAAGCGATCAAAGAAGCGTTCATGGCGACGCATATCGGTGAGGTGATGGATAGGCTCCGTATCGAACTTTTCGAACTTGTTCAGGATATCATCACCACAGGTATGGTACTTGAAGGAGGGAAATCGGTATTGGTTTCGGGGATACTTCAGCGGTACTATCGCGAGTTGATGATGTTTAACAGTAATGGGTTGAACGGGAAGATCAAAGGGCTTTTTAAAGAGAAGTTTTTAAAAGGCTGATGGGTATCGTCATTTTTTCATGCTGCTCTGACATAAAACGTCGGGGTGGGCACCCCGACATTTATGATACTTGCAGGATATCCACAAGCCCTTTTGTCTCATCATATTTGCCTGCCGCATCCAGCACGTATTTCAACGTAAGCGGTATATCTTTGAGATACCCCTCTTTCCCGTCACGCAGGCAGAGACGGCTGAAGATACCGAGCACTTTGATATGCCGCTGCAGCCCCATGAAATCAAACCATCGGATAAAGGTCTTATCATCGACATCCAATCCTCTTTTGTCACGGAAGCTGAGTGCCAACTCTTCGATCGCCTGAGGAGCAAAGGAGACGTAGCAGTCACGCAGCAGGGAGACCAGGTCGTAGGTCACTGCCCCTGCTCTGGCATCCTGGAAATCTATCACGATGATCTCATCATGCGGGCTAAGCATGATATTGCGCGAATGGAAGTCTCTGTGTACGAAATACCCTTGCGGCTGAGCCAAAACCTCTTCTGTGATATGATTTAATATTTTATCCAGTGTTTGTTCTTCCTGCGGACTTAATACTTTGCCGAGATACTTTTCAAGATACCACTCCTTCATCAGGTTCATTTCGAAACGCAGGAAGTCGGCATCATACTCGGGCAAACCCGATATTTCGGCCCCTTGCATCCTGACAATGGTATCCATCGCCTTATCATAAAAGCGTTCGAAACTGGTCTCATCGAGCATTTCGAGCAGGTGGGTACTCCCCATGTCTTCGAGCATCAAAAAGCCCTCTTCCCTGTTCTGTACAAGCACTTTGGGGACTTTGACCTCTGCATCCCGCAGGCGGAAGGTAATATCTACAAACGGTTCGATGCTCTCTTTCTGGAGGGAAGCATCCATAATGATGCTGCTCTGTATGCCGTCATTGAGGCGGTAGTATTTTCGGAAGCTGGCATCTCCAGATGCGGGTTGAAGCTCACCTTCGCAGCAGATCTCTTCCAGCCACTCTTCTATTTTTTGTATGTCATTCATGATCCACCATCTCGAATTTTTCTCTATTTTTATTATAGGTAAATGCCGCCCAAAATACCGTTTTCTTTGGCTCCTGTCACCTCTTTGAGGTTGACGTGTTCATTATGGATACGTTTGTAGGCCAGCCATGCCATCATCATCGCTTCGAGCATATCCGCATCCTGAGCGATCAGTATCTGGATGTTTGGCATCAGTATAGCGAGTCTCTCTGCCAAAAAGCTGTTTTTTGCCCCGCCGCCGCAGAGCAGGAGGATATCCTTGTTGAATTTCAACACTTCATTGGAGATCGAAACAGCCGTGAGTTCAAGCAGGGTACGCTGTATATCGACGGGAGGTACAGAAGTATCTCTGAGACGGGTTTGCAGCCATGCTTCATTGAACTTCTCTCTTCCCGTACTTTTGGGGTAAGGTTGATCAAAATAGGGTTCCTGCAGCATTTTATCAAGCAGTGCATAGCTGACCTTGCCGCTTCTGGCCCATGCGCCGTCTTTGTCATATTTTTCATTCAGATGTTTGGCTGTCCAGATATCCATCAGTACATTGCCGCATCCCGTATCATAACCGAGCAGAGGGGTGTCCAGCACAGTGATATTGGCCATGCCTCCGATATTGACGACACTGATGCTTTGGTTCTCCTGCCCGAAAAGAAACCGGTGAAAAGCAGGAGCCATCGGTGCGCCCTGCCCGCCCAACGCGATATCTTTGGACCTGAAGTCGGCTACGACAGGGATACGTGTACGTACGGCGATCGTGCTCGGGTCGCCCAGCTGCATACTGAAAGGATAGGCAGTATCCGGTTCGTGCCAGAGTGTCTGGCCGTGCGAGCCGATAGCTGTTACACTTTGAGGGTCTATCGTGTAACACTTGAGCAGGTGATTGACCGCTTCGGCAAAAAGTTCTCCAAGTTCGATGTGGAGGGAACCGGTCTGTGACAAAGTCGTTTGTGCGTTGAGCGCTTTGAGAATCTCTTCTTTAAGTCCGGCGGGAAACGGATATTCCAAAGATCCGAGCAGTGTACATTCCTGCTTGTCTATCCGGCAAAGTACTACATCGATACTGTCCATTGAAGTACCGGACATGATGCCAATATAGTGTTGCTTATTCATAGTCACTCTTTCCGTTAAATTCGAAGCATTATAACGTAAGTGGAGAAAAATAAGTACTTGATAAACAATTTTTATGTGCATTTTATATATAAATTAATTATATTTATTATAAAATAATGTAATTAAAATGTTTGTCATTTTAGAGTTTAAATTAAAGAAGGCTATCTCTTGGAGAATACAGTAAAGCTGGGTGCTTCATATACGATAGGTTCCCATATCCTCCCCGGTGAACCTCTGATAAAAATAAGTGAAATTTTTAACAAGCAGATTAGATTGAAAATTTTGCGCTGCCGCGAGATTATCGAAGGGGTTAAAAACAAAACATTTGATTTTGGACTGATAGAGGCGCCGATCTTTGATGATGACCTGATCTATAAAGAGTGGATGGAAGATGAATTGGTAGTCTGTTCGAAGACACCGCTGGGAGAAAGTATCGATGCAGAAATGATCAGTCGCTGTCAGCTTCTTTGCAGGAAGGAGCGTTCTCCCACCCGTCAGCTTATTACGAGTTTCCTGAGACAGCAGGGACTCTCTTACTATAATTTTGATTCACTGATGGAGATAGACAATGCCACTTCGGCAATACAGGGTGTCAAATGGTCCAAGCCTGATGGAGAACATCCGACTGTGGCTATCGTCTCCCAGTTTGCCATCGAAGAAGAATTGAAAAGAAAAGAGCTTTACCAGGGACGTGTAGGCGGAAAACCTATGCTCAGGTATTTCTATCTTATTTATGACAAAAACAAAAAGGACGATACCCGTATCGAAGAGACAGTCGGATATCTCAAAGCGTGGCAGTACAGTTTATTGGCAGAGCCAGCTTGATGTTGCAAGCAGCGTATCGTCGCTATAGATACGCCCGGTGAAGCTGTCCCCGGCTTTGTAACTGTTTACACCTTTGGGTGTGCCCGACATGATGATATCCCCCTCTTCCAGACACATGAAGCTTTTAATCTCTTCGATCATTTCAGACGGTTTGTAGATCATCAGTCCATAGTCTGCAAACTGTACAAGCTCATCGTTGATGTAAAGTTCCATTCTCAGAGTTTCAACAGGACCGCTAAAGGGTACGAACTCTCCGAGCACGGCAGAACCGTCAAACGCCTTTGCCCTCTCCCACGGCAGGCCTTTCTGTTTCATCCTGTTCTGGATATCCGCCTTTGTCAGATCCAGCCCGAAGCCTATGCCTGCGATCTCCCCATCCATGATCAGAAAACATATTTCTCCTTCAAAGCGCGTATCTTCACTGATGAAGTGCAGCGTATCGGTGATCGCGGAATTCGGTTTGTTGAAAACGACCATAGTATCGGGGGTTTCATTGCCCAGTTCTTCAATATGTTCGACATAGTTTCGTCCTATGCAGACGACTTTGGAAGGGGTGATCTGGGCGTGGTTGAAGGTGATCTGGTTCATTGTATTGCTCTCTTGAAAGAATCTTTTTGTCATTGTACAAAAAAATAGAATATATTCTGCTCTTTTTCAATAAACCAACCGTTCCTGTGAAATATCTCTACGAATCATTGATCCCCTTCCGTTATAAAAAGAAAATAAAATTAATGGAAGCTTGAATAGGTTACAATGAAAAATACTTCAAAAAACAGAATATGACAGGAAATATGAAATTAAGTAATCGGGCAAACACAGTTGCACAATCAGAGATCAGGGCCATGTCTATCCTCTGCAAAGAAAAAAACGGGATCAATATGGCACAGGGGCTCTGTGACCTGGAGGTCCCTTCCCCCGTGATAAAGGGGGCAAAAGAGGGAATAGAGAGCGGTAAAAATACTTATACCTCCGCATACGGTAACTACAGGTTAAGAGAAGCCATCGCCAAAAAGCAGAACGACTTTTACGATCAGGGCGTAGCGGCAGGTAATGTCCTTGTAAGCCTGGGGGCTACCGGTGCCTTCTATGCTACGGCAATGTCTCTCCTGAATGAGGGGGATGAAGTCATACTCTTCGAGCCCTACTACGGCTATCATGTAGCGATGCTGGAGTCTATAGGATGCAGGATCAAATATATCAGAACGACCTCTCCTGAGTATGAGATAGATTTTGCACATCTTCAAGAAGAGATATCAGAAGATACCAAAGCAATGCTTATCTGCAATCCCTCAAACCCAAGCGGCAAGGTCTATACAGAAGATGAACTGGAAAAAATTGCAGAGATCATACACCGGAACGATATGGTGCTTTTCAGTGATGAGATGTATGAACACTTCGTCTATGATGGCCTGGAATTTGTTTCAGCCCTCAGTATCGAAAGTCTGAAAGAGAAAACGGTAGTGATATCGGGGTTTTCAAAGATCTATTCGATAACAGGCTGGCGGCTTGGGTATGCGATCACGCAAAAAGAGATCATTGATGCCGCTTCGGCTTTTAATGATCTGGTATACATCTGCCCTCCTGCACCGCTTCAAAACGGTGTGCTGAAAGGGCTGAACGAACTGCCAAAATCCTATTATCAAAACGTTGGTAAAACGCATCAGGCAAAAAGAGACAGGTTTATCAAGGCGCTTAATAAAGCGGGATTACGTGCAGAATATGTCAAGGGTGCCTACTATGTACTGGCAGACATCTCCAAACTTGAAGGAGAGGATGACAAGCAGAAGGTCGTGAGCCTTCTGGAAAGAACCGGTATCGCCGCCGTACCTGCAAGGGCGTTTTATCAAAACAGCGAAGGGATCTATCTGGCAAGATTTTGTTTTTCCAAAAAAGAGGAAGAGCTGGATATCGCCATTGAAAAGCTGAAACATCTGCATTAGGTGTATAAGATGAGTCTGGAATTCTGTTGAGTGCTTCTTTGACGCTCTCCATGGGAGGGGGATGACTGTTCTTTATATCTACTGGCAGACGCTAAGCGAAGTGTGAAATATTTAGTCACAATTTCTTAGTTCAGCTTTTCCAAGTACTCTTTCAAGATATGCGCGTGGCTGTGGTTTTTATCTTTTGCACCATACAGAAGAATGAGAGAGTTCTGATTGATTTCTTTCAGATGTTCTTTTGCCTTTTTTTCATGCCTGCTCAGTTCGCTCAGATATTTTTTTCTGAAATCACTCCATTTATCGGGATCATGATCAAACCATTTTCGCAGATCGTTACTCGGGGCCAAATCTTTCCAGTGACCGTCAAGGTCAGCCTCTTCCCTTGAGACGCCGCGAGGCCACAACCGATCCACAAGAACGTGATATCCCCGCGGTACGCCATCATCATAAATGCGATGTATCTCAATATTCATGCTGGATTCTCCTTTCATCCGGTTCTATACATTATACAGTAACTCAATGGCCTTATCAGCTATCATTTTGTATAGGCATTCGACCTCAGGAGAGGTGGAACGAGGGGCAAAATATGACAATATACCATATTTTATTATACAAGGTCGGGATGCCCTCATCCCGACACAGACATAAAACGGCATCCAATGATAATGTCGGGGTAAGGGTACCCCGACCTACAGTGTTCTCTCCGGCTTGGGTACGAGAGAAATTCATATTTTAATTATACTTTTCTCTCCGGCACTCATCATCACCCCAAAAGAAACCAACGTCCCCAGAACAAGTTGCCAGGCAAAGCCTATCTTCCATCCGATCATCTCACCGATCGTATCTCCCAGGATGTAAGGCTGCAGGAGCAGTACGGTGGCAAATCCGAGGAGGAAGGCAAGCGGTACGGTTGCGGAGCTGCCGCGCTTTGTGAAGATCGCTGCGGCGTAGACCCCCAGCAGTCCGGTATAGGCAAATGCCATGACACCCAGTGCAAAATTGAGCAGCGGAAGTTCGGTGCTTTGCTGCCAGTAGTAGCTGAGCATCGCCATGCACGAGAGGGCTGCGGCAAAGAGCAGCACGGCCACACGCCCTGCTTTGACAAAGTGCATCTCCTGGACATTGCTGCGTGCGCTTTTCCAGGGTCTGTAGAGGTCTTCGATCGCGACTGAGGCCATCGCCCCCAGTACGGAGTTGGAGCTTGAGAGTGCGGCTGCGATCGCACCTACAGTAACCAGCCCCCGCATTCCTTCAGGCATCTCATGGAGGATATAGTACATAAAGATCGTGATCTTCTCCCCGTCAAACTTCTGTACGACCTCGGTAGAGAGTTTTGATATCTCAGGGTGATGGTAGAAGAGATAGAGAAGCAGCCCGATAGCAAGGAAAAGCGTCGCGACGGGGATCGTCAGGTAGATACTCATCATGAGTGAGCGCTGTGCCTCTTTCGTATCTCTGCAGCTGAGCGCCCTTTGGGCCATATCCTGATCCAGTCCGTAGGCTGCGATATTGAGCAGAAGCCATCCTCCCATCAATGCCCAGAGACTGAATCCGCCGTTCATACTCCAGTCAAGCACTTTGAGCTTCTCGCTGGCTTCCAGTGTAGTGACAATCGTACCAAAATCCGTATCGAGTGCCATATAGAGATAGACAAGTACGGCGATCCCTGCTCCGATATAGGTCACTGCCTGGATCATGTCCGAAAAGATCACTGATTTGACCCCGCCAAAGTAGACATACGCCAGTGCCCCAAGCATCAGAATGGTGATCGAAATAGCTACATGCAGCGGCGCAATATCCAAAAAGAGGATCATAGAGATCGCCAGGGCTCCGATATAGAGCCTCGCTCCACTTGCAAAGAGCCTTCCGACAAGGAACATCACGCCTGCCTGTTTCTTGGCAGCTGTGCCATAGCGCTTTTCCAGGAGTTCGTAGACGGTTACTGCTTCGATCTCATAAAAACGCGGGATGAGTACCTTTGCGACAAACCATACGGCAATGAAGGCAGAGAGATAAAACCCGATAAAGGTCAGGTCTTTGCCGTAGGAGTACTCAGGGCCTCCCAGGAAGGTTGCAGCAGACTGGGAAGTTGCGAGTACCGAAACCGCTACCGCAAACATCGGAACGGTATTGCCGCCGACGAAGTAGTCACGGGTTGATTTGACCTTCATACGGCCAAGAAGTACTGAAGTTACGGTTAATACTAAAAAATATGCAACAAAAACACCCCAGTCAAGCGCAGAAAAAGCTGACTCCATTATCTCCCTTTCGGTGGCCTTTTAAATTCTAAAAAATCAAGCGCTTCACGTACGTCACGCATAAAGCGGTCTCCCGGATCATTTTTGACCGTTCTGTATCCCTTGTCTTTTTCCAGCCAAAGAGAAGTTGACTCCATCCGGCGGTACTCGTGGTGGCCTATGAGATATTCAATACTCGGGTATTTGCCTTTGAGATAGGCGACAAGAGCGATATTGGCACGTAGCTGTGCAGGGGTGAGGTCATCTGTTTTGTTGTCTTTGCCTCCGACATTTTCGATACCGATACTGTTGTAGTTCAGCCCGATCACGTGTCTCGCCATCCAGATTTCGGGCATCAGGCGGTAGATCGTCCCGTCCCTGGAGATCAGAAAATGTGCCGATACATTGAGTGCTGAAGCCTTGATGATATCTTTACGGTCTGAGAGTAGCTTCTCGGGCTGCAGGCGTTTGAAGGATTTGTCAAAGCGCATCTCTGCCGTCCAGTGCAGTACGATGACCTTTGGAGTGATCTCAATGTTGCGTACTGTTTTGCCGTAATGGGCTTTGATATAAGCCTTGGTCATTTCGATACGCTTTTTACCGAAATCTATCGGTTTGTCGATGATTTGAAGCGGTTGTATCGGTTCGGTGGTGCACTTAATGCCATCATCGGCATAAAGTGAAAGGGAAAAAAATGTTAAAAATGTTAAAAATAGTTTATTCATCAATACGTCCTGTTTCTGATAGGACCTATTCTACCCTATCTTGGGTTTGGTTTTCTTTGCTGCTGACCAAGACCATCACAATGATGATCATAGGAAGAGCAAGCGAGATCAGGTAGCTGGGGAGATGAAGCATTCCGTGACGGTTGAGATAGAGAAAGCCGATCACAAGCAGGACATAGGCACCCAGACGGTAGACGGAGAGTGCCGCTTTGGTATCTTTGATCGTTTGGAATACCGAGCGTTTATTGGCTTTCATACGCTGTTTTTCCTCTTTGATCGCTTCTTTGAGGTCTACATCGGGATCTTCTGCGATATCTTCGCTGTAGAGATCATGCGGGTCTTCGAGTTTGTCAATAACATCTTTGCTGTCATCCATCGTGATGATATTGTGTTCTACCCTTTTGTTCACCATACGGCGGTAACTGAATATCGAACCTGTCATCACCAGTGTAGCGGTAATAAAGGCGATCTGAGTGTTATAGAGCACTTTGATATCAAAAAATATTATGCTGCCTGCAATCAGAATAAGATCGACAATCATCAGCAGTTTGATCATTTTAAGTATGGTTTGTTTCATAGGCCAATCTATCTACTGCGGAGCATTGATAGGGAGAGTACAGAATCAATATTGATCATCATCTTCCTCATCGTCGTATTTGTTTTGGGTCGCTTTATAGCTGTACCTTGGATCATCTGCCAGTTTGTCCAATACTTTTTTCTGCTTTCTGTAGGCTTTGTATACATTGAGTACGGCTGCAGCAATACCCCAGAAGACACCAAGCCAAAAGAGCCACCCGATCCCGGTCCAGTCTCTGAGCAGCCAGCCGATACCGACACCGAAAAGTACGGCAACGACCATAGAAATACCCAGGCTCAGCCCGTCCGCAGCGTCTACGATACTTTTAAACCGCGGTTCTTTTTTCTCACTCATATATTTCCTTATCTTGTAGGTCGGGGTACCCATACCCCGACAATGAGCATCAATTTTTTATGTTGGAATGAAGGCATCCCAATTTACAGTTTTCCCTGGAGATGCATCGTTTATTTGGTCAGCTCGGCCAGCGTCTCATATGCTGCTTTGATCGCTTCGTCGACCATCTCATCGGTAGTAACCGTTGAGATAAATCCGGCCTCAAAGGAAGAGCAGGCAAGGTAGACACCGCGATCTAGCATTCCTTTATGGAATTTTGCGAACAGTGCCGTATCATTCTGCTGTGCTTCCTGGAAATTTCTTACAGGTATTTCCGAGAAGAAGAAACCGAACATTGTCCCCCTTACATCCGTTACCATTGATATCCCTGATGCATCGGCAGCTTTCTGAAAACCGTCCATGAGTTTTTTGGCTCTGTTCCCAAGTTCCACATAGATACCGGGGTTGGCTTTAAGTTTTTTGAGACTGGTAAGCCCTGCAGCCATTGCTACGGGGTTTCCGCTGAGTGTACCTGCCTGATAGACCGGGCCCTCGGGCGAAAGATGTGCCATGATCTCAGTGCTTGCTCCAAAGGCACCGACAGGCATCCCTGCACCGATCACTTTGCCGAGTGTCACCATGTCAGGTTTCACTGTGGTGATCCCCTGCGCCCCTTTGAGGGAGGCTCTAAAGCCGCTCATCACTTCATCAAAAATCAGCAGCGTACCATGTGCGTCACAGATCGCTCTGAGCTCCTGAAGGAACTCTTCATCGGCAGGCACAAGCCCCATGTTTCCTGCGATCGGTTCAATAATCACACAGGCGATCTCTCCTTTGGCATCGGCAAAACACTGTTTCACCTCCTCGATATCATTATAGGTAGCCAAAAGCGTGTGTTTCGTGAGATCTGCAGGCACCCCAGGGCTTGACGGTGCACCGAATGTAGCCAGGCCTGACCCTGCCTGGACGAGCAGTGAGTCTGAGTGGCCGTGGTAACACCCGGTGAACTTCAGGATACTGTCTCGACCGGTAACCCCTCTTGCAAGCCTGATCGCTGACATGACCGCTTCTGTTCCGGAACTTACGAAACGGACCTTGTCGATCGTATCAAACAGCGTAACGATCTCATCAGCCAATTCTGTCTCTACCATCGTAGGAGCGCCGAAGCTGAGACCTCTTTTGACTGCCTCGATCACTGACTTTTCGATATCAGCATCTCCATGGCCGAAGATCAGCGGTCCCCAGCTCTGCACAAAATCGATATATCTGTTACCGTCAATATCGTAAAGGTAGCCGCCCTCACCTCTTTGGATGAAAGGGGGCGTACCCTCCACACCGTTGAATGCACGTACCGGAGAATCTACGCCTCCCGGGATAACCTTGTATGCCGCTTCAAATGCTGCTATGCTTTTATCATATGCCATTATTAATCCTCGTTATGTATAATGCCGGAAATTATACAACAATAGCACTAAGGGGGCGATTATCCGCATCAGAACACTTGTCGCATTTTTGCTCTCATTACTGTTACACCTCTTGATACTTTTGCTCTTTACGGGAAGCTTAAAAGACCTCAAGATCCCGCCGCCGCCGCAAAGTCAGGAGAAGAAAATATCTCTCAATCTCAAAAATTTCGTCCCTCCTGCTCCGAAGCCTAAGGCGCAGCCGCCTAAAAAACCTGCACCTGCGCCTAAGGCACCCATTCCTACACCGAAACCCACTCCCAAGCCTGTGGAAAAAGCTGCTGAAGAGCCAAAGTCAGTGATAAAAGAAAAGAAAATCGAGGAGAGAGGTCCTGTAACAGCCCAAAAAAGTGAAGAGAACAATATGACGAAAAAGTTGGTCAAAAAAGAGCCGGAAAAAACAAAAAACAAAAAGGTACAAAAACAAAAAATGCAGAGAAAAACGGTCCGGCGGAGACAGCCTCAGAGACAAAAACGTTCCTCTGATCCGCTCGCAAATTTTCTGATGGGTTCAGGTAAACCGGTTCAAAAAAAATCATCACCGGTTCACTCCGCCGACAAAATGATCAGGATGCTGTACGGGAAAGAGTTCCATACCTATTCCAGGCAGCAGAAAAAATTCATCAGAGAAAACCTTGATGAAATTCACCGGATTACACAAAATACATTATGGCGTCAGGGGTATCCGGATGAGGCATTGCGAATGTACATGCAGGGTACGAATGTCGTACAGTTCTACCTGCATCCAAACGGTGATATCTCCGGACTCAGACTCAAAAGAGAGATAGGATACCGAGCGCTGGATAAACATACCATTGAAGTGATCAAAACTGCTTACAAGGATTATCCGAGACCGGAGAGCAGGACCAAGATCATCTTCTATGTCACCTACGAAATACACTGATATGATGAAATAATAGGCACATCTTTTCATCCTTTTCTCTTGCATTGTTCTATAATGAGACATACCACTTAACAAGGACAATCGTATGAAAGAGTATATCGGAGCCTATTTTAAATCCAAAGAACAAGTGGATGGGTTCATTGAAGACACTGTCCTCAATCTTGGTAGTTTAAGTACACTCGATGGGAGCAATTATGACCATGTTTTTCAGGTATTCAAAGCGTTGGAACTCATCTATGTCGTTGATGCAAAAACCTCGATACAGATTTCACCGAACATCTATACCAACCGTATTGACAAAGATGCCAAAGATGTCGACAGAAGCTATCTGCTGGAGCGATTGGAGATCAAGGAGAACAGTTTTGCTTTTACCGCACCTTACAAAAGTGCTGCGACACAGACACTCTGCATCACGGTTACAAAGAAAGAGGGAGACAAGATCATTTTCATGGACTTTGACCTCAGGAAAATCCTGGAGAGACTGGGGCTGATCGAGAGACACGCAGGGTTCGACGGGATACAGCTCTCCTTTTACTTCTTTACCGGAACATTTATGGGGATCATCGCGCTGGCAGCCGTACTCTATTCTCTTTTTGACTTCTGGGGCAATGTGATGTCGATGAACCTGGATATCCATACGATATTCAAACCCATCATTGCTGCAACGCTGGGGCTGGCGATCTTTGACCTCGCCAAAACGGTACTGGAGCAGGAAGTTTTTTACAAAAGTTATATCAAAGGTTCCAAGGAGGAGGTCAAACTGCTGACAAAATTCCTCTTCACGATCCTGATCGCTCTGGCGATAGAAACACTCATGGTGGTCTTCAAGATCGCTATGAAAGAGGATGGGGAGATGATCAATGCCCTCTACCTGATGGGAGGTATCTCGTTGATCATACTCTCGCTGGCAGTCTTTATCTATCTGACGCAAAGAAAGGCGTGTTAGGCTTCAGCAAGCCAACTCGCTGTATAATAGTCCAAAAAAGCGGATGGGACGAGAGATGGGTTCAGAGATACATAAAAGTGTCTATACGGAGGAAGACTATGCTGCATTCGAGAAAGCATGGCTTACCGAACTGGAATTTGTCAAAGGGCTGTTTGCCAAGGGGAGTACGTTCTTTTCAAATGCCTATCGACTCGGATATGAGCTGGAAGCCTGTATCCTGGATGAAAACAATCAGCCTGCCCCCTGCAATAAAGCGATCCTTGAGGAGCTGAACGCTTCGGAATTTACCAACGAACTTGCCAATTATGATCTTGAGATCAATGGCAGTGTTTTTGAGCTGGATAGTGCAACGACGGTAAAGCTTCAGGAAGATCTTTCTGCTCTCTGGCAGATGGCAGATCGTGCGGCACGGAAATTCCATACCCGGCTGGGACTTTTCGGTGTTTTTCCGAACCTGCAACCGGAACATTTTGAGAGAGAACGCTATCAGTCACAAATGATGCGCTATACGATGGCATCTCAACGTATCCATGAGCTGCGTCATGAAAGCATCAAATTACTCTTTGCAGGAGAGGATATCGTCTCTTTGCAGCGTGATGACGTGATGAGCGAAGCGCTGAGCACCTCTCTGCAGATACATTTTAGGTTCCTTTTGAGAAATCGGCAGCGTATTATCATGCGGCGCTTCTGGCCTCGGTTGCAATGGCGGGTGTGGGAGCAAACTCCCCTTTGGTCATGGGGAAAAGAGCATGGCATGAGTCACACATCCCGATATTTGAACAATCTGTGGATGCAAGGGATAAAGAGCGCAGAGCACATGGTGATGAGAAGCGAGTGCATTTTGTACACGATTATATCGACTCCTGGCTTGATCTTTTTGAGCAAAACAGGGAGTTTAAAATTTTGTTTCCCGAAGTGGTCGATGAGAAGAAGGAAAAACTGCATCACTTCAATCTGCATAACGGGACGATCTGGAGATGGATACGACCCATTATCAGTCGGGACAGAGAGGGAAAATGGGCATTGAGGCTGGAGCTTCGCGTTCTGCCTGCAGGTCCGACACTGACGGATATGGAAGCAAATATATGGTTCTTTATCGGAATGATGGAAGGATTGGTAAGCAGCGGCAGTGATCTGACAAAAATTCCGTTTGAACAGCTGAAAAAAGATTTTTACCGTGTTGCAAAAGCGGGTTTGGAAAGCAGGTTTCATGACCCTTTGCAAGGGAAAGAGTGTGATCTGCAGGAGTGGATACTGAGTGAGGGAATGCAGCTTGCCGGGAATGGGTTGAATACATTAAAGGTAAAGGATACAGAACGATATCTTGAGATGATCCGTTCACGGGTCAAACGTCGGCAGAACGGTGCCGTGTGGCAACTGAAACATTTTGAGAAGTATCACAGTATCAAAAAGCTGGTGAAAGAGTATATGAACAATTTCGAGCACAATATCCCTGTACATGAATGGAGGCTGTAAATGAATAGAAAACTGCTGGTCGCCGAGAGCGTACCCGAGGCATTTTTGAGTATAGATCATCGTCAGATAAAGCAGATATATGATTCTCCTGCACTGGTACATCTGAAGGGAGACAGAGAACCACCGCTTTTTATTTCTATCCTGTTGCACGGCAATGAATTCAGCGGCTTGATGATCATGCAGGAGGTACTCAAAAAGTATCAAAGTGCAGACGGTTTTACCCTTCCCAGATCGATCTGGCTTTTTATCGGCAATGTCGAAGCGGCTTCTCTTGGGCTTAGAAGACAGGAAGATGAACTGGATTTCAACCGTGCCTGGCCGGGCACGCCCGAACCAGGAGCTCCCACTGCCATGCTTGTCTCTGAGGTGATGGAGGCAATCACTGAAGAGGGGCTTTTTGCCGCACTTGACTTACATAACAATACAGGCAAAAACCCGCCTTACGGCTGCATCTCCGCAGTCAATGAGAAGAACAAATACCTTGCCAGTTTCTTTCACCATATCGCCATGGTTTTTCATACGCCCAAAGGTGTCTCTACCATGGCATTTGATGATATCTGTCCGGCGATTACACTTGAGTGCTCTACTCCGGGCAATCCTCTCGGTATAGAGAAAGCGGTCGCACTCATCGATGACCTGATGCATCTGGATCACTTTCCCCATAAAGCATTGCCTTCTCATGACCTCCAATTGGTACAGAACAATGCTGTGTTGAAGATCGGTGAGGGTGTACATTTTGGCTTTGAAGATGAAGATAAAGCCTTTGAGCTGACATTGGCAGAGAAGTTCGACCGGCACAATTTTACGCGTCTGGAAGCAGGTGAAGTATTTGCCCATACGACACACGATAAACCGCTGATAGTTACTTCTGATGACGGCAGAGATATCACTGATGAACTTATCTCCATAGAGCATGGTGCCGTATCGCTCAAAAAAACGTTGATGCCGGCGATGATTACACTGGATAAACGGATCATTGTACAGGATTGTCTCTGTTATCTGCTGGAGGATTATTGATTTTTTACGGCGAGAGTGATACAAAGGGTGGAACGAGCCCGCGGTGATATCCTGCTGAAAAACCGGAAAATATCAAAGTCGTTCAGGAGATGTCACAGGCATTACAGATACCTTTGACAATAACGGTATCAACTTTTGCACCCTTAATATGGCTTGGAACCGGATAGTGCTCCATACAGGTAACCTTGTTGCAAAGTGAACAGACAAAGTGGGCATGCGCGGTATGGGTGAGTTCATAATAGCGTTTTTTATTGCCGGATTCAAAGCTTTTGGTGATCCCTTTCTCTTCAAAGATACCCATATTACGGTAGAATGTAGCTTTATCCATGCGAATGTTCTCTTTGATCTCTTCATAGCACAGAGGTTTCTCTGCTGCCAGAAGTATCTCCAGGAGGCTTTGGCGTGCCGGAGTCAGCCGTAGGTTTTTATCTTTGATCAGCGTTTTTATATTCAATTTTTTTAATCCTGTTGTTACATATGCAACTAAGTTGCAATAAAGATAGTTTAGTTTATCATCACAAAAATTATAGTTCACTTAGGAGAATGGATGAAAAGAGTACTGCAGTTATTCCTGTTTTCAATAGCTACGACCACTTATATATTTGCAAATATTAATGCAATCGTAAGCATCCTTCCCCAGAAGAGCTTTGTTGAATCAATCGGCGGTGACAAGGTAAATGTATCCCTGATGGTGCAACCGGGAAACTCTCCCCATACTTACGAGCCAAAGCCTTCCCAGATGAAAGATATTGCAAAAGCGGATATCTACTTTACCATCGGTGTTGAGTTTGAGAAGGTATGGCTTCAAAAGTTCCGTGATCTTAATACCGGGATGGTAGTCTCTGACCTCTCTCAAGGTATTAAAAAGCGTGAAATGAAGGCACATCATCATGAAGATAAACATGAAGAGGGGCATGAAGCACACCATGATCATGAAGAGGAACATGATGAGACACCTCATTCATTGGACCCGCATATCTGGACATCACCACACAATGTCTCTCTCATCGCATCCACGATCTATCAGGCACTCAGCAAGCTTGATCCGGAGAATGCATCCTATTACAGAGAAAACCTGGAGCAGTTCAGGGCAAAGATAGAAGAGACGGACAAAAAGATCGGGGAGATTCTCTCCGCTTCCCCTGAAGGTACGCCGTTTATGGTTTTTCACCCGGCATGGGGGTATTTTGCAGAGGCCTATGGACTTGAACAGCTTCCGGTAGAGATCGAGGGGAAAGAACCTAAGCCAAGAGAGTTGATACATCTTATCAAAGAGGCAAAAAAGCATCAAGTAAAAGCAATCTTTACACAGCCGGAGTTCTCCGATGCCACTGCCAGGCTGATCTCAAAGGAACTTGGGATCAAAGTGATCAAGGCCTCGCCGCTTGCGCCTGACTGGTCACAAAACCTGATCAACCTGGCCTATGCCATCGCAGGAAAGTAGAAACCATGAGTGTGATCGATATCTCAAATGTGAGCTTTGCCTATGAGAAGGAGCTGATACTTGAAGATATCAATCTTACGGTACAGAAGGATGATTTTCTGGCGATCATCGGGCCGAACGGCGGGGGAAAATCCACCCTGCTCAAACTGATACTGGGTATCCACAAACCTAAAAAAGGCACGATCAAAGTACTGGGCAACGAGCCTACCAAGAACCTTTCGCATATCGGCTATGTGCCGCAAAATACCAATGTCAACATCGATTTCCCCATCAAGGTGATAGAGGTGGTCATGATGGGGCATGTGGGTAGCAAGCGTCCTCTTTTTGGCTATGGAAAAGATGAGATGGCCTGCGCAACGGCTTCCCTGGCACAGGTAGGGATGGAGGCGTATGCCCAAAAGAAGATCGGTTCGCTTTCAGGCGGGCAGAGGCAGCGTGTCATGATCGCCAGGGCGCTCTGTGCACACCCTTCCATCCTGATCCTCGATGAACCTACAGCCAGTATCGATGTTGCAGGGCAGAGAGATATCTATGAACTGCTCCGGGTACTCTCCAAAGAGATTACTGTCATCGTGGTAAGTCATGATATTTCGGTGATCCTGGAGTATGCCAACAAAGTAGCCCATATCAACAAAACCCTCTCCTATCACGATATCTCCAACAAGGAGAAGACTTTCCATCTCCATGGAAAAGATGAACACTTTTGTGAAGTAGAACTTCTGCAGATGCTTGGCTCAGGGAGCAGTTGTGAGGTATGTGAACCTGAATCCAAATGGAGGGCTGAACCATGATCGAAGCACTCTCCTACGGGTTTATCCAGCACGCGCTGATCGCAGGTTTGCTGGTAAGTTTGACGTCGGGTATCATCGGTTCGCTTATTGTCGTCAACCGTATGGTTTTTCTTGCAGGCGGCATCGCGCATGCTTCGTACGGGGGTATAGGTCTTGCCGTATTTTTTGGACTGCCTGTCTTTTTTGGGGCATCCCTTTTTGCCGTCGGTGCCGCACTGCTTGTTTCGGTACTTACTTTACGAAAACGTGAACGTATCGATACCTTCATCGGGCTTATATGGGCGGTCGGTATGGCGATCGGAGTGGTTTTTGTCGATCTTACCCCGGGGTACAATGTAGATATGATGAGCTATCTTTTTGGCTCCATCCTCGCGGTGAGCAGTCAGGACCTCTATTATATGGGTGTACTGCTTGGGACAATACTCTTTGTGATGACCTTCCGCTATCGTGATATTCTGGCAGTCTCTTACGATAGCGAATATGCGGCACTGCGCGGGGTGAATGTACGTTTTTTCTATACCCTTATCCTTATCCTTTCTGCCTTGACCGTAGTGATCGCGATCAAGGTAGTAGGACTGATCCTGGTGATCGCGATGCTGACCATTCCTGTCTATATCGCGGAGAAACTCTCCAATTCTTTAGCTGCGATGATGTTCTTCTCGGGGCTTATTGCCACGATCTTTACTTTTGCCGGGCTTTGGATATCCTATCGCCATGATCTCACTTCAGGTGCCGCGATCATCCTGATCTCGGCTCTGGGCTTATTGCTCTTTCTGGGGGCGGATAAACTCAGGAGAAAAGTCTGGTGACCTTTTTGCGGCAAATCATACTTTTATTGTTCCTCTCAACGCTCTCCTGGGGGTGTGCCCTCTGTAAAATGCAGGTGCCTGATGTCAATGTCTCGATCACGGAGTCGCATACCGGTTCATCGATCACACTGGATATTCAGTGGCAGTTTCAGAAATACTTTTCTGCAGAGACCCTGCTCTCTTATGATAAGAATCGCAATGAGGTTCTTGATCCTGAAGAGCTTGCAGCGATACATACAAATTTTATCGAATATCTGCAAAAGGCTTCTTATCTGACTTATATAAAGTATATCCGGAATGCCGATGCCTATGAAGAGAATGACTACCTTTCCTTTCATGTAACAAAAAGCAAAACGGACTTTGTCAACGACCGGCTGCTCTTTGACTATACTCTGACACTGGATCAAGCTCCGCGTGAGGGGAATATACTCTATATTACGCTCTTTGACAAGCAGCGATACTTCAACTTTACCGTCTTCCAGGTGGTATTGCAGGAAGAGGCGCTGATGCAAAGCATATTTGCTTCGGAATACAGCACCTCTTTTATCCCTTACGGAGATCCTTTCCGGGCGACTGCTGAAACTGCAAATGTGATCGAACTTTCCGGAGATAAAGTATATAGGGAAGAGCCAGAACCGGAAGGTATTCTTGGATTGCTTGCCAAAGCAATGGACCGGATCAAAGAGCGTGTGCTGGCGCTTGTGGAGGATATCGTAGCCAATCAGTCTGTAGGTTCATACCTCTGGCTCCTCTTCTTTTCCTTTGTTTACGGGCTTATCCATGCGTTGGGCCCGGGCCACGGAAAGAGTTTGGTGGCAGCATACTTTTTGGGAAATAACCGATCCGTGCCCAAAGCACTCAGCGTCGCTTCACTGATCGGTGCAGTCCATACTTTTTCAGCATTTATTCTTACTTTCACGCTCTACTATTTACTGAATACGTATCTCAGTGACTACTTTGAAGACCTGGAGTATGTCACGATGAAGATCAGTGCGATGGTCATTATCCTGATAGTGCTTTATCTGCTCTATAAAAAACTGCCCAAAAAAGAGAAAAAAGTGCCGTTATGGTCGGCAGAGAACCCGACTGAACATCAGTCAAGCTGCGGATGCGGCGCATGTAAAAGCACCTCTACCGATCTTGGCATCATTCTTTCTGCCGGTATCGTCCCCTGCCCCGGGACGATAACGATCTTTGTTTTTGCCCTCAGTTTCGGCGCCTATATGGTGGGTTTTCTCTCAGCGGTTTTTATGAGTTTGGGAATGAGCCTTGTTATTTTTGCCGCTGCCCTGCTTTCTCTCAAAGTGCGCAAAAATACTTCAGGAGACGGACGTCTGCGCATACTTCTTGACTACGGCAGCCTGCTCTTTATCTTCTTCCTGGGTATAATACTTTTATTGATTTAAAAAAGGAAACAGAATGAAACAATTGCTTTGGATAGTTATGACAGCATTGCTGTGTGTCGGCTGTACCCCGAGTATCGGTGTCAGTGTACCCATCGGAGGAAATGCCTATACAGGAGTGAGTGCCAGTGCAGGAGAAAGCGGTGTAGAGCCTGCTGTAGGTGTAGGTGTCGGAGTAGGACTGTAGAGCTTAAGGCCATTTTCCTGTCTCAAACGCTGTTACAGTTCCCCTCCGCTCTTGATGATATCTATCCCGAACTTCTCTCGCAGTTTTTGCATCGAATCGGTGATCCTGGCGGCTTTTGAATCCTCTTCATGGTGCAGCAGATCCATGGTCACTCCTTTGCCTTCAACAAAGCTGGAGAGCGTAAGGTTGAGTTGTATGATCGCGTGTGCAGGATGGATATCTGTCTTGTCAAAAAGCATCAGCATACTCTCTTTGCAGTACTGTTCGCTAAACGGCCTGTTGGATCTCATGGTCTCTTTGGATTTGATACGGTATTCGTATCTGATTTTTAACCCGTAAGCGGCAGGAAGATGCCCTCCTTTGTAGACAAGAAAAGCCAGGTGGCGGCAGAGTATCGTGATACGCCTTCGCAGTTCGCTGCGATCACTTTCGGGATCGAAGGTTCTGCCTATCCCGATGGACTTTTTGGTGTGTGAGACAGAGATCCCCTCTTCATCAGTACCGCAGACGCGGTGGTAGAGCTGCCTGCCCGGTTTGCCCCAGGAGTAGAAGAGCGCTTTGCGTTTTTTGATATCCCCGAGTGTACGTATCCCGCGTCCTGAAAGCTTCTCCGTGTAACCTCTCCCGATACCCGGAAACTTTTCAATGGGAATATCTTTAATAAAGTAGTCTACTTCAGCCGGATAGACCACTTTGATGCCGTGCGGCTTGGCAAACTCCGTGGCAAGCTTCGCGATCCATTTGCTCCCGGATGCACCGATAGAGATCGGCAATCCCATCTCTTTGTAGACCCTCTGTTTAAGCTCAAGCGCAAAATGTTCTATCTCTCGGTCAGGGACCCACCCGCTTACATCCCCGAAAAATTCATCGATACTGTACTGTTCGATTGAGGGGATTTCGTGTTCCAGCATCTTTTTCAGCTGATGAGAGAGTTCATGATAGAGCGGATAGTTCGGCGGCAGGACTTTAAGGTGCGGACAGAGTCTCAGTGCTTCGGCCACACTCATCGCCGTTTTGACCCCGTAAGCACGTGCTTCGTAGGATGCCGTAGTGATGATTCCCCTCACCCTGCCGTCAGGGTCTACGAAGTACTCTTCAAAACTTTTATCCGCGCTACTGCTGAGGATGGAACCGGTAAAGGCGGCATCGATCGCACTGAGGTATCTCCGCTCTTTTTTGCGATCAAAGATACTCAGGTTGCTTCGCCCGCCTACCGCGATAGGGATATTATGCAGAGGAGGTGCGTCGATACGGTGTGCGGCTGCAAAGAAACAGTCCAGATCCAGGTGTAACATCATACGGCAAGTCTATCAGAATTTCAAACGTGAGGCTGAAAATATTGCAAAATGGGATAGGAGA
>JBEWPY010000116.1:0-4833 GCA_047689495.1 Candidatus Sulfurovum profundilacunae | reverse complement strand
GATTGCCTATGCGGGGTAAAAAAGATTTGACTGTTTAGTTGGTGCCGTAATATATTGCGATATATACAGATCTGAGTGAAGTAATACGCACTCAGGAGAAAGCGGACTTTTTGGCATATCATGACAGTTTGACGCTTCTTCCCAATCGGGCATACTTTGAAAAATATATGAAAAAGCTTTTTGAAAACAGACCCGATTTCGAGGATAAAGTGGCAATCCTGTTTTTAGACCTTGACCGGTTCAAGGTGATCAATGACACATTGGGACACAGTGTCGGAGATGAATTGCTTAAAGTGGCAGCAGAGCGTATTGCGGGTGTTATCGGAGAAAAGTATTTTCTGGCGAGGCTGGGAGGAGATGAGTTTGTGATCGTTCTGGAAAATATGCCATCCAGAAACGAGATAAACGCTTATGCCCGAAAAATACTGGAAGATATTCACAGACTCATGATCGTCAGTCAGCATCAGCTGAGTATTTCAGGGAGTCTCGGGATATCACTTTACCCTGACCACAGCAAAGATGCGGATACACTGATACGTTATGCGGACAGTGCAATGTACAGTGCCAAGGAGAGAGGTAAAAATACCTATACCTATTATGAAGAGAAAATGAGTCTGGATGTACATACCCGTCTCCATATCGAACAGCGTCTGAAAAGTGCACTGAAGAACAATGAGATTTCACTGGTGTACCAGCCCCAGTATGTTCTGGCGGACAGAAAGATCAGCGGGGCGGAGGTGCTGGTACGCTGGCATAACAGTGTACTCGGGAACGTGCCGCCTGATGAATTCATTCCTATTGCAGAAGATACGGGGCTGATTATTGAAATCGGGTATTATATTTTCGAAGAGGCGTGCAGGACTTTTGTGGAGTGGGAGCAGAAAGGTTGCGAACTGGAGAGAATTTCGATTAATCTTTCGAGCGTACAGTTGCGGCAGAGCGACTTTTTGGACAAGATACAAAAGATTATGAAAAGAACCGGTATGCAGGGAAATAGGATAGAAATAGAGCTTACCGAGAGAATCCTTTTTGAATTTTCAAGCAGCAATATTGAAATACTGAATCATTTCAGAGAGATGGGGTGTGAAATATCTATTGATGATTTCGGAACAGGGTATTCGTCTATGAGCTATCTCAAAGAGCTACCGATAGATACTGTCAAGATAGATAAGATATTTGTCAAGGAACTGTCATATAACATTCGTGATCAGAAAGTGGCAAAAGCGATTATCGCACTTTCGAAAAGTCTAGGCTACAAAGTGATCGCAGAAGGCATAGAGACGGAAGAACAGGAAGTCATTCTCTGTGAAAACAGATGTGATATCGGACAGGGGTATTACTTCTCCAGGCCTCTTGAAAAACATGCTTTTTCTGAGTTTGCAAAAAAACAGCAAAAAAAGTAAAAAAAGCGCTAAAAAAGCAATCCGAGGGAGACAATGTCCGGGTTAGAATCTTCCTTAGCAAACATTAGATATAATACTGTAACTTATAAATATAGGAAATATTTGATGCAATTTATCGAAACACGTGGTAATGATGGACAAAAACCTGTTTCAGTCTCTTTTTCTGAAGCGATATTGAGTCCAAGCGCAAGTTTTGGGGGACTTTATGTGCCTGAGTTCCTTCCAAGCCTTGATCAGGCATATCTGGAGTCTCATCTGGAGAGCCACTATAAAACATTGGCGATCGATTTTTTGGAGAAATTCGGTATCGATATCGAAAAAGAGGTACTCGAAGCGGCATTGAAGAGATATGATGCGTTTGACGACCCTTCCAATCCCGTGCCATTGAGTCAAATCGAAGAGGACTGTTTTGTTTCCGAGCTTTACCATGGTCCGACACGTGCATTTAAGGATATGGCACTGCAGCCCTTTGGGTATGTGCTTTCCAAGCTGGCCCAGAAACGGGGTGAACAGTACCTGATCATGGCTGCAACAAGCGGGGATACAGGTCCTGCAACACTGGAAACCTTTAAAAACCAGGAAGGGGTAAAGGTCGCATGTCTCTACCCTGAGGGGGGCACTTCAGACGTACAGAGGCTTCAGATGGTCACCGAAGACGGCAAAAACCTTAAAGTGATCGGTGTAAAAGGAAATTTTGATGATACACAGAACACACTGAAAGACCTGCTTGCCTCTGAAGATTTCAAAGCCGAACTTAAAGCACACGATATCAAACTCTCAGCTGCAAACTCGGTAAATTTCGGGCGTATTATTTTCCAGATCATCTATCATATCCACTCCTACCTTGAGCTGGTACGCAAGAAGGCAATCACAATGGGTGAGAAGATTTATCTGGTAGTTCCAAGCGGTAACTTCGGAAATGCGCTCGGCGCATACTATGCAAAGAAAGCAGGAGTGCCGATAGAAAAGATACTTATCTCATCAAATAGCAATAACATCCTGACCGACTGGATCAACAAAGGAGAATATAACCTTACCGGCAGAACATTGATCCAGACCGAATCCCCCGCCATGGATATCCTGAAAAGTTCCAATGTTGAGCGTATCATGCATGATAAGTTTGGTGCAGTACGTACCAGGGAGCTGATGGAATCACTGGCACATGAAGGGAAGTATCAGCTGACAGAGGATGAGATCACTGCTATACAGGAGGATTTTTCAGCCTCCTTCTCTAATGATGCTGAGTGTGAAAGTGTTGTAGGTGCCTATGCGAAAAAAGATTACATTATGGACCCTCATACGGCTACTTGTATCAAAGCGTATGAGACACTGAGAGAGAAGCCGTTGAAGACGGTAGTCTATTCAACTGCTGAGTGGACAAAGTTCTCTCCTGCGGTTTCCAGAGCATTGGGTAAAGAGGTTGATGGAGATATCGCGGCACTCAAATCAGTAAGCGAAGCAGCTCATGCAACTGTCCCCGGTATGATCAGTGAATTGTTCGATAAACCTATCAAACATATGGTTGTTGTCGATAAAGAAAATATCAAAAAGGAGATACTGAACTTCTTATAGATCAGTACTCTATGATGCGAAATTTTTTACTCTCATGGTTTATCCTCTGCAGTGTTGCTTCGGCAAGTGAGGTGATAGGGTGCAGGGTCATTACCAAAGGGTTTACGGAGTGTAATCCCTATGCTACCAAGTATCTTTATGCCAAAGAGATCAAATACGATAAAGATCGTAAAAAACTCATCACTGTAAAATCTCTGCCTGTTCCGGAACAAAAGCCTGCTTTAAAAATTATTTCTGTATCAGAGTTGGTACAGAGATATATCAGTGAAAAAGAGCTGAAACAGGTGAAAGATAATAAACACTCTTCTCTGCTCACCAGAGAGGAACTGCTTGATGAAAAACAGATACCGGAAGAGTCTGTCTATACAAAAGCCATACGTAAGCCGAAACCTCGAAAAAAGCTGGAGCCCGAAAAAAAACCATCTTTGGTGTACGGTAAGTACTCTATTGTTCCTGGCGATACACTCAGTCGGATCGCCAGGAAATTCAAGGTAAAGATTGATATATTGATACGTCTAAACGATATCAAAAAAGAATCCTTATTAAGGATCGAACAGAAACTGACGCTTCCTCTGCCTCAGAGGAAGATTGACGAGTTAAATAAAATCGCTCTGAAAAAACTAAAAAAAAGATATACTGCGTATGGAAAACGCAGGCTTAGGGTCACGGCTACTGCCTATACCTCAAGTTTGAAAGAAACCGACAGTACTCCGTTTCTGGCTGCCTGGAATAATCGTTTGGTACCCGGGATGAAAAGTATTGCAGTCTCAAGGGATCTTCTTTCTATGTACGGTATGGACAATGGTACGAAAGTGCGTATCAGTGGATTGCCGGGAATCTACAAAGTTCGCGACAAAATGAATAAGCGATATCGAAAGCGAATCGATATCTATATGGGGGTTAACCGTCAAAAAGCACTGAAGTGGGGGAAAAGGAGTGTGGTCATTCACTGGTGAAAAACAGTGTCTATATATATATGTTGGTTTCTGCGGCTGAAAGAGTTTAAGCCTCTTCAGGCTCCTTTTCCTTTATGACGACTTCTTCTCTGCGCGGTTTCTCTACCAAGCTCTGAATACAAGGAAAAGACAAGAAATCGGGGAAAAGTATAAGCATTTGTTCTCCTGTCTCCAAAAAGCGTTATAATCTATATCAGGCATGTTTTAACAGAGTGAGGTGTGAGAATGAAAATGACAAAATATATACGAGGATGTATGCTCTTTGCCGCTTTCCCTTTATTTCTTTTTTCCGCACAAAATGTAGAAAAAATCAGTTTAAAAACTGCTGTGATCTTTAATACGGTCTGTGCAAAATGTCATGAGGGGGAATGCAGCGGAAGACTGAGCTATGACAGTGAGAACAAAATGGGAAGGAGGCATATAAGACGCTATGTAGGCGATACAAATCTTTCCAGAAGTGATACAGAAGAGTTTTTTAGTCTACTGAATTATATGAAAAAAGAGTGTAAATTGTGGATGCCGGATAACGGAAAGTGTAAACCTGAGAATCTTTCATGCTTTGCTCTATCTTCAGACAAGGGTTATTTTTTCCCTCTGGGCCTTCTGAAAGAGGGCAGGTATTACGTAGAAATTAAGATAAAAGAGAATATTCGCTTTAAGGTTGAAGTGCTCTCAGATCATTTTCACCATTTTCTGGATAAATGGGTTTATTCTGAGGGAGAAAACGAGACCATTCAATTTACGATAGACAGATCAGTCAATACTTTTTTTCGTATTCAAAGTAAAAAGCCTTTACAGATCATCACTTTGAGGATTTGCAGATCATTGATCTAAAGTTTGAAAGAAGATAGCTCGTCTGTTCCTGATCCGGTATGGACGAAACAAGTTTCGGCCAAAGTATA
>JBEWPY010000115.1:0-4936 GCA_047689495.1 Candidatus Sulfurovum profundilacunae | reverse complement strand
ACACTATACACACGCCTTTTCTAAGCACTTTTTAGCTAAAATATATACTATTTAAACCCCACAAAACGGAGTGCAGAATGGCAGAATATGGCGCTGGTAATATTAAAGTCCTTAAAGGACTTGAAGCGGTAAGAAAAAGACCGGGAATGTACATCGGTGATACCTCGGAGAAAGGCCTTCACCACCTGGTGTATGAAGTTGTAGACAACTCGATCGATGAAGCGATGGCAGGTTACTGTGACACGATCAAAGTGAGACTCACAAAAGAGGGCTCTGCGATCATCGAAGATAACGGCCGCGGTATTCCTGTTACAGAACATCCGACGGAAAAAGTCTCTGCCGCTACCGTTGTACTGACCGTACTTCATGCCGGCGGTAAATTCGATAAAGATACTTACAAAGTATCCGGCGGGCTTCACGGAGTCGGAGTCTCTGTAGTTAACGCACTTTCCAAGAAACTTGACCTGGTGGTATTCAAAGACGGAGAGATCCATACGCAAAGTTTCCAAAAAGGTATCCCGGATGCTGCCCTCGTATCCGGAGACAAAACAAGAAAACACGGTACCAGGATCGAGTTCTGGCCGGATGATACGATCTTTACAGAAGGCATGGAGTTTCAAAAAGAGATCCTGATGAAACGTTTCAGGGAGCTCTGTTACCTTAACCCCAGGATCACCATTGAATTTACCGATGAAAGAGACAATACCAAAGAGAAATTCCATTTTGAAGGCGGTATCCGTCAGTTCGTTGAGGATATGAACACCAAAGAGGCACTCTCTACTGCACAGTTCTTCAGCGGTAATGCTGATGATATCGAAATCGATATTGCGATGATGTACTGTCAGGCAGATACCGATAAGGTACTCTCGTTTGTCAACAACATCAAAACGCCTGAAGGCGGTACGCATGAAGCAGGTTTCAGAGCTGGGCTGACCAGATCGCTCTCAAGCTACATCAGCAAAAATGCCAATGCCAAAGAGAAAAATACCAAGATCACCGGAGAAGACTGTAAAGAAGGACTTATCGCAATCGTCTCTGTACGCGTACCGGAACCGCAATTCGAAGGGCAGACCAAAGGGAAGCTTGGTTCAAGCTATGTAAGGCCCCTGGTCCAAAAACTTTTCAGTGAGAACTTCAACAAATACCTTGAAGAGACGCCGATCGAAGCCAAAGCGATTATGACACAAGTACTCCTTGCCGCACGCGGGCGTGATGCCGCCAAGAGAGCAAAAGACCTCGTCAAGCGCAAAGACAATATGAGTATAGGGACACTTCCCGGCAAACTGGCAGACTGTCAAAGCAGAGACCCTGAAGCGTCAGAGATCTACCTGGTAGAAGGTGACTCTGCGGGCGGTTCAGCAAAACAGGGACGCGACAGAGTCTTCCAGGCGATCCTGCCACTGAAGGGTAAGATCCTTAATGTTGAAAAAGCACGTTTGGAAAAGATCCTTAAATCCGATGAGATCAAAAACATGATCACTGCGCTCGGTTGCGGAATCGGTGATGAATTTGATGAAGAGAAACTGCGTTATCATAAAATCATCATTATGACCGATGCCGATGTGGACGGCAGCCATATCCAGACACTCCTGATGACCTTTTTCTTCAGGTTCTTAAGGCCGGTGATCGAAAAAGGGTATCTCTTCCTGGCACAACCGCCGTTATACCGTTACAAAAAAGGGAAAAATGAAACGTATCTCAAAGATGATGTAGAGCTTACCAATTTTCTTATCAAAAACGGCCTTTCTGCGATCGAGAGTCACACTATGGGAGACAATGACCTGATCGACCTTTTTAAGCTTGTCGGACACTACAAGATGACCCTCAAAGACCTGGAAAACCGTTTTGCATTACCTGAGGTGGTACGCCATATGATCGAAACCCCCAACATCATCGGAGCCTCTTATGAAAAACTCTTTAAAAAAATAGAGCCATACATTATCGGACTTGGATACAATATTCTCAATAAATCGATTACTAATGAGCATATCCATCTATTTGTACAGACAAAAGATGGCCTTGAGGAACTTATCATTGATGAAGTACTCTTTACCAACCCTCAGTACAACAGTGCTATCGAGATACATCAACGTATTCAGGACCATATCACTGATGAGTTCGAGGGCCAGGACCTGCTCGTACTTTTTGATCGGATAGAGAGCAGTGCGAAGAAAGGAGCTTATATCCAGCGTTATAAAGGTCTGGGGGAAATGAACCCTGAGCAGCTGTGGGAAACGACCATGACTCCTGAGAATAGAAAACTGCTCCAGGTAACAATCGATGACCTTGAGACAGCAAGCGAAACATTCACCCTCTTCATGGGAGATGAAGTCGAACCTAGAAGAAACTACATCGAAACACATGCCAAAGATGTAAAACACCTGGATGTCTGATGCTCTTCTCCGAACTTGAGGAACGCGGGAGACGCTTCAAGCTTGCCCTGAGGGCAGCGATACCGATCCTTATACTTGTTACCCTCGTCTTCTACTCAACCTATCTCAAGGACGAAGTTCTTGACCTCAACTTTGAAAACAAATTACTGATCGCTGCAATAGTCTTTATCTCCGTTTACTTTATCTATTTCTTTCTGGAGCGCAGTGCAGAAGAGTCATATATAGACCCTGTTACCCAGAGCTTTAATGAAAAAGTATTTCTAGAAAAGACCAAAAAAAGAAAACCCAGCGCCATGGTATTGCTGCTTATAGACAACCTTTATCTGATCAACCAGAACTATAGTACCCAACAGGTAGATATGCTTCTTTACAGCTTTGTCCATAAGCTTAACAATTTTTTACAACAAGAAGGGATCAAGGAGCCTCTGATCGGAAGACGCTATGGTGCAGAGTTTCTCATCGGAGTGGAAAAAACCGATAAATCAATAGAAGATATCATCCATACCTTTATTGAAAAATACGACACGATCGACAATATAGAACTTGATTACCATTTTGCAGTAATCACCAACCCGGATAGGAATTTTGAAAAAGAGATTGACCAGCTCAGAAATATACTGGTGGCCAACCAAAGCAAGGATAAAACCAAAAAAGAGGTAGTAAAAGATGCCAAAGAGTGTTCGAAGACCGAACAGAACGTTCTCAGCGCGATGAAAAAAGGGGAACTTTCACTCTCTTTCCGCCCACTTTTAAATCTGCATACCGAAAAGATAGATACTTACGAAATCGCCGTCAAGCTAAAGAATTCGGGCAAAGAAGATATCCTTCCACGCATTTATCTTCCTATTATCAATAAAATGGGATTGGGCAGAGAGTATGATATGCTGCTGCTTAAGCGCATCATCCAGTTGCTTCCTCTGCTTGACAAGGATATCTCTTTCACCTTCAACCTTTCACCTTTTTCATTGAGAGACAAACAGTTTCAAAACCAATTTTTCAAACTGCTTGATGAATCCCAGGTAGATGCATCCAGGCTTATCATACAGCTGTATGAGAGAAAGACACACCATAACCTCAGTGGTTACCTCAGGACACTCAAACAGATTCGTGCCCATGGTGTACGTATCTGTATCGATAATTTCGGCTCCTCGAACGCTTCTATGGAATATATGAAACACTTCTCTTTTGATATGGTACAGTTTGACAGGGATTATGTCACCAAGCTCTCTGATACAACCACTTTGGCAATGCTGGAATCGTTGATACAGATGTCCAAAGGACTCGGGATTACCGCCGTGGCCAAATGGGTGGACAGAAAAGAACAAAAAGAGAAACTTAAAGCACTCGGTATTGACTATCTGCAGGGATTTGGTATCGCCAGACCGATCAATGAGTATCAGCTGATAGAAAAATACAATAAAGGAAACAGATGAAATACGGTGAAAAAGAGATAAGGGAATTTGACATTAATGCCCAAGAGAACTTCTGGCCGAATGAACACGAAAAAAACTATACGATCCATATAGAACTCCCTGAGTTCATGTGTATGTGCCCAAGATCGGGATACCCCGATTTTGCTACATTTAAATTATCTTACCAACCGGATAAAATAGTGATCGAGCTTAAAGCACTCAAACTGTATATTAACTCATTTATGCATAGATATATATCTCATGAAAATTCTGCAAATGAGTTCTATGATACGCTCTATAATAAACTTCAACCGAAATCGATGAAGCTGATCGCAGACTTCAACCCGCGGGGGAATGTACATACAATCATAGAGATAGACAGCGAGAAGAGTTAAGCGGACCGGAACGCCAAAAGATAAAGCGGAGTCGTACGGCTTATACCGGCTAGGTTAAAATATGTCAATGTGACAGATATTTCATTTTACATTTATAAATCTATTATGATACGGAAAAAGGAGTAGCATGATAGACTTTTTAGAGGTAAGCAAACGTATCCGTATTATCCTTCAATCCAAACTTCAGAAACAAAAGATATATGACCGGGATGTGGCTGCAGCACTGGAACTGGACCCGCAATACTATGCCGTGATCAAACGAAGAAACAAAATCCCATATGAAGCGATCGCACACTACTGCAAAAAAAACTGTATCAGTATCAACTGGGTCCTGTTTCACCAAAAGCCCCAAAAGCTGAACGGGGCATAAGACGTGTAGGCCGGGATGCCCTCATCCCGACAAAATAAATAGCGTAGAAGAAGGATCAATCTACCTTACAGTTTAATAAAGAGAAAAAACTTCTTCTCTTCCATAGATTTTCCAAAACCTATGACCTCCACATCATTGTACTGATGATTCACATTCAGTCGTACTTCATACATCATCTTGTCCATGTCATAGATCAAAATATGCTTGATCAGTTCTCCTATTGTCAACACTTCACTCGAACCGTCGATCCTGATCATTAGTTTTCTACCCTCTTCATCCAAAGCAAAACTATTAAGTCCGGCTTCCCCTCCATGCGCATAGCGTTCAAACCGGCCACCAAACGCGTTAACATCCGGCCACCATCTT
>JBEWPY010000114.1:0-4975 GCA_047689495.1 Candidatus Sulfurovum profundilacunae | reverse complement strand
AAGTATTTGAACCTTTTCAAAAAATATAATCTTATCCAAGCTGTTAGCATCTTCTTTTTTAATACCAAGCAACATGTCTAATCCTTCTGCAATCTTGCCAATTACTTTTCCCTCAACGTAACTTTGGAACTGCCTACCCTTTGAATAACACATAACATTCTACTGCCTTTTTCATTTACAGATAATCTTTAAATATAATATCAGCAACCCTATAATTACTTTAAAGTTGTCTTGAAGTTGTATGTTATGCTATACTCTAAACAATATCCATAAAAATATGGGGAGAAAAAATGAAGGCTCTGATCATCAGTGCAGATCTTTTTGAAGATTCTGAACTTAATGTACCTCATCAGGATCTTCTCAGCTTTGGTATAAGCGTAGATATTGCTTCGCTGCAAAGAGGAACTATCACGGGGAAGCATGGATTCAGCGTAGATGCGACATTGGGCCTGGAAGAAGTGGATCCTGGGTGCTATGACATTCTGATCCTTCCCGGAGGGAAAGCACCTTCAGTGCTGTGCAAAGAGCCACAAGCCCTAAAGATAGCCCGGTATTTTTTTGAACACAATAAACCCGTAGCAGCAATCTGTCACGGACCGCAGATACTCATCTCCGCTGGACTGATGAATGGAAAAGAAGCAACCGGATATCAAAGCATCAGAGAGGAACTGGAAGAAGCCGGTGCCGTCTACCGGGATGAAAAGGTGGTGGTAGACAGAAACCTCATCACCTCCAGGAAACCTTCAGATCTTGATGCTTTTATGGAGGCGGTCAAAGTCTGTTTGGTCAAACCCCGAAGTAAAGGAATAAAGTGAATCCAATAGAGCACAACAGCGATTTTTCACATACCGTTGTCAAAGAACGTTTTGCACTTGAAAAAACATTTTGTGATGAACTGCATACGAAAAAAGCAGATTTCGGGTTTGGGGGTTTTGGTGAAGCCACCTATTATCGCACCTATAGCCGCATCAAGCCAGACGGCTCACAGGAGCATTGGGCAGATACGGTCATTCGGACGATCAACGGGATCATGTCCATTCGCAAAAACCATTATGTCACGAACAATCTGGCATGGGATGAGAGCTCATGGCAGCTTTATGCACAAAACCTTGCAGCAACCATGTTCGAAATGAGATGGCTCCCGCCGGGTCGCGGTTTATGGATCATGGGTACAGCGTATATCTATGAACGCGGGGCTGCTGCACTGAATAACTGCGGTGCCGTGGACACAACAGATATTTCTCTGGCAGCAGACTGGGCCATGGATATGCTGATGTGCGGTGTGGGTGTCGGATTTAACACAGCATGGAAAGGCGAAAACGTTCTCATACCCGACAAAACAGAAGCTTCTACGTATATTATCCCCGACAGCAGAGAGGGCTGGGTGAGCTCCGTGCGTTTAGTGATCGAAAGTTATACCAAGGGCAAGGAGTGGGTAGCGTTTGACTATAGTAAAATCCGTCCCGAAGGTTCCCCTATTCATGGTTTTGGCGGCACTGCATCAGGGCCTGCACCGCTTAAAGAACTGCATGAGCGTATTGAAAACACGCTTGACAACTATTGCAAAGAGACGATAGACCGGACACACTGTATCGTTGATGTGATGAATGCGATAGGAGCCTGTGTCGTAGCCGGAAATGTACGCAGAAGTGCCCAGATAGCACTTGGCCGTGCAGATGATAAAACATTTCTCGAACTTAAAGATTATACCAAGCACCCTGACCGTGCCGAGATCGGGTGGATGTCGAACAATACCGTCGTATTGGAAAAAACAGAGGATTTTGAACGATTGCCGATGATCGCCGAGCATATCCGTGACAATGGCGAACCCGGTATCATGAACCTGATCAATGTTCAGAAATACGGCCGCTACGGTGAACTTACAGAAGATAAAGCATGGCTGACAAACCCATGTTCCGAGATCCCCCTTGAGAGTTTCGAGCTCTGCAACCTTGCAGAAGTCTTTCCTTCCCGATGCAGTAAGGAAGAGGAGTTCTATGAAGCACTGGAGTTTGCCACGTTTTATGCTTCAACTGTTGCACTTCTCCCCACACACCGTCCTGAGACAAATGCAATCATTGGAAGAAATAGACGAATCGGCGTCAGTCTTTCGGGTATAGCAGATATACTTGATAAGTGGGGTGCAGCAGAGCTGACACGTAGATTGCGTAAGGGGTACCAACTCGTAGCCTCCATCAACCGGGAATTGGCAGCCAAAGCAGGCATCCCTGCATCGGTCAGGGTGACGACTGTCAAACCCTCCGGTACGATCAGCCAGCTTGCCGGAGTCAGTTCAGGTATGCATTTCCCTACTTTCCAATATGCGATCCGGCGAATGCGTGTAGGCAATACCTCTCCGATCTGCAAGGTGCTTAAAACAGCAGATGTGCCGTATGAAAAGGATCTGTACAGTAAAAATACCACTGTGTTTGAATTTCCAATCAACCAGGGAAAGACAAGAGAAGCCTCTTCTGTTTCTGCCTGGGAGCAGTTCTCTTTACTGGCAATGCTGCAGCGTGAATGGAGTGACAATATGGTCAGTTGCACCGTCTACTTCGATCCTCAGACAGAAGCTGCGCAGATCGAACATATGCTTGCACAGTTCGCACCCCTTATCAAATCTGTCTCCATGCTTCCGCATTCGCAGAAGGGTGCTTACAGGCAAATGCCCTATGAAGGTATCACCAGAGAAGAGTACCGAAAACGCCTGGCAGAACTACCAAAGATCGATTGGGACAGTTTTCAAAGCAGTGACGGTATAGAGAGCCGTTTTTGTACCAATGATCTCTGTTATCTCTAATACCTCCTTCTAAAACACTCTATTGCTCAGTTTTCTCTTTAAAAATTTTACTGAACTCCGTTGGGAAAGGGAAGATCACGGTATTGGTCTTGTCGCTTGAGATGTCACTCATCGTCTGCAGGTAACGCAACTGGATCGATTGAGGGTTTTTGCTCAGCGTATTGGCCGCTTCAAGCAAGTTTTCACTTGCTTCACGTTCCCCTTTGGCATTGATCACCTTCGCACGCCGTTCACGTTCAGCTTCGGCCTGCTTTGCGATGGCGCGCACCATACTCTCATCCAGATCGACATGCTTGATCTCCACATTGGCTATCTTGACCCCCCAGGGGTTGGTCTGTTTGTCCAGGATCTCCTGTATATCAAAGTTCAGCTGCTCACGTTCTGCCAGCATCTCGTCCAGTTCATGCCGTCCCAGAACCGAACGCAGTGTCGTCTGCGCCAGCTGACTGGTCGCTTCATAAAAATTCTCTACCTGGATAATCGCCTTTTCGGGATCAACCACCCGGAAATAGACCACGGCATTGACATGTACCGAAACATTGTCATGGGAAATGACATCCTGCGATGGGACATCCAGTACTATCGTACGCAGGTCTACACGCACCATCCTTTGTATAAAAGGGATCAATAGGATCAATCCCGGCCCTTTTACACCTGTGAAACGCCCAAGGGTGAAGACTACCCCTCTTTCATATTCGCGTAAAATACGAATCGAAAACGCGAGAATTATAATTAAAAAGACTATCATATAAATCATTGTCATTGGAATGATCGGTAACATTGTTTACTCCTTTTTTGGATTGAGATACAGTGTGAGGCCATCCAGGCCATCCACCCACGCAGACTGGCCTATATCAAGCGGCTCTTTGGACTTTGCAGACCATATTTCACCGTGACACCTGACACGGTATCCCTCATCGGTAACTTCAAGTATTTTTGCTTCACTCCCTATCATCTCTTCAGTACCGGAAACAGTTTTGACTGAACGGGAACGGATCAGAAACCGTATCACGTAGACAAAAAAGGCCAAACTCACAAGTGTGAAAGCGATGATCAGCGGTATAGATACCCCGACACCCAGCGTCTGCGTATCAAAAAGCAGGAAAGAGCCAAAAGCAAAAGCAATCACTCCTCCGATTCCAAAAATACCAAATCCTGCGATGAGCACCTCCGCAATCATAAATAAAACTCCCAATAAAATAAGCAATAACCCTGCATAATTGAAAGGCAGCATATTGAGTGCATAGAGCGCCAATACTCCGGAGATCACCCCGATCACGCCCGGAACAATGGCACCGGGGTTCATCAATTCAAAAAAGATTCCATAGAGTGCCAGAATCAAAAGTATATAAGCGATGTTGGGATCTGTTATGATAGTAAGAAATCTGGTTTTCCAGTCCGCTTCAAACGAGAGAAGAACACTGTTTTTGGTATTGAAGGGAACAGGCTTTCCGGCTATGGTCACACTTTGTCCATCAAGTTGTTTCAAGAGTTCCGAAGTATTTTCTGCTACCAGGTCTATCACACCATACTGCAAGGCATCCTGGGCCGGAATACTCTCAGCCTTCTCTACTGCCTTCAGTGCCCAGGAGATATTGCGATCATTCAGCTGTGCAAGACTTTTTATGTATGCTTTGGCATCATTGAGCGCTTTTTTCTCCAGAGTCGTTGCCGCTGATCCATTCGTATCGGGCACATTTGCAGACGGCATCAGACTTACAGGTGTGGCAGCACCCAGGTTTGTTCCGGGAGCCATCGCTGCCACATGCGCCGCATAGAGAAGATAGGTACCTGCACTTGCAGCACGTGCACCTTTGGGAGAGACATAGACGATTACCGGTATACTGCTGTTTGCAATCTGCTGTATCATTTCCCGCATCGCAGAAGCAAGCCCTCCGGGAGTATCCAGCTCTATCACTATCATACCCGAATGCTGACGCTGGGCATACAGCATCCCCTCTTTGAGATAGTTGCTGCTGGCAGGGCCTATAGCCCCTTTTATCTCCAGCTTCGTAATCGTAGAAGAATCGCTAAAGAGCGGCACCATGAACAGAAGTAAAAAAAAGAGTAATCGTTTCATTCCGCACACCCTTTCTTTTTTCAGTGACTTTCATTTAAACTCGCTTTTAATCATCATAGCCAATTTGGAGAAAAAAAGTCAAGTGAATGAAAGAG
>JBEWPY010000016.1:0-27937 GCA_047689495.1 Candidatus Sulfurovum profundilacunae | reverse complement strand
CAGCAGCAGTATAAAATAAGTGTTTTAGCTCACAATAGTTACGGAGACAGTAATAGGGTAAGTTTAACCGTTGGAGTAAGTAATATTCCTGATGTACCACCCAAAGTATTTAATTCCTCCTTTAATATTAATGAAAACAGCTCTCCAGGAAGAGTAATAGGGAAATTAAATTTTGATAAAGGTGAAGCACCGGTTGATAGTATAGAGCTTACAGGAGAGAACAAAGAACTATTTATGGTGGATAAGGAGGGAACAGTTTATGTTTCAGGTGAACTTGATTATGAACAAAAAAATGTTTATTTCCTACAATATACTGTTACAACTTCTTTGGGAGTAAGTAATATATCTGCATGTACCATTAAAGTAAATAATATTCCGGAGATCGCCCCTACGTTAAAACCAGTTACGTATGAAGCGTATTATCATGATTTCCACATAGGGGTACCTTTAGGTAATATTCTTGTAGATAGCGGCGATACAGCGATAAAAAGTATTACCTTAAGTCCTGAATCACCATTTGGGGTTTTTAGAGATGGAGATATCTACCCTAAAAAAGATTTTTCCGGGAAAAATACTGAATTTTCACTTGTTGCTGTGGCAACCAATGATTTCGGTCAAAGCAATGAAGTAAATGTGAACATAAAAGTATATGCTATACCTGTACTGGAAAATACTGTTTTGTCAGTTGATGAAAACATATCCGTTGGCTCAGTTATCGGTACAGTCAATATTATCAGTGAGGGGATGAAATCCGTTACCGAATTTAGATTGAGCGATAGCTCTGTATTTGGTATAGATAATAGTGGAAGACTGACACTCAATTCAAAATTGGATTATGAAACAAAAACAAACTATACTTTGCAGGTTGTAGCAACAAATGATTTTGGAGAGAGTGAACCGGTAAATGTAACTATTAATATCATCAACATTCCTGATGGTGAACCTGTACTTAAACCAGCTGTATTTAGTATAGCAGAAGATAGTAAAGTAGGTAATTTGGTCGGTGATGTAGAAATCATTACTTCCGGTTTATCCCCTCTTACAGATATGAGATTGGAAGGAATCGGAGCTGAAAAATTTGGTATTGATCTTAACGGAGATGTGACATTATTGCAACTCATAGACTATGAGCAAACTAAATCTTTTTACCTCAGGGCCATAGCGACCAATGCTATTGGGAAGAGTGAAGCGGTAGATGTAGTGGTTGATGTATTAAATATAATTGACCAGGTACCGGTACTTAAAACATTTACCGAAACGATTGATGAAAATGTTACTTCAGGTACGGTTATCGGCAAAATAGAAATTTTGGATAAAGGCGATAGCGATATTACCGTTTTTGAGTTATCAGGCGAAGGAAGTGATCACTTTACTATAGATATTAACGGCACTATAAGAGTGGGAAGTAATGCTGTATTAGACTATGAAACTATGAATAAATATGTTCTGAAGGCTATAGCACTGAATACAGCGGGAAGTAGTGACGAAATAGATATTGCTATCAATATCGCCAATATCGTTGAAAGTAAACCGGTTCTTGCCATGCCATTTGGTAATTATATAGATAAAAATGTAGCGATCGGTACAACAGTAACAACCATTCATACAAACGGAAGTAATTTGGATGAAAATACGGTAGATAGCTACAGTATAGTAAGCGGTAATACAAATAATGTGTTTATGATCACTAGTGATGGTGTCATTCAAACTGCCAGTGCATTAGATGATCAGGCGGTATCAGTATATACATTAAAAATCGTGGTGCATAACACAGCCGGGGACAGTATACCGGTTACGTTTGTTGTCAATGTGAGCAAAGAAGCATTCAGAGTATTTCAAACTGCACAAAAAAGTAGTGAAAATAATGTGATGGCTATTAGCGGTAAATATGTTTTAGCAGGATCATCACACGTAGATAATAGGGGTGCAGTTTATCTTTTCAAAAAAGATGAGAATGACAATTTGATTGAATTAGAAAAAATAATGGCGTCAGATGGAGAAACAACTGATTGGTTTGGGACTTCAGTAGATATAGATGGTGACTTTTTTTGTTGTTGGTGCTACAGGGAAAGGCTCTTATGCAGGAGCAGCTTACCTTTTTCGAATAGATGTGAACGGCAGCGTAAATGAAGTTGGAAAAATCATTGCTTCAGATAGTGCAAGTCATGATCAGTTTGGTACATCTGTAGCTATAGATGGAGATTTTATTGTGATTGGCGCTGTCGGTGAAAATGAAAAAGGTTCGCGTGCCGGTGCTGCCTATTTATACCAAAAAGATGCAAATGGGAACATCGTAGAATTGGCTAAAATAATGGCTTCGGACGGTGAGTATCATGATCAATTTGGAATGTCTGTTGCTATTAGTGGCGATCTTATCGCAGTGGGAGTGCCCTATAAAGATAGCAGTCACGGTGCAGTATACATCTTCCAAAAAGATATCAATGGCAATGTTATCCAGTTGCAAAAACTTACAGCCTCAGATGGCCGGAATGGGGATTGGTTCGGATGTTCTGTATCAATCAACGGAAATACCATAGTAGCCGGAGCGCCTCTAAATGATGAAAAGGGTGAAGATACAGGGGCGGTTTATTTATTTCAAAAAGATACCAATGGCAGTGTCAATGAACGAGTCAAATTAATGGCTTCTGATGCAAAAGCAAACAGTCATTTTGGAACCACCGTAGATATCAGTGATACGCTAATCGGTATAAGTGCACCGTATAAGAATGAAAATGGAATTGATGGTGCCGGTGCGGTTTATTTGTTCCCAAAAGATATGAATCATGACATAGAAGGATGGGGAAAAGTAACGGCATATGATATAAAAAGCAATAGTATGTTTGGTAAATCCCTGGCAGTAGGTAAAGCGTATATCGTAGCAGGATCACAATCATCAATCTATTTATTTGACTCAACGCCTATGGATAAAGTTTACATCTACGGTCCAGAGAACATCATGGTTGATTTCCCGGAAGAAAAAACAGGTAATCTGTATACTATTAATGCTGCAAGCCCCAATAGTTCACTAAACTATACACTTGATGGTGTTGATTCTGCTTATTTCCTGATGTCAGAAAACAATCTTACACTGCCTATGGCTTTGGACTTTGAAAATCCACAGGATGACTCAATGGACAATACATACCAAACAGAAATTATACTTGAAGATGAAACCGGTAATCAGGCAATGATGCATGTTGATGTAAACATATTTGATATGGTTGTCAAAGAGAAAGCAAAGTTGACAGCTTCAGATGAAATATCATTTTTTAATTTTGGGTCTTCTCTGGCAATTGATAATAACCTTATAGTCATTGGAGCAGCGGAATATAATGCCGGTGCAGCGTATTTATACCAAAAGAATATAGACGGCAGTCTGAATGAATTAGGAAAAATGACAGCTTCAGACGGTACGGAGAATGATCAGTTTGGTGCCTCAGTAGCAGTCAGTGGAAACTTGATAGTAGTAGGAGCGCCTTACGAGGATGAAAAAGGTGTGAGGGCTGGTGCCGTCTATTTATACCAAAAAGATACAGATGGGAATATCATAGAACTGGCTAAAATAATGGCCTCGGACGGTAGGTATTTTGATCAATTTGGAACGAGTGTGGCTATTAGTGGTAATTTCATTCTTGCAGGAGCACCTATGGAAGATGAACAAGGTCGTGCAGGGGCAGTTTATCTTTTCCAGATAGAAGATAATGGCAGTGTTAGACAGTTGGAAAAAATAACTGTTGCCAGCGGTAGCAGTTTTGGAAGAAGCCTATCTGCAAGCGGTGACTTTTTTGTAGTAAGCTCACCGAATGAAGATTCTGTGAATGGTGCAGTATATCTTTTCCAAAAGGATATCAATGGTAATGTTTCTCAACTGCAAAGAGTTACAGCCTCAGATAGCTTATGGGGAGAAAAGTTCGGATACTCAGTATCTATAAGCGGAGATTTGTTTATTGTTGGTGCACCCTATAAAAAGATAGGGGAAAAGGAGAATGAGGGTGCTGCATACCTTTTCCAAAAGGATATCAATGGCAATGTTTCCCAATTAGGCAAACTTACCGCTTTAGATGGAGAAAGTTATGATCATTTTGGAACTTCCGTAGCAGTGAGTGGTGATTTTTTGGTAGTGGGTTCACCTTATGAAAATGAAAAAGGCTCCGGAGCAGGGTCAGCGTATTTCTTTCAAAAAGATATCTATGGTAATGTAGTTAAAAAAGGAAAACTTACTGCTTCAGATACAGAAGAGGGTGACAATTTTGGCATGGAAGTAGCTATCAGCAAAGATCTGATTATTGTAGATGCACCTCATGAGGATGAAAAAAGTCCTGATGCAGGTGCTGTCTATCTATATGGTAACCCTCCGGAATTATAGAGATAGTATATTTTTTCTCGCTCCAACTCTCCGAAGTTGGAGTGTATCGTAAAGGTAAAGCAAGCAAAAGATACGAAGTCTACTGATAGGGGGAAGTAAAAAGTTAGGCAGTAGGGAGATAATATCCGTATCCCCTCTGCGGAGAGGTGGAGTGAAAAAAATGAGGCTTAGTTGAACCAGTTTTTGACTCTGTCAAATGCCGATTCAAACGTACTTTTGTGCGGTCTGCTCTCTACCCCGTAGCTTTCCTGAAGTTTTTCCAGAAGCTCATGCTGCTCATTGTTTATTTTTTTGGGAAGAACCATCTTTATCTGGGCGATGAGACGGCCTTTTCTTCCGCTGTGTACATCGACGACACCTTCACCCTCAAAGACAAACTGCTCTTTGTCCCTGGTTCCCTGTTTGAGTTCCAGCCCCGTCTCTCCGTCCAGCGTCGGGATCGTGATCGTCTCTCCCAGGATCGCCTGGGTGAAAAAGACAGGCACTTCGATATAGATATCGTTTCCGTTACGGATGAAATTTTCATCTTCTTCCACAATGAAGGTAAGATAGAGGTCTCCGCGTCTTCCGTGTTTATCCTCATTACCGTAGCCTTCTGCTCTCAGCCGGTTGCCGCTGTCAACCCCGGCAGGAATATTGATCGTGATAGTCTCCTCTTCTGTCTTGTATCCTTTTCCGTGACAGCTTGGACACTTTTCCGTGATCTCTCTTCCTTCACCGTGACATTTTGGACAGGTCTGTGCAAACTGCATACGTCCCTGGCGCATCACTACCTGGCCCTGGCCGCCACAGTAGTCACAGATTTCAAGTTTCCCGTCTTTTGCCCCTGTACCCTCACACTCGTCACACGGAACTTTATAGGTAATATCTATTTTCTTTTCACAGCCGAATATCGCTTCATGAAACTTCAAAGGGAGTTCGATCTCAAAATCCAGTGCATATTTTTGGTTCGGGTCGCGTCTGGTCTGGCCGAATCCGCCAAACCCGCCAAACCCGCCGCTGCCGCCGAACATAGAATTGAAGATATCCATGATATCATCCATACCGGCTCCGCCGAAGCCGCCGCCCATGCCTTGCCCTTCCAGTCCGGCTTTACCGTAACGGTCATAGATGGCTCTTTTTTCATCATCACTGAGTACCTGATAGGCTTCATTGACCTGTTTGAATTTCTCTTCAGCCTCTTTGTCATCCGGGTTTCGGTCAGGGTGGTATTTCATCGCAAGTTTGCGGTATGATTTTTTGAGTTCTGCTCCGCTGCAGCTTTTGCTTACTTCGAGAATTTCATAATAGTCTACTTCTGTCATCAATCTACTCCAATGGGGAATCTGTAGGCTCAGTCACCTAGATAAAATTTCGCGAATTCTACCATAATTTGGTTATAATCACAAAAACATTAATATAAGGTATCAAATGATCGTACACATCGTGATGTTCAAATTTAAAGAGGAGAACAAACAGGCCAATATGATCCAGGCGAAACAGATGCTGGAGAATTTACTCGGTGCGGTACCGAGTCTTCGCAGTATGGATGTAGGAATGAATTTTGCCCAGGAGGATCGTGCGATGGATCTAAGTATTATCACCAGCTTTGCCAGCAAAGAGGATCTGAATGCCTATGCGATACACCCTGAACATTTAAAAGTCGTAGCCTTCATTAAGAGTGCAGCAGAGTATTCTAAAGTGGTGGATTACGAGAGGGCAGATTAAAACAGACGGATGAAAAGTTATAAGATAGAAGCCTTTGAAAACCTCGTAGAAGCATTCCAGTCTTTGCCATCCATCGGAAAGAAATCAGCGATCCGTCTGGCCTATCATGCCGTCATGGAAGACGGGTTCAGTGCGATGAAACTGGCACATGCATTGGAAACAGGGGTCAATAGCATCCGGAAATGCAGCAAGTGCCATAATATGAGCGAAGATGAACTCTGTAGCATCTGCAGTGATCCTTATCGCGATAAGAGCAAACTCTGTATTGTCCAGTCTGCCAAAGATATTCTCACCATCGAAGAGAGCGGACAGTTCGATGGCGTATATTATGTGATATCAGAAGTAAGCGATATGGATGAAGGACATCTTTTTTCAGCTGTAGACGGCGTTGAAGAGATCATCTTTGCTTTTCCTCCGAGTATCGCAACCGATACGATGATCCTCTATATCGAAGATAAGCTCCAGGGCAAACCGATAGTGTTTACCAGGATCGCCCAGGGAGTGCCTACCGGTGTGGATCTGGAAAACATTGATGTGATGTCCCTAAGCAGGGCACTGCAGGCGAGGGTAAAAATATGACACGTTCATCAGTTCCGAAAGAAATATCTACTCAATCACAGTATGAATTTTTTCATTTATATAATTTTGTATAAATTCTCTTACTTCGGCATAGACAAAAGAGTCTTTATACCCTTCCACCTTGCCTCCCGCAGCATTGGGGTGTCCCCCGCCGTTTCCGATATGGGCTGCCATTTTGGAGACGTCAAGTTTGTTGTTGCTTCTAAGTGAGAAGTTTCCTCTGAAATTAACGTCCATATAAAAGTCGTAGTCATCATTGGCTACCATACAGGCATTGCCGATCACAGAGGCACTTCCCACATTATAGCCCAGTATACCCCGGTACCCTTTGTAGGTGACGGTAAGGCGCTGTCTGTCTGAAGTCAGCAGATTGGTGATGTAGTGTGCCACAAGATTGTCTTTTGTATCGTTTTTCTCTTTTTTGAAAAACTGTTTTTTGATTTGATGCAGTGAATCATCCAGTTTGATAGGAGCATTTTCTTCCCGGATGAGCCCGTTTGCTGCCTCGATCAGAGAGAGTTTGAAGCTCCTGTCTTCTGCCGGAAAGAGAATTCTGTTGATCTCTTTTGCTCCCGAGATCATCCCCAGCATCACTTTTCCATACTCAAAAAGTGTCTCTTCGCTGAGCCATATGTCGATGGCATTGATCGCATGGACGATCGTTTCAAACTCATTTTTACTGTCAAATCCGTAATGCTCCTGCAGCCAATGATAGGTTATCAGTGTCGCACATTTGGTCGTATCGAGTTTATACCAGGCAAAACGCTCTGCTGCCTTTGCCCCGGTCGCGTGATGGTCAAGGAGTTGAAGCTTTGCTCCGGTACGGATAGCCTCTTTTTCGATCCACTTACCCTCTTTTGCGGTCAGGTTAAGATCGGTGACGAGGATCATCCGTTCTCTCTCTTCCCCTTGTATAAATTTGTCCTGTTCGATCTTTTTGACGATCTCTCCAAGCCGTGCAGTGACTTCAGGACCATAATTGGCATTGTAGCAGTGGATTTTTTCAAAAGTTTTCTGGGTGAGAAACTGACATCCGTAGCCGTCAAGGTCAATGTGCGACAGATGATAAACATGTGGCCGCAGCATCAAATAATGTCTCCAAGCATCAGGCCTTCCAGAAAAGCATCTACCTTTGTTTGAAATGTTGACAGGAACGGTGAAATCGAACAGGTTCCGATAGCTCCGCTGGGACAGGTAGAAGCATACTGGGTACAGTCAAATACTACGGGTGCTTTCCCTTCTGCCGCGATGATGATATCACACACAGAGATATCGTGAATATCTTTTGTCAGGATAAACCCGCCCTGTGCTCCTTTTTTGGATTCAAGGATTCCGGTCCTTGCCAGGTTTTGCAGGATCTTTGCCAAAAAACTTTTAGGAATACAGAGCTCATTTGCAAGCTGTTCTGCGCCGACAGGCTTTTCGGCTTTTCGGATCGTATCAAGAGAGAGCAGTGCGTATTCTGTTGCTCGAGTTAGTAACATAAGATAAAACCTTTTCAATATAACTAGGAGTATATTACTCTAAAATAGATTAGAAAAACGAATGGTTCCTCTTGTTTCTCTTGCCCGAAAGGTGCATAAGTCAGGAATAAGCTTCATATGATATGATTGCGTTTCCAAAATACTATCTATAATACTATCTATATAGTTACTATTTTGAGAATAATTCAAATACCAATCAGGAGGTCAATTATGGCTTTGGATCAGGCGAAAAAAGCAGAGATCATTGCAAAATATGCAAGAGGCGAAAATGATACGGGTTCTACAGAAGTACAAGTTGCTCTTATTACAGAGAGAATCAGCACACTGACTGAGCACCTTAAAACAAATAAGCAAGATCACTCTTCAAGATTAGGTTTGCTTAAGCTTGTAGGTCAGAGAAGAAGACTTCTCAGATATCTTAAGAAAACAGATCTTACAAGATGGACTGAGATCAAAGCAGATCTTGGTATCAGAAACTAATATATCATATCCAATAAAGCCACCTTTCCGGGTGGCTTCTTCATAAGCTCCCCCTTATCAATCTTATACTCTTTTATGAAAATATATCTATGCAGGAGTATTCTCTTTCTTTTTAAGATTAAATGAAAGGATTAAAATTACAGGTTTAGTCATATTGACTCATGTTTTGCTTGACAAGTATTGACTCAATGTTGTATAATGGTACCAGGCATGACAGAAATGGTATGCAGATAATATGAAAATCAATAGGAGGTTTGCCTATGGCTCAAGAAGAGAAAGAGACTCTTGAAGACCAGAAGTCAGAAGAGACAGTCGAAGCAGAAGCCCAAAATGCCGGTGAAGAAGAAAGTCTAGATCCACTGGAAGCTGCTCAGGCAGAAGCGGCAGAGTGGAAAGACAAGTTTCTTCGTGCACATGCTGACTTTGAAAACTCAAAAAAACGTCTGGAGAAAGATAAGTATAATGCTGTCTCATATGCAAACGAGAGTTTTGCAAAAGACATCCTTTCGGTATTGGATTCTTTTGAGAATGCACTCTCAGCAATGAAAAGCAGTGGAGAGAAGAGCTCTGAAGCCTTTGCCCAGATGGTAGAGGGTGTAAACCTTACCTATGATCAGTTTAAGAAGATTCTGGAGAAGAACAGTATCAAAGAGATCAAGTGTGAAGGTGAGTTTGATCCCGAGGTACATCAGGCGATCATGCAAGTCGAGAGCGGCGAACATGAACCCGGTGAGATCGTTCAAGTCATGCAAAAAGGCTATATGATCAAGGAGAGAGTGCTCAGGCCGGCTATGGTGAGCACCGCCAAGTGACTCTGTTATTTTGAGAGAATAATGAATAGTGAAGAATTAAGAGTTGAGGTTTGCACTTCTAATTAGAAGTGCTTTTTCTAACAAAGATTGAAGTTTCCCTGAGCCGAATGGCGAAGCTTTAGTGGGATATGAGAAGCGTAAACAAACGACAATAGTTTGTCATTTGTGGCTTCGGAACCGTAGCGGTGGAGCAAAGCGACCCGTGAAGGCTATAGAATTTTGAATTTATATATAAAGGATGCAAAATGGCAAAAGTTTTAGGAATAGACCTAGGTACGACAAACTCTGCAATGGCAGTGTATGACAATGGTGAAGCGAAGATCATTGCAAACAAAGAGGGTAAAAATACAACACCTTCTATCGTAGCTTTTACAGACAAGGGTGAAGTACTTGTCGGTGAATCTGCAAAAAGACAAGCGGTAACAAATCCGGAAAAGACGATCTACTCGATCAAGAGAATCATGGGTCTGATGATGAGCGAAGAGAAAGCAAAAGAGGCAAAAGAGAAGCTTCCGTATCACATCATCGACAGAAGCGGTGCATGTGCGATCGAAGTAGCAGGCAAGACTTATACGCCTCAGGAAATTTCAGCAAAAGTGTTGATGAAGATGAAAGAGGATGCAGAATCGTATCTTGGCGAGACTGTAGCAGATGTAGTGATCACCGTGCCCGCATACTTCAACGATGCACAGAGAAAGGCGACAAAAGAGGCCGGTACGATCGCAGGGATGAATGTACTTCGTATCATTAATGAGCCGACATCAGCGGCACTGGCTTACGGCCTGGACAAAAAAGAGTCTGAGCAGATCGTAGTTTACGACCTTGGTGGCGGTACCTTCGACGTTACAGCACTTGAGACAGGTGACGGTGTAGTTGAAGTATTGGCAACAGGAGGGGATGCTTTCCTCGGTGGTGATGATTTCGATAACAAAATCATCGATTATGTAGCGGATGAGTTCAAATCCGAATCGGGTATCGATGTAAAAGCTGACGTGATGGCGCTTCAGAGGGTAAAAGATGCAGCTGAAACAGCGAAAAAAGAGCTCTCTTCATCCACTGAAACAGAGATCAACCTTCCGTTCATCACAGCGGATGCGTCAGGGCCAAAACACCTGGTAACAAAGATCACGAGGGCGAAGTTCGAGTCACTCATTTCTGACCTAGTAAAAAGTACGATAACAACAGTACAGAATGTACTGAAAGATGCAGACCTTGGTACCTCAGATATTGCTGAAATTGTTATGGTCGGTGGTTCAACAAGAGTACCGCTTGTGCAGGAAGAGATGAAAAAGTTCTTCGGAAAAGAGCTCAACAAGTCGGTGAATCCGGATGAAGTCGTTGCGATCGGTGCAGCGATCCAGGGAGGGGTACTTGCCGGTGATGTAAAAGATGTACTGCTTCTTGATGTGACGCCGCTCAGCCTCGGTATCGAGACACTTGGCGGGGTAACGACGAAAGTGATCGAAAAAGGTACGACGATCCCTGCTAAGAAATCTCAGGTATTTTCGACAGCAGAAGACAACCAGCCGGCAGTAAGCATTCATGTACTTCAGGGTGAGCGTGAATTCTCAAAAGATAATAAGTCTCTTGGTATGTTTGAGCTTAGAGATATCCCTGCAGCACCAAGAGGTGTACCTCAGGTTGAAGTGACATTCGATATCGATGCGAACGGTATCCTCACGGTAACGGCACAGGATAAAGGCACAGGTAAATCCCAGGATATCAAGATCACAGGTTCCTCAGGACTCAGTGATGAAGAGATCGAAAAGATGGTGCAGGATGCTGAAGCGCATAAAGCGGAAGATGAGAAGAGAAAAGAGGTAGTTGAAGCCAGAAACCAGGCAGATGCACTGGTACACCAGACGAAAAAATCACTCGAAGACTTGGGTGAAAGCTTCGACGCAACGGAAAAAGCAAATATTGAAGTAGCGATCGAAGAGCTTGAAGCAGTGTTGAAAGACGACAATGCAACCAAAGAGCAGATCGAAGAGAAAGCAAAAGCATTGACCGAGAAGAGCCACAAACTGGCTGAAGCAATGTACGCCAAAGAGCAGGGCGGACAACAACCGGGAGCAGAAGCCGGTGCAAAAAAAGCAGACGATGACGATGTCATCGATGCTGAAGTAGAGTAATCTTTCTACTTAAAACAACAACACTTCCGTTTATCGGAGGTGTTTCCCTCTACATACTTCATAAAATTTTTTATCTTTCCGCTTCATTTATAGTTGTTGATATAGCATTGACATAAAATTTATATATCCCTTATATTATTTGAATATACTATAATGATAGTTTAGAATGATTCAAAGGAGTGGGATATGGGTGGTAAACACTATTCTTCGTTATTACGTATCTGGCATTGGTTGAATGTTGTAGCGGTATCAGGACTGCTTGGAACATTCTTTTTGCGAAAAACTTTTTTAAGCTGGAAAACAAATTCCTTGTTGATTACCGAGAAACTGGGTTCCTTTGGCATCGAGATAACTGCAGAGCAGGCCAAAGCGATTGCAAAAGCGATACGTGCACCTATGTGGGAGTGGCATATTATCTTTGGTGTGATGCTGGCACTATTACTGTTAGTAAGGATTTGGATCGTATGGCGGGAGAAAGGATTCGGATATGATGACCAGGGTTCACTGCATATGCGTATGGTCCATGGGGGATATAAAATATTGTACCTGATTTTGATCTTTATGGCAGTCAGCGGTGTGGCAATGACATGGCATGAGAGTTTTGGCCTGAGCGAAGAGCTGGTACATACAATCAAAGAACAGCATGAATTGCTTGCCTGGACTGTGGCAGCATTCGTACCGCTTCATATTATCGGGGTAGTCGTTGCTGAGTATCAAGGGCAAAAAAATATTATTTCGAGGATGATATCCGGTTGATAGTATTACGTGATTGACTTTGACTTCCCTGTTTTGTAGAGGTCAGCTTTTCTTCTACTGTATAATTGGATAAATACCACATCTATATGGAGGTATCTCATGCCGCATGAAACAGCCAAAAAATATTCAAATGTTTCTAAGATCTATGATATCATAGAATGGCCCATGGAACAGTTGCTTCTTAAAAAAATGCGAAAACAGGCAGTCGCTTTGGCCAAAGGCAAAGTATTGGAGGTGGGTGCCGGTACGGGTAAAAATTTTCCGTATTATGATAGAGACAATGTACAACTCACGGCAATTGATTTCAGTACAGGCATGCTGGAAATTGCGAAAAAGAGAAAAGTTCAGATGGGGTGGGATGACCTTAAGCTTATGAAGATGGATGTTGAACACCTGGTGTTTGAAGATAATAGCTTTGATACCGTCGTGAGTACCTTTGTCTTCTGTACCGTGCCCTACCTACCTCCCAAAAGGGTTGGAAGAGGTGCTCCGCGTACTTAAACCGCAAGGCAAAGCGATCTTTCTCGAACATATGAAGAGCAGACACAGGATGGTCAATGCTTTTCTCTGGATAATGAACCTTTTTTTCAACGAGAATACTCGGGACTTCGATGCTTCGAGAGACCCAAAAATCCATAGAAGCGGCAGGATTTAATATCCAGTCGGTGGAGTATAAACTTTTTGATGTGATCCGTCTGATCATTGCGACAAAAGCGTAAACAATTAAAAAGAAAATTCTATTTTTATGCCAACTATTCTGCTATAATAGACCAACTATATTTCATGAAGGATATTTTTATGGAAATGAAGCATTGTACCACCCTTGCTGAAGCCAGAGAAGCGATCGACAAAGTAGATGAAGAGATCGTAAAGCTTATTGCGCAGCGAAACGACTATATCAAGCAGATCGCACACTTTAAAACTACAGTTGAAGAGGTCAAAGCTGAAGACCGGATCGAAGATGTGATCAACAGAGTGAGAGCTCAGGCGATCGAACTGGACCTCTCTCCAAACCTTGTCAATGACCTTTATGTCCGCATGATAGACGGTATGGTAGAGAGTGAGATTGCCGAATTCAGGAATGCGAAGGGCGCATAAAAGAGGAAGGATTATTCTTCATAATAGTAGGCGTCATCATCATACGCTTCCTCTTCATCATCGTCTGCAATAGCATCAACTGTCGTATCTATGACTTCGACCGTGTTTGTAACCACCGCACCTGCAAAGTGTACCGGTGCTGTTACTACCTGGGTACATCCGGATAAAAACAATAATATGAGTATAGTCAATAACGATAATTTTTTCATGCCGGTATTATAGCCAAAAGCTTTTGTGTACTTTATTACACCTTGGCTATGGTACAATAGTATAGTTTATTTCAAAGAAGTTACTATGAAGATATTGTTATTGGAAGATGATGTCATACTCCAGGAGATCATCGGAGAGTACCTGGTAGAGAAGGGGTATGAAGTAGAGAGCTTTTTTGATGGTGAGAAAGCGCTGAATGCCATAGGAAAAAGCAGGTATGACCTTCTGCTGCTTGATGTCAATGTTCCCAACATCGATGGATTTGAGATACTCGCTTACCTGAGGGATATAGGCAATACCACACCGACGATCTATATCACTTCGCTTTCGGGGGTCGAAGATCTCAAAAAAGGGTTTGCATTGGGGGCAGATGATTATCTGAAAAAACCTTTTGAGTTGGAAGAACTGGATGCGCGTATCTCTCATATCATGAAACTTTACCGTTTGCAGGATGAGATAGTGTTTGACGGTATCAAATTTATTCCGAAATCCCACCAGATCATTGTTGACGGTAAGATCATCGAAATGAGGCAAAAAGAAGCACAGGTCTTGGAATATTTCATCAGAAACTCCGGGAAGATCATCTCCAGTGACGAGATCATAGAAAATGTATGGGATGATGAACATACTCCGACCCATGCAACGATACGTACCTACATCAAAAACCTCCGTAAACTATTGAGCGGTAAAGAGTATTTTGACAATATCAAAGGAGAGGGTTATCGTTTTAACATCGTATGAGAGAAGGTCGCTTTTTCGTTTTATGGCTCTCTATCTGGGATCGGTATTTGTGCTTCTGGCGATCATCGGGTATCTCTTTTTTGAAAATAACCGCTCTTCAATGATCAGTGCCATGAAGTTTGAGATGATGTATCAGGGACGTATGCTCTCTTCTGATATCATCATGAAAGCGATGAAGATGCCAAAAGATGCCGATGAGTTTGATGCGATCGAGTATCTTCAAGATCTTAATATCTGCCGTTTCAAGGTAGGTTTTTATGATAAAGAGAAGAAGCCTTTATTTACACAGATTGAGAAGTTTGAAGCATACGAAAAAGCTTTTTTTATCAAAGATGACAGCTGCTACTCGGTCGTGGAAGATCTCAGCGGGCACTTGGGAGTGCGCTATATCGTTCTTGAGGAGAATGAACTCTCAAAAGCAGTGCAGGCGTTGCGTATTCGCATTATCTCCTACCTGGTACTCTCTTTCATACTGATGGGTGTGGTAGGGTATTTCCTGGGAAGACTTTTTTTGCAGCCGGTGAGGGAACAGATCGAATCACTTGACCGTTTTATCTCTGATACGACCCATGAACTCAATACGCCTATCTCTGCGATCCTGATGACGATTCAGTCGCTTCAAGGTATTGAAGGAAAAAAAATCGCAAGACTCAAAGCCAGTGCCAAAAGGCTGAGTATAATGTACAGCTCTTTGACTTACAGGCTGGAGGGAAAAGAGGAACCTGACGAATCTCTGGATATGGCCGAAGTGATCAATGAACGTGTCGGATTTATGAAAGAGCTGATTGATTCAAAACGATTAAGGGTTACAGTGGAGTGCGCGTCATTTACTGTATTGATGGCCAGAAGTTCTGCCTACAGGCTGATAGACAATCTTCTCTCCAATGCGATCAAATACTCTGATCCGGGTGATGCTATTATCCTCACCTTGAAAGCGAATGTGCTTAAAGTGAAGGATACCGGTATCGGGATGGATATGAAAGTGCAGGAAGATATTTTCAAACGTTATCAAAGAGCCAATGAAGAGCGTGGAGGATTTGGAATAGGGCTGAACATTGTATTGTCCATATGCGAAAAGTATGGCATAGAAATCGATCTGGAATCGCAGAAAGGAGAAGGAAGCACCTTTATACTTACCTTTCCAAAAGCAGAAAAGAGATAAAAAGTTATTCTACGCTTTCCATAAGGATGCCGATAATATCGGTCATGGTGATGATCCCATGCAGTTCATTATTGTCTGTTACAAGCATGCGCTTGATCGAGCTGTTTACCATCAACCTGGCCGCATATTTCACATCAAGCTGTGATGAGACGGAAAAGGCAGGTGTTGTGGCGATATCATAGACATTCAGAAGATCAATATCCCCGTCTTCTGCGACAATACTCTGAAGAATATTTTTGAAAGTTACAAGGCCGTAAGCACCGTGCGGTGAGGTTTTATCTACAATAACAGAGCGGACCTTATGTTCTTTCATCAGTCTGAGAGCCTCTCTTACTGAAGCCATCGGCGAGATCTTTACCAGTTTTTCGGCAGGTGTCATGATTTCCTGTGTCAGCATTATATTCCTCCTAGTATCGTTTTGATATTGTCTTCAAATTGATGTAATTCATCAGTATCCAGCCCGGCAACATGGGTAAGCGGCAGCGTAAAGGCCATCCCTGAGTTCTCATGGTTGTCCAGATCAAACTCATGTCTGAGTGTACGCATGACTTTCATTGTCAGTTTTCGCGGAAGTACGAAGAGCAATACAGAGACATTCTCTTCCAGTGTCAATCCAAAGAAGATCTTTTTTTCTTTGAGACCGATCGTTTTCCCATGCAGGATCGTTACCGAACCTGCTCCGGATTTTTTGGCCACTTCGATTGCGCGTTCTTCGTCTTTGTCCTGAATCACAGTAACCAGTGCACTGAATTTCATACTTTTCCTCCTTCTGCTTTTGATTGCTTATATCCTGCTATGATACCATAGCCCATGACCGTTATCATAGGAAAGAGTGATGCGAATGCGATCAAACCGAAACCGTCAATGAGCGGGTTTCTTCCTTCAATATTTTCTGCCAGTCCCAGCCCCAAAGCCGCTACAAGCGGTACGGTTACCGTAGAGGTGGTGACTCCGCCGCTGTCATAGGCGATAGGGATGATATAGCGCGGAGCGAACTGTGTCATGATGATCACAAAGATGTATCCTGCGATGATATAGTAGTGGATCGGATCTCCTGCGACGATACGGTAAGCCCCGAGGGCTATACCTATGGCTACTCCCATAGCTACGGCAATACGGAGCACCATCTGTCTGATGCTGCCGTTACTGATCTCTTCAACCTTGATCGCTATCGCAAGCAGCGACGGTTCTGCCATGGTTGTGGAAAAACCGATCAGGAAGGCGAAAAGGTAGATCAGCAGGTTGTTCTTCATGGAGGTGAGTTGAAACGCAATGGTTTCACCGATAGGGAAAAGCCCCATTTCAAGACCGATGATAAAGGCATAAAGGCCTAAAATCACCATCACAATCCCCGTGGCGATCTTATGGAGATGGGAAACCTGCTTTTTGATGATTATATACTGGAAGAAGAAGATTACTGCAAGGATCGGCGCAACGTCTTTGATGACACTGACAAGTTCGAGTAGTGTGTCAACAAGGTCGAACGCATACACTGAAGCTGCCGCTTTGGTACCTTCAACAACTGCCGCAGAGGTATTTTGTACCGCTTCGGGTACGCTTGCCATCGCATAGACGATAATCCCGTAGACCTGTACAAAGATCATGGGAGTCAGTGAAGCAAAGGCGATCAGGCCAAATCCGTCGATGACCGGGTTGCGACCTTTGATACTGGAAGCCAACCCGATACCCAGTGCGGCTACCAGAGGTACGGTTACCGTGGAGGTGGTGACTCCCCCGCTGTCATACGCAAGCCCGATGATCTCGGGAGGAGCAAAAAAGGTGACAGTGACTACCAGGATATATCCGGTGATGATATAGTAGTGGGTGGGATGTCCCAGCAGGATGCGGAGTGTTCCCAGGGCAATCGCAAAGCCTACAGAAAGAGCGACGGTCATCCGCAGGAAAAAAGCATCGACTTTTCCTTCACTGATAGAGGCTGCTTTTTCAGCGATAGCGATCAGTGCGGGTTCAGCAACCGTTGTGGAAAAACCGATCGTAAAGGCAAAAAGCAGCAGCCAGAAGATCGAACCTTTTTTGGCAAAGTCGGTAGCAAGGTTCTCTCCGACAGGAAAGATCCCGAGTTCCAGGCCGCGGATGAAAAGAGCCAACCCTACTGCAACGATCGTAAGCCCGGTAATGATGGAGGTAAGATTGTCGGGCATTGCCTGAATGACCGCGATCTGGAAAAAAGTAACAACAAGAATGATAGGCATCAGATCTTGAAACGAGTTCTTCAGATCTCCGCCGAATATTTTCATACTTTCTTTTATCATGGATACCATTATAGCTTTTATAACCCATGGTCAAGTTTGAAATTTTCCCTAAACTCCTCTTTTCTTCCAATAAAGCAAAAAGATAACCTTTCCGAAATTACACAGACAGAGTATCCTGCTCCTCTCTTTTGCTTTTGCACCCTGTATTGATTCCAAACAGCGAATAGGGAAGGCACCATCCGACTATGACGGTTCCTGCTATCCCTCTGATTGCTCTGTCTATTTTTCCTATATTGCATTGCATGGCTGATTCCTTTTATATCAATGTGAAGAGAAGCATACACTCCTCTCTTCATACTTCTTGGTTATCAGGCAATTATGACATAGTAATGCGCAGTATGTGTGTAATATACGCTGCACTTATCTTTTTTCAAGATACGTTATGATTTTTTCGAATGTTTTTTCATGGCCGAAACAGCTGGATGAGTTGCAGAGCATAAAGCCTTCGCAGGTATCATTTTTAAAGTAGGTATTCGGATAGGTGATATGATCGAGTTTTGAAAGGTTTTCTGCTAATTTCTCTTCGCTTGCCTTGATGATGATATCATCTTTGAGATAACGGATGACCATGGAGCTCATCAGGGGAGATGAGATCGGTTGGCGCATGATGTCATAAGAGTGAATCTCCAGAGATTTGAATACGAATTTTTTATACACAGCATCCACCAGAGAGGAGAGAGAGTGAAGTACACTGAGCATCATTGCCAGTGCAGAGGGATAGGAGCTGTCAAAGATATCGGCGCCGGTCTCAAACTCGCCTCTCGAGAATTTCCACAGGCCGTTGTTGTAGTATTTTTCGATAGCATTGTTGGCAAGTTTGGTTGCCGTGATGAGGCAGGACTCATCCAGCGTACTCCGATATGCTTCGATCAGCGTATCGGCAAGATAGGCATAATCTTCCAAAAAGGCATGGATCTTCGGTTCTTTCCCGATCAGTGTGGAATGGAATAGCTGTGAGTGGATATACATATGTTTCAACAATGCATCAAGCGATCTCCCGGCTTGTTCCAGGTAGCTCGGCTCGATACGTCCGGCGATAAAGAGAGATTTGATCATCATCGCATTCCATGAGACCAGTACTTTTTTGTCAATGAAGGGATAGGTACGTTTCTCTTCCCTTCTTCTTTTCAGTGCCCTTATCGCCTCATCGTAGTAGGGGATATCAATAGTTTCGGGAGTCTCTACACGGACAATGTTCCTGCCCTCAAAATTACCCTCTTTGGTGATATGCAGTGCCTCGGCAAGCGCTTTGTGCTCTTTTTGCGGGATACCGGCGCTATCAAAGGATTTCAGCGCTTTTTCGTAAGTATAGACGAAATATCTGCCCTCCTGGCCTTCCGTATCTGCATCACTGGCGGAGTAGAAAAGATCCTCTTCCTTCATTTTGTCGAGCATAAAATCCAGTGTCTCAAAAGCCACCTCTTTGTAAAATGTTTCTCCTGTCGTATGATAGGCTTTGAGATAGAGTTCGCTAAGCAGAGCATTGTCATAGGTCATCTTCTCAAAATGCGGTACCAACCACCGGTCATCGGTACTGTATCGGCAAAACCCGCCATCTACCAGGTCCCTCAAACCGCCTTTTGCCATAGAGATGAGTGAATGGGTTGCCATAGAGAGTGACTCCCGGTCCCCGGTGATACGGTGCAGGTCAAGCAGAAGTTTCAGCAGGGAAGTCTGGGGGAATTTCGGCGCTTTGTTAAAGCCGCCGTCCGTATGGTCAAAAAGTTGTCTGGCCTGTTCGATGAAGCGGGAGATAATACTCTCGTCCAGCCGGGTCGCTTCTATCTTCTCTTTTTGGGGGTTGACAAGCTGAAGTACCTCTTCGGCCTTTTCGATCAGTGTTGTTTTATCGTTTCTGTATCTGTCTGCAACCACTTCCAGCAAGGAGGTAAAACTCATGATTCCGTATTTCGGTTCATCCGGTATATAGGTTGCCGAGTAGAAAGGTTTGAGATCTTCTGTTAAGAAGATCGAGGTCGGCCAGCCGCCCGGCCGTCCGTTCATCAGTTGGTAAACTTCCTGGAAATGTTTATCGATATCAGGCCGTTCTTCACGGTCGACTTTAATGGAGATGAAGTATTTGTTGAGCAGTTCCGCAGTCGCCTGATTTTCAAAGGACTCTTTCTCCATGACATGGCACCAGTGGCATGAGCTGTATCCGATGGAGAGGAAGATCGGTTTGTTTTCTTTTTGTGCTTTTTCAAAAGCTTTTTCTCCCCAGGGATACCAGTCTACGGGGTTTTCAGCGTGTTGTTGCAGGTAGGGAGAGTATTCATTGATAAGATGATTTGCCATTCTTTAACCTTGTTTGACCTTTTTTAAATTCAATTTTGGATAAAATCACTGCATTATAATGTTATGCAAAGTACACAGCTTATACACGTAGTGTACTATAGAATAGTATAAAATTCAGGGTTTAGAGAGAAAAAATGGACAATTTGGTAAAAAAATTACTCTTATTGAGTCTGTTCTTTAGTTCTTTGCTGTTCGGCGGCTTCCAGTCAGCACTCAAAAAGCAGAAGTTTATGTCTCCCGAAGAGGCATTTAAAGTTGAAGCCGTTCAGAAAGATGGCCGGATCATCACGACTGTAACGCTTGCCGGGAAGATACATGCGTATCAGGAATCCTTCAAATTTACAGCCAAAGGCGATAAAGAGATTGTGCTGAAGCCCGGGATGCCGGAAGCCCATGATTTTGAAGGGGATAAGGTGTATGAGGGAGTAGTGAAGATCGCTATACCCGTTGAGACGATCACCTCCCGGGTTACAGGGGATTACAGTTTTACCGTAGAGTTCCAGGGGTGTTCGGATGCGGGCCTCTGTTATGCACCGATCGTCAAAAGTTACCGCTTCAAGGGCAGGGAGCCGGGTGTCTGGGAGAAGATCGCCAAACTCTCAAAAGAGGGAAATGCAGCCAGGATCGTGGATGTGCTGATCAATGAGAGTTCTCTCTTTGTGCTGTTCCTCTTCTTTATCTTCGGGCTTCTGCTTTCGCTTACTCCGTGCATCTTCCCGATGATACCGATCCTCTCATCGATCATCGTCTCCCAGCAGGGGGGTGATGAGAAGCCGAGTATGGCGAAGGCTTTCTTCACTTCGTTTGTCTATGTGCTGGCGATGGCATTGACCTATACGATCGTGGGCCTTGTCGCCGGGCTTGTGGGTGCGGATCTGCAGGCAGCGATGCAGAATCCGTGGGTGCTTACGGTCTTTGCCGGTGTTTTCGTGGCCTTGGCTTTTTCGCTTTTTGGCTACTACGAGATCGGGCTGCCTGCCTCGGTCCAGTCCAGGCTGACCCGGGCGAGCGATAATGCACAGGGCAAAGGGATTGCGGGGACGGCGATCATGGGGGCGCTCTCTGCGCTCATCGTCGGGCCGTGTACGGCCGCACCGATCTCCGGCGCGGTACTTTTCATCTCCCATACGGGGGATGCGCTGCTGGGGGGTACGGCACTCTTTGTGATGAGTATGGGGATGGGGATGCCGCTGCTGCTTGTAGGGCTTGGAGCAGGAAAATTCATGCCTCGTCCCGGGGGATGGATGACCCGGGTTTCCCAGACATTCGGTGTGATGATGCTGGCGCTTGCGGTCTTTATGCTCTCCCGTATCCTTCCCGGCAGCGTGACGATGATCTTGTGGGCGCTGCTTTTTATCGGAACGGCAGTCTATATGGGTGTTTTTGAGAGCAGAGAGGGAGAGGGCGCCATGAAGCTCTTCAGAGTGCTTGCGATCGTCTTTCTGCTCTACGGTTCTTCCCTTTTCATCGGTGCACTCAGCGGGGCGAATTCGGTGTTAAAGCCGTTTGAGAAGTTTACCTCGGGCAAAGTGGCTGCTGCGGCAACGATGGCAAAAGAGGATCAGGCTTCTCATTTAGGCTACAGCATTGCCAGGCTTCAAGCTGAAGTGGCAGCATCGGACAAACCTGTGGTCGTGGATTTTGGCAAGGACTCCTGCACGGCATGTACGGAGCTTGAAGAGATCACCTTCCCCGATCCTGCGGTGCAAAAGGAGCTCAAACGCTTTACCTTTATCCAGATCGACCTGACGGCCAATACGGAAGAGGATAAAGCACTGCTCAAAGAGTACGGGCTCTTTGGCACACCGAATATCATCTTCTTTGATACCGACAACAACTACCTGCCTGAAAAAAGCCTGACAGGGTTCATCAAGCCTGAAGCGTTTGCCGAGCATTTGAAAGGGATATAAGCGCAACGGCACTCGCTCTCTTCTCTTGTTGCCGCGGTGTCCGCGGTAATGGGTATATACTCCCGCTTCGGAGAGTGGAAGAAAAATCATGAAAAGTGCCAAATGTTGGGAACTGATACATCCTATATGAAATATTTTAATGATATAATATTATCAATTGGTTTTTATAACTTAATTGAATCGCTATATGATGATGTGTTCAGGAGTAAGCATGGGGAAAGTGACAAGCGGAGAAGGGGCGGAACAAACATTGCAGCAGTGGATCAGCGCACTCGATGCACTGGACGATCTGATCTTCATCCATGACGCTGATTTCCGTATCCTGCGCTGCAATCGCGCCTATCAGCAGCAGGCGGGCCTTCCTTTCGAGCAGATCCTCGGCGGCCGCCCTTATTTCGAGCTCTTCCCGAAAAGAGAAACGCCGCTTTCCAACTGCCTCTATGAGTTGGAATATCCCTGTGACACAATAGAAAATAGCGAAGAGATAGAGGTGGAAGGTACCGTTTTCCGTTCACGCTCCCATGCCATCACGGACAAAGACGGCGAGTTTCTCTACTCCGTGCATATTCTTGAGGATATCACCCGACAAAAAGCGGACAAAGAGAAGCTGAAACAGAATGAAATGTTCGTTAAAACCGTGCTTGAAAATCTCCCGGTCGGCGTTGCAGTCAGCACTGCCTGCCCCGAGGTGAATTTCAGCTATATGAATGACACGTTTCCGAAACTATATCGGGCGACACGTGATGCGCTGAAAACGCCTAATGCGTTCTGGGAAGCCGCGTACGAAGACCCGGAGTTGCGCCAAAAGATCAAAAAACAGGCGACAGAGGACTGCAAAAGCGGGCAACACGTCGCGCATGCGCTGGAGAGATATTCCGATCACCCGCAAAGGGGAAAAGACGACCTACATTTCGGCGCATAACGTTCCGCTGCCCGATATGGATGCTATCATTTCGGTGGTCTGGGACGTTACAGAGCGTAAGAAAGCGAAGGACCTGCTTCGCAGCGAAAAGCGTTTTTCCGAAAAACTGATTGAAAGCATTCCCGATATTTTTTTCTGCTCGACAACAGCGGAAAGCTGATCCGCTGGAACAGTAAGACTGAAAAACTCTTCGGCCTGACGCAGCAGGAGCTTTCGGGCCGCAGCGCACTGGACATTTACGAGCCAGACCGCCCCGATATCGAACAGAAAATCGAAGAAACGTTCAGAACGGGACACAGTGTCTCCGAAATACGACTGGAAACAAAAGAGGGTCTCCGTTCCTACAGCCTGACGGGCGAAGTGGTCAATACGCCTAAAGGCAGAGGCATTATCGGCATCGGGCTTGATGTAACTGAACGCAAAAAGGCGGAGTTGCGGCTGCGTCGGGAACGGGACTTTTCCGAGAAGCTGTTGGACACCGCTCCTGTCATTGTCCTGATACTTGACCCAAAGGGGCATATCGTCCGATACAACCGCTATATGGAACAGCTCTGCGGCTATCCTCTTGAATCGGTGCGGGGCAGAGAATGGTTTTCACTGTTTCTGCCTGAAGCGACCCGGGACAAGACCAGATCCTCTTTTCTTGAAGCCCTCAGCGACATTGATGTCTAGGGGCGGATCGACACCCTGCTGACGCGATCGGGCGATGCTCTCCAGATTGAATGGTACAGCAAAACGATCAAAGGAGATGACAATCAAACGGAGGGCCTCCTCTCCATTGGTATGGACGTTACCGAACGAAAGAAGGCGGAGCAGACGCTTCAGGAGAGCGAAGCGAAGTTCCGGGCCATGACAGTCTCCGCGCAGGATGCGATCCTGATGATGGACGGGGACGAAAAGATTTCCTATTGGAACGAAGCGGCGGAGAGAATGTTCGGCTATGCGGCCGGCGAGGCGATGGGAGTCAATCTTCACAAGCTGCTTGTGCCGGGGCATTTCCTCGATGCATGCTGCAAAGGATTTAAGTACTTTCAGCAAACAGGCGAAGGGGCTGCCGTCGGGAAGACACTTGAACTCGCGGCTATCAAAAAGGACGGCACGGAGTTCCCCATCGAACTCTCCATGTCTTTTATCCGCCGAAAAAACAAGTGGGGTTCCCTCGGGATTATCCGCGACATTAGTGAACGCAAAGCGTCCGAAGCTGCACTGAAACGGGCGAACCGTATGCTTAAAATGCTCTCTGCCGGAAACTTGGCCCTTGTGCATGCGACCAGCGAAAAGGAGTTGCTCAAAGAGGCAACCAGGGTGATCGTCGAAAGCGGCGGTTATAGTCTTGCCGTTGTTGACTATGCGGATGAAGGCCCGCTCAAACGGCTTGATCCCGTTGCCTGGTTTGGATTTGAAGGGGAGGAGTATTGGCTGAATGGCTTATGTTGGAAGGAAACGGAAAAAAGTATCCTTCCTGCCGGAGCGGCTGTTCGTGAAGGTATGGCACAGATTTACCGTAACATTTCCGATCCTGCCACGTGCCCCGACTGGCGGAAAGCTTCGATGGAGCGCGGATACGCTTCCCATATTTCCCTGCCGCTTATTGATGGAGGAAGGGTTTTCGGTGTATTGGGTATCTATTCGTCCCAAGAAGAGTCTTTTGATGAAGAGGAGGTTCGGTTGCTTGAAGAGTTGGCCCGCGACTTGGCCTACGGCATTTTCAATCAGCGTGCGCGTACCGAGAATGCAAAATACGAGGTCCTTTTGCGGGAGGGGATGGAACAGACAATCCTGGCGATTGCCGCCACCGTCGAATCGCGCGATCCCTATACGGCCGGCCATCAGAAACGTGTTGCCGAACTGTCGATGGCTATTGCTGAGGAAATGGGGCTTGATCAAGAAGAGGCGGAAGGGATTAGATTTGCGGCTACCATTCACGATCTCGGAAAGATCCAAATCCCCGCGGAGATTCTTTCCAAACCCGGCCGATTGACCGATATCGAGTACAAGCTGATCCAGACACACCCGCAGGCAGGCTATGATATTATCAAGGATGTGCGCTTTCCCTGGCCGGTGGCGCAGATCATTCTTCAACATCACGAACATTTTGACGGATCTGGCTGCCCCCGGGGGCTCAAAGGAGAGGAAATCCTCCTCGGAGCAAGGATTATCGCCGTAGCGGACGTCATCGAAGCCATCTCTTCACATCGCCCATACCGCTCGGCACTGGGTATTCCGACTGCGCTGGAAGAGATCAAAAAGGGGCGTGGCAGCGCCTACGACCCTGATGTCGTCGATGCCTGCCTGAACCTTTTCAATCAAAAAAGATTTACATTTAACACCGGATTAGGCATGCTCTCTTCCTGATAAGAACATCCCGTTACGACGGTTCCCGTCAAAATGCATATACAACATAGTTGAGGAATAGGGGTTTTTAAGCCGCTTGTGCCAATTGTACGTATTGCCACGGACACCGTGGTAACAAGGAGGTCAACCTCTTTGACATCGACAATGCCGTACTCCTGAAACGCTTGGATAAATACTGCTATAATGTCACTTATAAATCGTGTGAACCACACGAGACAATGAAACGGAATCACACAATGCCCCAAAAAACACAAAACCAACATATCAATATCGGCCGGATCAATACGCTTAAAGTAGAACGGGATACAGACTATGGGCTCTATTTGGCTGCCCGGGACCTGGAAGAGGTACTGCTCCCCAATGTTTACGTCATGGAAGAGGAGATAGAGATAGGTGCGCTCATTGATGTCTTTGTCTATACAGACAGTGAAGACCGACCCGTAGCGACGACCAGGATGCCTTATGCGATGCTTGGCGAATACGGCTACTTCACGGTGGTAGACTACAAGTCGTACGGGGCATTTGTCAACTGGGGGCTGCCCAAAGACCTGTTTGTCCCGCTTTCACAGCAAAAAGAGTACTTCAATATCGGCAAAAAATATATCCTGCGTATCTGCCTGGATGAACAGACAGGCAGGCTTTACGGGACACAGAAGATCGGAAAGTACTTCAATCGAAGCATGAAAGGCCTGCACCGGAACAAAGAACTGGAAGTGCTGGTGATCGCGAAAACACCGCTGGGTTATAAAGTAGTGGCGGACAATCAGTATGAGGGGATGCTTTTTGACAACGAAATTTTTGAAGAGGTCGCGGCAGGGGATCGCAAAAAAGCATATATCAAAACCGTACGAAAAGACGGGAAACTTGACCTGAGCCTGCAGCCCATAGGAGAGAGTCTTCAGCGTTCAGTATCCAGTGTTCAGAAGGTACTGGAAGTGATTGATGCCGATGGCGGGGAAATTCCTTTTACTTACAAAAGTGATGCCGAAGAGATCAAGAAAGTATTCGGGATAAGTAAAAAAGAGTTCAAGCGAACCTTGACAGCACTGCTTGAGCAGAAAAAGATCAAGCTGACTGATCATAGCATTATCAGGGTGTAAGTTAAACTGCCCTGTTTCAAAAATGCTCAATATGGGATATTTTTTGTTATCTATTTCTTTCTACGCTACAATATCCTCATCAAAAAAAGGGAGGGTGGTTTCGTATGCGTATGGTACTCTTTTTTCTTCTTCCTCTGTTTCTTTTTGCCAAACCCTTCAAAGTCGCTACCTATAATGTCGAAAACCTTTTTGATGCACACTATACCGGGTCAGAGTATGAGGATTATACCCGCAGGCATAACTGGACAGAGCGGATGGTGGATATCAAGCTCAACCACACGGCCGAGGTGATCTGCGATCTGGATGCAGAGATCCTTGGGCTGCAGGAGATCGAGAATGATCAGGTATTGCGCCAATTACAAAAAAAGCTGGAAGAGGTGGGGTGTGCATATCCGTACCGGGCCATTACACATAAAAGGAATACGCCGATACAGGTGGCGCTGCTGTCACGTTTTCCTGTCAGCTCTGTCAAAGAGTTGGAAGTAAGCAGGGCTCCGGGAGTCAGGAATATCCTCGAAGTAGCGGTGCAGGCAGGAAGGTATCCGCTGTATATTTTTGTCAATCACTGGAAGTCACGTTCCAGAGGAGGATGGGAGAGCAAAAGGATCGTTTATGCCAAAGCGCTTCAGAAACGTCTGAAACAACTGCCCGGGGAGACGGAGTATATCCTGCTGGGTGACTTCAATACCGATTATGATGCACACCTTTCTCTTGAAAAACGGATCAACGATACGAAGGGAAGAACCGGGCTGCACCATATCCTGCAAACCACAGAAGAAGAGACACGACTGCTGAAAGAGAAGGAGATACACTATACACTCTGGAGTGAGTTGGAACCCGTGCAGAGATGGAATACGAAGTTTTACGGCAAAAAAGGGACACCGGATCATATCCTTCTGCCCTATACGATGTTTGACGCAAAAGGGATAGACTATCTCAATGGCTCCTTTGGTATGATGAAACGAGGCTATCTTTTTACCAGACGAGGCTATATCAACAGGTGGGAGTATAAAAAAGGGAAACACCGGGGAAGGGGGTATTCGGACCATCTGCCTCTCTTTGCGTATTTTGACACCAAGCCGTATCAACTGGACAAAGAGGCGGCTCCGCTGAAGCGGAAGATTAAACAGATTGAATACCTCTACACGCAAGAGCATCTGTCCGGGGAAGTGGTACTGGAAGACGCCGTGGTGATATGGAAACGGCGCAACAATGCACTGATCAAACAGAGAAGCGGAGGAAGAGGGATCTTTCTTTATGGCTGTGCAGGCGCGCTTGAAAAGGGCAAACGGTATGACCTGCTGATACGGGGGATCAACATTTACAAGGGGTTCAAAGAGATCACGCATGCCTATATCCTTCAGCAGAAGGGGAGTGCGGATATTACCAAGTATCTTCTGAAGCAGAGTGACCTTGCCGGTCCGTCGGCAAAACGGCAGAATGAACTTTTCAACAATATAGTCGGGGTGTATCAAAACGGATACTTTTATGCCGGAGGGCAAAAATTCCCTATCTATTTCAAAAAAAGAAAAATGATACCGCCAAATGGCTCAAA
>JBEWPY010000113.1:0-5137 GCA_047689495.1 Candidatus Sulfurovum profundilacunae | reverse complement strand
AAAATTTGATACTTTTATTAGGGGTGGTTACCATGTGGGTTTACCGACCAGTTTTTCAGGCATCTTTCATAGTAAATATGAGGATAAAAATACTCCTGAATAATAAAAAGTACCTATTTTTTTTTAATTTTCCGCTTTCTATGTTACACTTATCATAATCAATACATCAATAGGAGATCTTCATGAGAACACACAGAGAGATATATCAACCCAACCCTGAGTTTGCTCAAAATGCAGCAATCAGAAGTATGGATGAGTACTGGGAGCTTCAAAACAGAGCGATAGAGGACTATGAAGGGTTCTGGAAGAGCTTTGCTGACGAGAAAATCGACTGGCTGGCTCCGTATGAGAAGGTCCTGGATGAGAGCAATGCCCCGTTTTACCAGTGGTTTACAAACGGTAAGCTGAATGTCTCCAACCAGTGTATCGACAGACACCTTGCGGACAAAGCGGATAAAACAGCGATTCTTTTTGAGGGTGACAGGGGGGAGGTAGAGCATATTACTTATGCAGACCTCTCCCTTCGTGTGAACAAGATGGCAAATCTTATGAGAAATGAGTTTGGTATCAAAAAAGGTGACAGAGTTGTACTCTATATGCCGATGATCCCTGAAGCGGCGTATGCGATGCTTGCTTGTGCAAGAATCGGTGCGATCCACTCTATTGTTTTTGGTGGATTTAGCGCAGAGGCACTGAAAGACCGTATCGAAGATGCAGAAGCAAAGCTTGTGATCACTGCTGACGGTGCCTACAGAAAAGGAAAACCGTATATGCTGAAGCAGGTAGTGGATGAAGCGCTTAGCCAAGGTGGAGAGAGTATAGAAGCGGTACTTGTTGTCAAGAGAAACAATGAAGAGATCAGTTGGGTAGAGGGTAGAGACCATAACTATAATGAACTCATCACATCTCAGCATGCAGAGTGTCCATATGAAGTCATGGACAGCGAAGACCCGCTTTTCCTGCTCTACACTTCCGGAAGTACCGGTAAACCGAAAGGTGTGCAGCATACGACAGCCGGGTATATCCTCTGGGCTCAGATGACGATGGAGTGGGTCTTTGATGTCAAAGAGGATGATGTCTACTGGTGTACCGCCGATATCGGCTGGATCACGGGGCATACTTACATCATCTACGGACCGCTTGCAGCAGGCACGACAACAGTGATGTTCGAAGGGGTACCGACCTATCCGGATGCAGGACGTGCATGGAAGATGGTACAGGACCATAGTATCACTCAGTTCTACACTGCTCCTACCGCGATCCGTGTACTTCATAAAATGGGTGAGCATGAACCGGAAAAGTATGATCTGAGTTCCCTGAAGGTACTCGGTACGGTTGGTGAACCGATCGACCCGGCGGCATGGCAGTGGTACTATGAGGAGGTGGGAAACTCAAAATGCTCGATCGTGGATACATGGTGGCAGACGGAGACAGGCGGACATATGATTACACCACTGCCTGGCGCTACGCCGATCAAGCCTTCCTGTGCGACGATGCCGCTTCCGGGGGTTATTGCTGAAGTGATCGACCCTGACGGTACACCGAAAGAGGTGAATGAGACAGGCCTCCTTTGTATCACGAAGCCATGGCCGGCTATGATACGTACGATTTGGGGTGACCCTGACAGATATAAGAAATCTTACTTCGGTGATGCAAAGAAAGACGGAAAACCGGTATACTTTTCAGGGGATGGTGCACTGGTGGACAAACTTGGATATATCACGATCACGGGACGCGTCGATGATGTGATCAACGTCAGCGGGCACCGTATGGGTACGGCTGAGATCGAAGCTGCGGTGAAAAAAGATGATTCCGTAGCGGAAGTAGCTGTAGTAGGGCGTCCGCATGAGATTAAAGGTGAGTCGATCTTCATCTATATCGTACTGAAAGAGGGGCATGTAAATGAAGATATCAAGAACCATATCAATGAGCTTCTGGCAAACGAGATCGGCAACATAGCCAAAGCTGATCATATCATTGAAGTTCCCGGATTGCCTAAGACGCGTTCGGGCAAGATCATGAGACGCATCCTCAGATCGATTGCCAAAGGCGAAGCGGTCACCCAGGATATCTCTACACTGGAAGATCCGTCTATCGTCGGAGAGATCGAAACAAAAGCCAGAGAGTCCTAAGGCTCCTCTTTTGCTGTTTTTTTAAAAACAGTCATTGGAGGTGCATACTCTATTGCGTCCACTGTTTTTTGCCCTGTAGAGGGCATTATCTGCACGTTTAAAAAGAGATTGGGGGGTCGTTGAATCTTTCTCCTGAAAGTCACTGATACCGATGCTTACTGTTATATGTATGACGGTATGATCTATATTGATAGGCAGGTCGGCGATTTTAGCGCGTAATCTGTCAGCAATATCGAATGCCCTTTTGAGGTTGGTCGAAGGCATAATGACAGCAAACTCTTCCCCTCCTATCCTTCCTATATAGTCAACAGAACGGGTATTTTCACGCATAAGTCTGGCTATCATTTGAATCACGAGGTCACCCATATCATGGCCGTAGGTATCATTGATTTTTTTAAATTTGTCAATATCCAATATCAAATAGGAGAGAGAATGTTTATATCGCTTAGCCTTCTCAATCTCTCCGTCAGCCGCATTAAAAAAAGCCCTTCTGTTAAGCAGATTTGTCAGAGGATCCGTCGTCGCCTGGTATTTCAGCTCTTCTTCAAGCTTTTTGCTTTTTGCAAGTTCCTGTTTCAGTTTTCTGTTGATACGCGTCAGCTCCTGTGTCTTTTCTGCTACCGTATGGAAAAGACGGGAGGACTCAGTCATTTTCTGTTTCAAGAGCTCTTCCTTGGAAGCCAGCCTCTTTTCTTTCAGTTTATTGATACGGTATGCCAGCAGAAGCGAGAAGAGAATCACTTCAAACATAGAGCCGACAACCGGGGCGTTCCTTACCGTATTGCTATAGTCTATTTCTCCGAGAGCCAGACAGGTAATCAGACCCATTCCGGGAAAGAAGATCAGCATAGCCAGTAGATAAATTCTTGCCGAGTTAGATCCCTGCAAGGTCGCATAGAGGGCAATAAGGATCAAAAATGGAAGGATGGGGATCACGCTGTAATTCATAAACAGATAACCTTCGTGCAAAGAGTAAAGCATCAAGAAACTGCAAAGAATAAGGATAACAATGAAAAGAGAGATCATTGTATTGACTATCGGGGCCATTTTATCGGTATGAAGTACTTCTTTTGAGAACATGATCAGCATGATAAAGAAAAGAGGAATACTCAGTTGCAGCAAATCATATATCTCACGATCTATAAAATAGAAAGCCAACCCTCTGTAGAGAGATACCCATGCAGCAAAAGAAAAAACAAAGGCAAGATAGTATAGATAGATTTTTTCTCTCAAGTAAAGGTAGATAAAGAGATTATAGAGTGCGATGACAAGTACCGCCCCGAAATAGAAGATATATTTGTTGTTCTCGATGAGTGTCTTTTTTTTGAAATCATCGGGTGAGCTTAGTTCAAATGCACCGAAAAAACTGTAGGTTGATCGGACCTTGAGATAAAGTATTTTTGTTTCCCTCGGATTAAAAGCTAATTTAAATGCAGGATTCATCTCTTTGATGTTACGTTCGTCGATAGGAACTTTCAGTCCGTTTTTTTCAACATGAACCTGTCGATCCTCCAGGGTATAGAGATCGACGGTATAGTAGAACATCTCCGTAAGCTCCAGGACCATCTCTTTGGGCTGCTGCGCCGGATTATGTATCTCTATCTTGAACCATACGGTTCCTTTTTTGTATCCCAGGGCGAAAGTATTTGCAAGTTTTTTTTCAAAGTCTGATTCCAGTATATCATCAAAAGTTGTTGTGTCGGATGTTTCTATATATGAGATATTGAAGTCGGTATAATCATCTTGTTGTTTATCTAAAAGAAGTTCAGGCAGAGCCCAAACCAGCAGCAGCAGCAAAATAATATATAAAAAAGAAAATCTTATCGAATGCTTGTTATGCATCAACTCCCTCCATCTCTCCTTTTCCCTACCTAAAGGATTATAACATAATAACCTCTCTACTCCATCAATCCTTTGACTTTTTTCAAATCTTCAAAGACCTCTTTTTTTGCGCTCGGATTTCTAAGCAGATAGCTCGGATGATAGGTTGGGATGATCGTATAGTCGGGTTGTCTGGTGATCACGCCCCTGACCTTTGTGATCGGCGTAGTATCATCGGTAAGATAGTGGTATGCCGTGGCGCCCAGTGTTACGATGAGTTTCGGACGGATAAGTTCTATCTGTTTGAGAAGATAGGGCCTGCAGGTATGTGCTTCAGTGCTTGAAGGCGGACGGTTGTTCGGCGGACGACATTTGACGATATTGGTGATATAAACATCTTCTCTTGTAATCTCCAATACGTTTTCTATCATTTTGGTAAGAAGCTCGCCTGACTTTCCTGTAAAAGGCTTTCCCTGTGTATCTTCGCTTGCTCCCGGCCCTTCACCGATAAAGAGAATATCCGCATTCTCATTCCCCTCTCCGAAAACTACTTTCTGTCTTGTCTTGCTCAATTCGCACAAGTGGCAGTGCAGGGCTTGTTCTTTCAGTTTTTCAAGTGTATCGGGCAGTTCAAGGCTGGTTTGGCCGTCTTTGAAAATCGCAGCATCCGTATAGGTAAAACCAAGGTTTTTAAGTTGATAGAGTTGTTTCAGCAATAAAGCATTTTTGAGGTTATTCATAAAGGTATTATACTGAATTCTTGTAAATTTGAATCATGCAATATCTGTAAAGAGTTTGGGTTGATAGGTATTTATGTGCAAAATATTATGTCAAAATCGGTTATGATACCTGTATGAAGAAGCCGTTGTTCTTATTTGTCACTTTTGCTGTATTGATAGTGCTTGCAAAGTTTGCTTACCATAGATATTGTGCCACAAAACCTGAAGGGTGTAAAAAAGAAAAGTACGACCCCAACCAAGGCTCGCCTCAGGAGGGAATAGACTGGTAAAAGAGGAGGGAAGAAAAGAGGAAACTGAGAGGGGAGGGAAGCATTTTCCCTCTTGTTATACCTCTGTACAGGCAGTATTTTCTTCTGATACTTTCCCGCAGGCATAAGCTGCCGGTGCACTCTCTTCAAACCAGTACGGGTTGAAGTCTCCCTCCGCATACGCTCTGTGAAGCGG
>JBEWPY010000112.1:0-5220 GCA_047689495.1 Candidatus Sulfurovum profundilacunae | reverse complement strand
ACTTCGATCTTTTTCTCTTCACCCGGGGCCAAGTGAATACTCATCTCAATCTTGCCGTCTTTGAGCAGTTTATACTCTATTTTCCCGGATGATCGTATATGTAAGAATTTCACTTCGATCTTTTCAGTGGTGGAAGCAGGCATTCTTTCAGTCACCGCAAGGGATTTATTCTTGTCGGATTTGTTGGTCACGGTTAACGTATATCCGTCTTTTTTGCGTACGGTATCGCCGAAAAATCCCGTATCTTTCTCTTTTTTGACGATCGGTTTTCGTGTGACCCTGATATCCTCGTCGACTTTTGTATAGAGGTGATATTGTTGATCCCTGTATTCGCCTGCAGCCCGGTTGTTGATGATCTTCTTCCCCTCTTTGATCTTCCAGCGGTTGTTCTCTATCTGTGTTTTCGGGGTAAAAGTACACGTTTCATATGCTGCAGTATTACGGTAGGGATAGACCCGGATCCCGCATGTTAACGGCGCTTTCCATGAAATCACATCGACATTGACCGGCACCCCAGTTGAGGGCAGCGTCAGGTCTGCCGCCCGGTACTCCCTTGCATCGATATAGCTTGCTGTTCCGGCAGCAGGCACAGCCATGCCGGTATCTGCTTCCATCATCACCGCTTCACTCCTCGCTTTGGCATATTTCCCGGTTACCGCAGGAGGCTTATATTCGCTGACGATCCAGGGAGTAAAATGTATCGGCCTGAGATACTTTTGTGCCGGCCTGTTGTAAAAGACCGCATCTTTTGCCCGAATGTCCAGCCCCGAACGGTTTGTAACGGCGAGGGATTGCGTGACTTTTATCTCTCCTTTCTGACTCAGGTCTGCTTCATAAAGGCTCTGAAAACTTATCTTGCCGTGATCCAGGGCAAGGGTGACAGGCTCATCGCATAAACGTGTGTAATAGAGAGGATGTTTTGCCCTGGTCTGCTTCCTGTAGGCTTCTGTCTGCAGCTGCAGTTCCTTCTGGGTTTTTTGGTGCAGCAGATCTACTCTGGCACTCTCTTTCGCCAACATGGCTGCTGCTTCTATCGAAGCTTCCGGGACAAAAGAGGCCGGCTGATGCAAAGAAACGATCTGGTCCAGCAGTTTGATGTTTTTATCTAATGCATTGAGCTTCTGCTTTGTCTCAAGCAGTTCATAGTATGCCCTGCAGAGTCTGTCGCTGCTGTCACATTCAGTTTTTCGCACAAGAGACAGGGGCTCTCCCCGGCAGGTGGCTGTCGCATGTTCAACCATTCCCAGATAACGGGTTTCGGGAGCGTAGGTATACACTGCGCTGTTTTGATACACCTGTAACGACGCGGCATTGCCCAACCCTGTCCCCAACCACAATAAGGCCATTGTATTCACAAGTTGTTTCATCATAGTCCTTCCCGTTCAAGAATATAAGGACTATTATAACCTACTTTTTCACAGAGCCTTATTCGGCACGCTTGCGTCTATGTCTCTCCTGTATAAAGTCATAGATCGCCTTGATCTCTTCATCGGTCAGATAGTATTTGGGCATGATATCATGATAGGAATTCAATGCTTTTTTCATGGTTTGCAGACTTTTTTTACGTATATCTGCCCCTCTGATCTGTTTTTTACCATGAATATCCCTGAATTCGGCGATGGTTTTACCTTCGCCTGACGGACCATGGCACTCGGCACAGCTTATCCCCCGGGGATGTTTATAGAGCATTTCGCCATACTCATAATGGGAGATAAAATCCTCTTCCGCCACACCCTTTAAAGGGAAGAGGGAAGAGAGAGCGAACAGTATGATCAAAGGTTTCAGCATGACATCAACGCTAAGGCTCCTAATCTATTTTTGATATAATACCCAAAAAATACAGTGAATCAGGATAATCCCCATGCAACTTATCGATGGTAAAGCTTTGGCGAACAAAGTACAAGCAGAAGTCTCAGATGAAGTGATCAAGCTGAAACAGGAAAAAAATATCGTCCCCGGCCTTGCAGTCGTGATCGTAGGGGACGACCCGGCAAGCCATGCCTATGTAACGATGAAAGAGAAAGCCTGCAAAAAAGTAGGTTTCTACTCGATCGTTCACAAAATGCCGGAAACGATCTCTCAGGATGAGATCATTGAGATCATCAACATGATGAACAGCAACCAGCATATCCATGGCATACTGGTACAGCTTCCGCTGCCCAAGCATATCGATACGGACAGGATACTGGAAGTGATCGACCCGAAAAAGGATGTGGACGGCTTCCATGCGTATAATGTCGGTCGTATGGTGACAGGACTTGACAGCTTTGTCGCATGTACGCCGCTTGGTGTCATGAAGATGTTTGAAGCATACGATATCGATCTTGAGGGGAAAGATGTCTGCGTGGTCGGCGCCAGCAATATCGTGGGGAAGCCGATGGCTTCCCTGCTCCTCAATGCCAATGCGACGGTCACAGTCACGCATATCTATACCAAAGATCTTAAAGCCCATACCAGTAAAGCCGATATCATCGCGGTCGGCGTCGGTGTGCCGGGCCTGATCAAAGAGGATATGGTCAAAGAGGGAGCCATCGTGATCGACATCGGGATCAACCGTATCAAGGACGGATCTCTCGTAGGGGATGTAGACTTTGAACCTGTCAGCAAGAAGTGCAGCTACATCACTCCCGTACCTGGAGGCGTTGGCCCAATGACGATCGCAATGCTCCTGGAAAATACTCTCAAATCCGCAAAACAGGGGATCTAAGTGAAAAAATTCTTCTCAGGACTCTACAACTTCTCCAGTACCTGGACAGGTACGATCATTATCGTACTTTTTCTGATCTTTTTTGTCGCACAGTCCTTTGTGATCCCAAGCGGTTCCATGAAACGTACACAGCTGATCGGCGATTTCCTTTTTGCCAAAAAATTCAGCTACGGTATCCCTACGCCCCACCTGCCGTGGCTGGAAATACCTATACTGCCTGACTACAACAATAACGGACACCTGATCGAAGGCCCTCGTCCGCAACGAGAAGAGATCGTCATTTTCCGTAAACCCCAGACCCCCAAAGTTCATTTTGTCAAACGCTGTATTGCCGTAGGCGGAGATGAGATACTCTACATGGACAGGAGACTCCTGATCCACTTTCACGACCTTACGACCGAAGCAGAGATCAAAGAGCAGTATCCCGAAGCGAAGATCCTGAGGCTCAGAAACAAACTATGGGTGGAAAACCCCTATATGAACAAGTACCCCGGTATCCAGTATGTTCCAGAGAATTACTCTGCTTTTGAATATCTTGCGATGCTTCACAACAACAGGCAGGCTATCGATATGCACGCTGTCTATCTTGATGAGATCAAAGAAAATGCCTTTTATAAAAAAGTTGAAGAAGACCACTACTACATGATCGGGGACAACCGTGATAACTCCAGCGACAGCCGTATGTGGGGATCGGTCCCGTACAGGTATATCGTGGGCAAACCCTGGCTGATCTACATGAGTCTGGAGTTCAGGTCCTACAAGCAGGTCCATGAGGGAGATACCTACGGCAACGGCAAGGACAATGCCAGACTCGGACGTGTATGCGGGGAGATCGACCTCGGCTCGCCCGAATGTGAAGCGCTGTGGAACAGGCAGCGTTATACAGTCAGATGGGGCCGTATCGGAAGAAGAATCGACACGATTCAGTATGAAGAGCCGATTGAGTAAGGAACCGGAAGCTGGGAATGCATACATCAATTTGTTTGCACTTGTATAGGCATTCCCAACGAGGATGTCAGGAACTAACAGTTACTAAAGATAAATAAAGGAAACACATATGGCTAAAAAATTTTACATTGCAACTGACCACGCAGGTTATGCGATCAAAGATTTCGTGAAAGGTGTCGTGACAGACCTTGGATGCGAGATCATCGATCTCGGCCCGGATTCCGATGACAGGGTGGACTACCCGGATTTTGCCAAAAAGTGTGCCCACAGAGTGATCGAGGACGAAGGCAGCTTCGGTATCCTCATCTGCGGTACCGGAATCGGGATATCCATCGCGGCCAACAAAGTACCGGGTGTACGTGCCGGACTCTGCCATGACACCTATACTGCGAAACTGTCACGTATGCACAATGATGCCAATATCCTCTGTTTCGGAGAGCGTGTCGTCGGTAAAGGCGTCATCGAAGATATGATCGAAGCCTTTATCAACACGGATTTTGAAGGCGGAAGACATGCCGGACGTGTCGGAAAGATCGAAAGTTGTTCCATGGGTGCAGACCTGGGATAATCAGGCATTGAACCCTCCGAAAATATGGTCATTCCGGACTTGATCCGGAATCCATAAGCTTTTGCTCAATTCATAAGAACATAGACCGTTCACCCTGAGCCTGTCGAAGGGTTTGACAAAGTGTATTTCGACAAGCTCAATACGAACGGTGTTCACACATACATTCCAATAGAGTCTCTCCACCATCCTCTTTTAATAGTTTACATATCCAACGGACTAACCACCCTGCCCTTGTTCATCTCAGCCACGACATGGGTATAGATCATTGTAGTCTCCACACTCTTATGCCCCAGTAATTCCTGTATACTTCGCAGATCAATCCCGCTTTGCAAGAGGTGCGTGGCATAGCTATGTCTGAAGATATGTGAAGTGACCCGTTTATGGATATTCGCCCTTTGTGCCGCTTGCTTGATATTGCGCCCCAGTGTCTTTTCATGGATATGATGCCGTCTGATAACTTCACTCCTTGGGTCTTTCGCTACATTTCTCATGGGAAACAGATACTGCCATTTTGTTTCAAATTTTGCATGAGGATATTTCTTCTCCAATGCATAAGGCATATAAACGCTTCCATAACCATCTTCTATATCTTTGGCATGTATCCCCTCCACATACTCTACTTGTGCTTTTAGTCTCTGTTTTACAACTTGTGAAAGCGGTACGGTTCTGTCTTTAAGGCTCTTGCTATCCCAGATATAAACTTTGTCAAATCCAAAATCTATATCTTTGATCCTGAGGTTCAATGCTTCATTCATTCTCAATCCACACCCGTACATTATGTAAACAATAAGCTGATAGGTTCCTGTCAGGTTGTCCAGTACACTTTTCACTTCCTCTTTTGTCAGTACCTGTGGGATATGTTTTCTCTCCTGTGCTCTGAGCGCCTGTATATTCCAACTGCTCATATCTATCCCCAATACTTCTTTATATAGAAACAACAAGGCACTGAAAGCTTGATTCTGTGTAGTCGGCGAGACTTTCCTTTCTACTGCCAGAT
>JBEWPY010000111.1:0-5246 GCA_047689495.1 Candidatus Sulfurovum profundilacunae | reverse complement strand
TGGCAAACTTTGGACCAAAAGATATCAAAAAACTCAGAGAGATGACAGAAGCAGGAATGATGGACTGTAAAAAAGCATTGACTGAGGCTGACGGAGATATGGACAAAGCGGTTGAGTGGCTGAGAGACCAGGGTATGGGTGCTGCTGCAAAGAAAGCAAGCAAAGTCGCCGCGGAAGGTTCAATCGCAGTCAAAGTAGAAGGAAACAAAGCCGTTATCCTTGAAGTAAACTCACAGACTGACTTTGTTGCACAGAACGAAAAGTTCCAGGGTCTGCTTGCAGAGATCACTGATCACGCATTTGCAAACAACCTTGATGATGCCGATGCGATCAACAACTCTGAGATTAACGGTCAGGCATTCTCTGAGTTCATGGCACAGAACATTGCAACCATCGGTGAAAATCTTGTTGTAAGAAGAGCAGGCCTTCTTGAAGCGGATGAAACTTCTTCCGTCAACGGTTACCTTCATGCGAACAAGCAGATCGGTGTGATCGTTGAAGCGAAATGTGACTCTGCTGAGACAGCAGCGAAAATGCAGCCGGCACTGAAAAGTGTTGCAATGCATGCTTCAGCGATGAGTCCGTCTACACTCTCTTACAAAGATTTTGACCCTGCCTTCGTAGAAACAGAAACGCAAGGGAGAATCGTTGCGATCGAAAAAGAGAATGAAGAGCTTACCAGACTCGGCAAACCGCTTAAGAATGTACCGCAGTATGTCTCTATGTCTCAGTTGACTGATGAAGTACTTGGAGAAGCAGAAGAAGCGATGAAAAAAGAGCTTGCAGCTGAAGGGAAACCGGAGAAGATCTGGGATAAAATCCTTCCGGGTAAAGTGGCTAGATTCATCCTTGACAACACTACCCTTGACCAGGAGCAGTGTCTGCTTGATCAAAAATTCGTAATGGATGACAGCAAAACAGTTGCTGAATTCATCGAAGAGGAAGCGAAAAAAGCCGGCGGTACAGCTGAGATCACAAACTTCATCAGACTTGAAGTAGGTGAAGGTATCGAAGTGGCAGAAGAAGACTTCGCTGCCGAAGTTGCTGCCCAGATGGCATAGCGAAAAGGCCCTCTCGGGTCTTTTCAGATAAATAATGATTGTAAGTATTTCTTTGAAATGCTTTTATCTTTCCTCTTTTAAATCTCTTATACTTTTTTATGTTATTATTAGCCAAACAAAATAAAGGTCTTATGGTGTCTCAGGCTCTTCTGGAAGCGACAGGTATCTCTCATCGTTTTGATTATGAACTTTTCAACAATGTTGATTTCTCTTTAAATGCATCGGAATCAGCTGCCATTGTAGGGCGAAGCGGCAGCGGAAAATCGACACTCCTGCATATCTTTTCTACCTTTTTAAAGCCTGTGAAGGGAAGTGTGAGATTGCTGGGTAAAGAGATCTACCAATTGAAAGAAGAGGAGATCGAACTGCTTCGTCGGCATGAGATCGGTATCATTTTCCAGTTTCACTATCTTTTCAAAGGGATGAGTGCGATGGAAAATGTGAATGTCGCGACGATACTCTCCGGGGAAGAGATGGATGAGCGTATCCTTGAAAAGCTTGAGATCAAAGCGTTGATGGAACATAAGATCGGTGATCTCTCCGGCGGACAGCAGCAGCGTGTTTCCATTGCCAGAGTACTGTGCAAAAACCCCCGTATTATCTTTGCCGACGAGGCTACAGGGAATCTTGATAAAGAGACTGCCAAGCTGGTGATGGGCGTGCTGCTTGATTATGTCAGAGAGCAGGAGGCAGCACTGCTTCTGGTCACGCATGATGATGAGATGGCAGCACTTTGCGACAGGGTATACAGGCTTGAAGAGATGCAGTTGAAGGAGTGCAGATGAAAGATTTCACGCTTATGGATGTACTGTATACAGGCGGCATGCTCTTTTTTATCTTTTTCGGGTCGATCCTCCTGACGAAAATCCTTTTCAGAAATGAAAATAAAGAGAAGGACAGGAACGGGAAAGAGAAGTAAGCTTACTTCGCCTGAGCGATCAGTACCCCCTCGATTATCTTGTCGATACCCCCGTCCAGTATCCCGTCTACATTACTGAATGCCTGTCCGCTTCTGGTATCTTTTACCTGTTGGTAAGGCTGCATGACATAAGACCGTATCTGATGCCCCCAACCGATCTCCGATTTTTCGATACCGTCAAGTTCAGCCTGTTTCTTTGCCATCTCAAATTCATAGAGACGGGATTTGAGCATTTTCATGGCTGAAGCCTTATTCTTGTGCTGGCTTCTGTCATTCTGGCACTGCACGACGATATTGGTCGGGATATGGGTGATACGGATGGCTGATTCGGTTTTGTTGACGTGCTGCCCGCCTGCCCCTGAAGCACGGTAGGTGTCGATACGGATATCTTTGTCTTCTATCTCGATATCGATATCATCCTCTATTTCGGGAGAGACCATGACTGATGTGAAAGAGGTATGGCGTTTGGCATTGCTGTCAAAGGGGCTGATGCGGACAAGCCTGTGGATACCGTTTTCCACTTTGAGGTAGCCGTAGGCATTTTCTCCCTTGATGATGAACGAGACATCCTTGATCCCCGCTTCTTCACCCGCCTGGTAATCGAGCATTTCTACTTTGAAATCATGCCTTTCGGCCCATCTCAGGTACATGCGGTAGAGCATATTTGCCCAGTCCTGGGATTCTGTACCCCCGGCTCCCGGGTGGATGGAGACGATGGCATTTTTGCTGTCATACTCACCGCTGAGCATCATTTGGATCTCCAGTGCCTGTGTCCTCTCTTCAAGGTTCGGCGCATCTTCATAGAGCATTTCCAAAGTCTCTTCATCCCCTTCTGTTTTAGAGAGTTCAAAGTATTCACAGGCGTCCTGCAGGGCATCGTTGGTATTATGGTAAGTGGTTAATACCCTTTCTGTTCTCGTCTTCTCCTGGGATATCTTTCCTGCTGCCTCGGCATCATTCCAGAAGTTTGGGTTCTGCTGCATCGTGTCGATCTCGTCAAGACGTTTTTGAAGTTCTTCAGGCTTGACGATATTGGTGATATTCTCCATTTTGGCAGAGAGTGTTTTGAGCAGTTCGCTATATTCGTAAGCGTCCATTCGAAAAGTTCCTTTTCGAAATTAGTAATTAGTAATTAGTAATGAGTAATTTTGGTTTGCATTGCATAGCAATGCTTTTATTAAATACTGATGTTTCTAATTTCTAACTTTTAATTTCTAATTATTTTGATAGAATTTTACCAAAATTAAGATTTCTTGCAAAACAAGAAATCCAAAGCACTGGCGCGAGGGCTCACCGCCGAGGTGAATTAGCTTGAAAAGCTTGGCTTTGAAAGCGCTATAAAATAATAATTCGAGGTTAGGGATGATTATCGTTCGTACGGCCGCAGAGCTGCGGGAAGCAAAGAAGGGTCTGAGGGGGAGTATCGGTTTTGTCCCTACGATGGGAGCATTGCACAAAGGGCATCTCTCGCTCATTCAGCAGGCAAGAGGGGAGAATGAACACCTCATTGTTTCGGTCTTTGTCAATCCCACACAGTTTTTGGAAGGCGAGGACCTGGATGCCTACCCGCGGAAAGAGGAAGCTGATAAAAAGATCTGTGAACTGGCAGGGGTGGATATCCTTTTTATGCCGGAGATCGACCAGATGTACGAAAAGGATGAACTTCGTATCGGTGCACCTGCTATCCGCGGGTATATCCTCGAAGGGGAAAAGCGTCCGGGCCACTTTGACGGGATGCTGCAGATCGTCATGAAACTGCTTAACCTTACAGGGGCGGACAGTGCCTACTTCGGCAAAAAAGATGCACAGCAGCTCGCACTCATCACCCAGATGGCCAAAACCTGTTTTATGGATGTGAATATCATCCCGTGTGAGATCATCCGGGACGAGAAAGGGCTGGCACTCAGCAGCCGCAATGCCTATATGAGCGAAGAAGAGAAAGAGAGGGCACTCTCTCTTTCCCGCTCGCTCAGATGTGCTTCCAGGCTCATCATGAACGGAAAGCTCGATGCAGAGATCATCAAGGCTGAGATGAAGGAAGTGCTCAAAGAGGCGGATGAGGTGGAGTATGTCGCGATCGTCGACCGTACCTTCAGGCCTCTGAAGAGAGTGGAGATAGGCAACACGATGATCCTGGTAGCTGCCCGGGTGGGGAAAACGAGGCTGATCGATAATATCTGGCTCTAAAAGAGATCTTCTCTTGCCCCAGCCTCTCCTGAGGCGGAGCACTAAACGGATTGTCAGTTTTTGGAGATAGTGTATTGACACCTCAGGAGAGGTGCAACAAGAGGAAATATGTGGTATACATGTCAAAGATCATTATTTTCAATTAAAGAAAAGATATCATCAATATATTCCATTTGGTTCCTATCAATCTTCTCTCGCAAATATAGTGGTATCTGAAGTCTAAATTCTTCCATCGTGGTAGGCTTTGTCTCAGATAATAGTTCGATCATTCTATTGCTTAAAATAGAAGAGTAATCTATTGTATATTTTGAAGCAATATTTGTGTCTCTAAATTCTTTTAGGGTAGCTTTTAATAAATCATCTTCTTTATCCGTAGAAACAGGTTTAATATCTTCTATCATTTTTGTTTCTTCCTCTGCAGCTACACGGCTCTCTTGAACGATCTCCTGCTCTATAGGTTCGATGATTTCGCTCTCTTGTTCAATTAAAATAGCTCTCTTCTGGGCTTCTTGTAAAGCTTTTTTGAGACGCTTTTCTTCATCGCTTCGATGCTTAAACCAATCTGTACTCCAAATTCTATGTATATGCCATCCCATACTCTCAAGAATATCCTGCCTAATTCTATCTCTATCACGAGCTGATTTACTTGAGTGATAACCTGCGCCATCACATTCAACTCCTAGAACAAAATTATATGAACCTTCCACCTTGACACCTATGTCAATAAAAAAACCTGCGACACCGACTTGCGGTTTTGCGATATATCCCAATGAGTGAATATACTTGATGACTGACTCTTCAAATGGTGAATCAGGCTGTTTGCCTGTATGTGTACCCTGAACCGACTCTACATGCCCGGATTCGATATATTCAAGATAGTCTTTTAAGGCCATTCTTCCTCTATTGCCTTCTGCAATAGCTATATCATTACTTCTCATAGAGGTATAAACAACGATTTTGTTTCTTGCTCTCGTAATTAATACATTCATTCTTCTCCAGCCATGATCCCCATTAATTGGACCAAAACGTTGATATACTTTTTTCGTTTCAGGATCAGGGCCGTATGTGGTACCTATATA
>JBEWPY010000110.1:0-5280 GCA_047689495.1 Candidatus Sulfurovum profundilacunae | reverse complement strand
GAAATATCTGTTAAATTGGCTATAATCCGTGTATGAATAAAATAGTGATCATCGGGGGCGGCGCAAGTGCGTTGATGCTGGCTTCGCTGCTTCCCGAAAACAGTGCGGCCGTTATCGAATCCAACACGAAAACCGGGGCCAAGATAGAGATTTCCGGAGGAGGCAAGTGCAATATCACCAATGAGGTGATGGATGCGGGGTATTTTTCAGGAGAAGCGTATTTTATCCAGCCTGCGCTTGATATGTTCGATGAGAAGAGGGTGCTGGCATGGCTGAGGCAAAGAGGTCTGACTCCGGTGAAGCGTAAAGGCACACAGTACTTTTGTCCGCACTCCTCCAAAGAGATCCTGGGGATTTTCCAACACGAAAGCCGCAGACAAAAAGTGCTGCTTGAAGAAAAGGTCATGGCAGTCACTAAAAAAGATCGGAAATTCGAAGTCAAAACCGACAAAAGGGTGCTGAAAGCAGACAAGGTCGTGGTTGCCTCGGGCGGATTGAGCTTTCCCGTCCTTGGCGCGAGTGATATAGGGTACAGGATCGCCGAAGCGTTCGGCCATACCATTGCCAAAACGACTCCGGCGCTGGTCGGGTTCACCCTGCAGCCTGAACAGTTCTTCTTCAAAGCACTTTCGGGGATCTCGACCGATGTGGCGGTCACCGTCGGAGAGAAGATCGTCAAAGGTTCGCTTCTTTTTGCACATAAGGGCATCAGCGGGCCGGCAGTACTGGATGCTTCGCTCTATTGGGAAAAAGGGAAGATCGAGATAGATTTCCTGGGAGAGTTTGACTGGGAAGCATTGAGACAGAGCCACAGAAAACTCTCTACGCTCCTGCCCATGCCAAAGCGTCTCACAAAGGCATTTCTGCTACAATCAAGACTGGATGACAAACAAGGAAATCAAGTTACTTCAGAAGAGGCGGAGCGTTTAAAATCACTCTCTCATTACAGTTTCGCGCCCGCAGGTACTTTCGGCTACAGCAAGGCCGAGGTCACCAAAGGGGGTGTCAGTACCGGAGAGGTGAACGCCTATACGATGATGAGTGAAAAAGAGGAGGGGCTTTACTTTATCGGTGAAGTCCTGGATGTAACAGGAAGACTGGGCGGATATAACTTTCAGTGGGCATTTTCGAGTGCTTATGTCTGCTGTCAGCATCTTATCAGCGAAATGAAGAGGAATCAGAGGGAAGTATGAAGATCAGAGTATTAATGATCGTGCTGGGTGCCATTGTGATGAGCGGATGCGTGGGAACACCTGATGAAGAGGGGTGGAGATACGGCCAGAAACGTGACTTCCTGGCGATCCTGGAAGCAGACAGATATGCATCGATCTGTGAGCAGCAGGCACTGTATGAAAAGGTGAAAGAGACGGAAAATTCAAGGCTGATGAGCAAGCTGCTTGTCTCCTATGCAAAAAATCTCGCCAATGGCTGTATCGACCTTGAAAGGTTTGAAAAAACACAAAAATCGAGGAAAACCCGTCAGGTAGAAACGCACTATGATATTTACCGTCAAAAAGTAGACGGGGCAGAGATTCTTTCGCAGCTGAGGGCCGGCCGAACGATCGAAAATATCCTCAAGCCCTATGTGCCGACGACCGATCAGTTTCCGCTTCTGGTTCAAAAGTATCATGCGCTGAAAGGCCGGGAAGGCGTAATGAAACAGCAACTGCAGAAGATCCGTCTCAATATCGAAAGGACCAAGATCATGCGTCCTGATCTCGGAGAGGATTATGCGCTGGTCAATATCCCGGAGTTCAAAGTACGTATCAAAAAAGGCAGGCAGACGGCATTGAAGTTCGGTGTAATCGTAGGGAAGAGACATCTTCAGACCCCCGTTTTTGCTGAAAAGATGCAGTATGTTACGCTCAACCCGCAGTGGGGCGTACCGGACAGTATTGCCAGAAACGAGATCATACCGGAAATACTCAAGGATCCTACCTACCTGGCACGCAACAATATGGTCATCCGCCGTGACTACAATCTTGAGTCCGGAGATCTTGGATTGAATGATATCAACATCTCAGCCTATAACGGCGGCAAAGGAGAGGTGCCTTTCAAGTTCATCGAAAAACCTTCCGAACGCAATGTACTCGGCCGTATCAAATTTATCTTTCCGAACAGATACTCGGTCTATATGCATGATACGCAGACGAAACATCTTTTCAAACGGAAGGTGAGAACTTTCAGTCATGGATGTATCCGGCTTGCAAAACCGGATAAGATGCTAAGACACATTACCATGAACTATACGGATGAAACGATGGATTCCGTCACTGAAAAGTATCATAGCCTCAAGACGCACCATATTGCGATTTCAAAACCGGTGATGGTGCATACAGTATACTTGACGGCATACGTCGATGAGAGCGGGGAACTGCTGTTTTTTAAAGACTATTACGGCTTTGACAGATACCAGAAGCTGATATTTTAAGGAGAGAAATGTATGAAAGAGTATAAAGCGGTCATTTATCAGGAAGGGATGCTGGGATCACTGATCCTGGGGCAGTCAAAAGTCAATCCGGTAAAATTCTCGGAATTTCTCAATGCCAATGCAGAAGAGGGTTGGGAAGTGGTTACCATGGACAAGGATATACGGAGGATGCTGCTCTTTTTCAAAAGAGAAGGGTATGTAGTCATTATGAAGAGAGAAAGGAAAAATGTATGAAGGCAATGAAGATAGCGAGTCTCATAAGCGGGATAGTGTTTGCGCTGTATGCTATCCTGCTTTTGGCACAACTGTGGACTGAGGTACTCTCCTGGCCGGTATTTATAAAACTGACCATTACCGCGGGGGTAGTTATCGTCGTAACCCTTGGACTGGCAATGCTTTATCGCGAATATATCGAAGAAAAATCAATGAAAGGCGATAAGTATATAGATTGAAAAAAGCAAAAGAAAAAAAGAGATAACGGGATCCTATGGCATCAAAAGAGATCATTTACAACAATCAACCATTCCAGCTCTCCTATGAACTGGCCAACCCGGCACAGAAAGAGTCTCTGCTTGTCCTGCATGGATGGGGCAGCAACAAGGAGATCATGAAGCAGGCGTTTGCACAAACGCTTCCGCACTACAAGCATATCTATCTGGATATGCCGGGTTTCGGGAAAAGCAGCAACGAGATGATCCTCACCACCGAGGATTACGGGAAGATCGTGAAACTTTTCCTGGGAGCGCTGGACGTACATCCGCGGATCGCCATGGGGCACTCTTTCGGCGGCAAGGTAGCCACACTGCTGAATACGCCGTGTCTTGTCCTTCTCTCCAGTGCCGGGGTAGTGACAGAGAAACCCTGGTCTGTGAAGGTGAAGATCGCGACCTTTAAACTGCTCAAGCCGCTTGGTTTCAAAAAACTCAGGGATATTTTCCGGTCAGCGGATGTAGAGGGGATGAGCCATGAGATGTACGAGACCTTCAAAAACGTGGTGGATGAGGATTTTGAGCATGAATTTGCCAGAAGCAGGTCAAAGGCACTCTGTTTCTGGGGCAAAGAGGATACGGCAACACCGTTCTATACCGGAGAGAAGATCGCCGGACTGATCCCGGACAGCGCATTTTATCCGCTGGAGGGAGACCACTACTTCTTTTTGCAGCATCAAGCGTTTATCGCTCAGACGATCACAGAACAATGTAAGGAACAAAACGGATGTTAATACTCAATGCAATCGCCTACCTGCTTTTTATCGCAGCGATCGGGTACTACTTTATCACCAACCTGCAGTGGTACAGCTACAGGCTGGAACGCGTAATCTTTCACCATACGAAGATATGGTGGCACTTTGTCTACTTTTTGGTGCCGTTTGCACTTTATGCCTTCATCGACGGCGTAAGTGAGTTCGGATTTGTCATTGCTTTTGCGTATCTGCCGCTGCTGTATGTCTGGTACAGGGGGCTGGATAAACCGCTTGTGTTTACAGGCAGGGTGAAGCGTTTCTTTGCAGCGCTCTTTCTGTTCGCGGTCTTTATCGCAGTGGCTTTCAAACACTTTGGCGTGATACTCCCTCTCTTTCTGGCTTACTTTATTTCAATGTTCATCGAGAAGATGCTCTTTGATGGATTCAAGTGCAAGGCGGAGCAGAAACTTGAGCGCATGGATGAGTTGATCATCGTCGGGATCACTGCCAGCTACGGCAAGACCAGCATCAAGAATTTCATTGCCCATATTCTCAAAGCCAGGTACAGGACCTACGCGACCCCGCGTTCGGTCAATACGCTCGGCGGCGTGATGAAGGATGTCAATGATGATCTCCCTGAGGATACGGAAGTGTATGTCGTTGAGATGGGTGCCAGAGGCGAGGGGGATATCAAAGAGATCACCACTTTTGTCAACCCGCACTATGCGGTAGTAGGAAAGATCGGACCGGCACATATCGAATACTTCAAGACACTGGAGAATATCCGCAATACCAAGATGGAAATCCTTCAGAGCGAACGGCTCAAAACGGCATGGGTTCACGAGAGTGCGATGGTCAAGCCCGAGGAGAATGTTCATACCTTCGGAAGCGGAGAGACCCTGGATCTCAAATCCGGACTTCCTGCCCCGCAGGCCGTCATCAAAGAGGTCGAAGCGACGCTGGACGGGACAGGCTTTACTTTGGACGGGGTACGTTACGAGGCGAACATTCTCGGGGCATTCAATGCGATGAACCTGGCTGCTGCCGTACAGATCGCCAAAGAGCTGGGACTGACTGCCGAGCAGATACAACAAGGACTCTCGACACTTGAACCGGTAGCCCACAGGCTCCAGCGTATCGATGCAGGCGGCAAAGTGATCCTCGATGACAGTTTCAACGGAAACATCGACGGGATGATGGCTTCGTTTGAGCTTGCGAGGACGTATCCGGGCAGAAAAGTGTTGATCACTCCGGGACTGGTGGAGGTGGATGATGCGCTCAATGTACAAGTCGCACAAAGAGCCAATGAAGTGTTTGACAAAGTGATCGTCACAGGGGATCTCAACGATGCGACCTTTAAAGAGAATGTAGATACAGGAAAGCTCGGAAAACTGGATAGCAAAGCGCAGATGGAAGAGATGCTGGCAGAGGAGGCCATGCCGGGTGATCTGATCCTCTTTGCCAATGACGCGCCGAGCTTTGTATAGTGATCTAGTTGAATACTTTTTTGAGTTTTGAGACGGAGGGGAGCCAGCTTTTCTCTTCTCCCATTTTTTTGAAAAAGAGTTTGTGACGGGAATTTTCGAGGATGATCCCTTCTGTCTCTTTTTGCCGTCCTTCTTTGATGGTAAATCCTTTTTTCAAAGTTTTGTGCAGACGGCTCCTT
>JBEWPY010000109.1:0-5289 GCA_047689495.1 Candidatus Sulfurovum profundilacunae | reverse complement strand
GCCCAGATATGCAATGCCAATACAGTTCCCGACTGATTGTACTGCACACCATAGAGCAGATTTACCACCCAGTCAGACAAAAATGTCATAGGAAGGGCTATTGCTATCGCCATCCACACCATCAGGTCATACAGCCTTTGAAGCCTGGCATAGTACAACTCTTCACTTACTTTTTTCGCATTGATGATGGCAGGAAAAAGTGAACTTGCTATCACCATGGGGATAAAATACCAAGCCTCACTAAGCCGCACAGCCGCAGCATACTGCCCCACCGCGTCACTGCCAAGCATCTCTTTGATCATCACCTGGTCTATCTTCATATAGATCGAGATGACGATACCGCTCAATATAAGCGGCCAGCTGTCTTTGAGCAGCGCCTTGGCAGTCTGTACGCTGAACCTCCACTCTTTAAAAGACATCTGATGATGAAAATAAAAATAAAGATACCCGGCCGCCACGATAAAACTGTTGAACAAAACCACCCATACAAATGCGATCAAAGGTGCTTCATTCAAAATAAGTATGACTTTTATCACTGAGGTAATCAATAATGTTATGACATTCGCATAGACGATATATTTACTAAGTACTTTACTTTGAAAGTACATATCGATGACATTGAAACTCTGAAAGACCGTTGCCGATGCGATGATGAAAACCAGGGTATTGGTATAGCTGTCATTGGAGGTAAAGTTCACCGCGATTGCCAAAAAGACAAGTACGGCGAATGCCCCTGCCAGCTTGAGCCAGAAAGCCGTACCCAAAAGCTCATCTCTTTTATGCTCATGGTTCAGAAGTTCACGGATAACGATCCCGTCAAGCCCTAGGGTTGCAAAAGCGACAAAAAGTGCAACAAAACTCTGCGCATAGCTAAAGAGTCCGTACTGCTCCGGGCCCAGGTATCTTGCCACCCAGATCCCGACAAAAAGCCCGACAATCATGCGCAGAATTTTTTCCGCAAAAAGCCATGAAGTATTCTTGGCATACTTCATGAAGCCCTGATGGTTTTTGAGAGATTTCAGCTTGTTTATCATAGATTATAGTCGTTCTTTATCTTGCCTGAGTGTTTCCTGCAAACGCTCATACTCATGTTTTTTGATCTCGATAAAGGCTTCGGTCAGTCGGATTTTGTTTTTGATGCCTTCAGCAGTAAGGAGATAACGGTAGGCCCTTTTGTTTTCGGACTTTATAAACCTGTCCATCTTCACATACCCTTTCTCAAGCAGTGCCTTGACGACATAGTTCACCTTCCCCACGCTAAACCCCACTTCGTCGGCCAGCTCTTTTTGGGAACGGCACCGTTCTATATGCTGCATCACCTGCAGATGATCGATCTCTTCCTGTTTTACATCCATTTTTCACTCAATTTTTTATTCATTCAATGATTGAATCACATGATAACATAACTTGCCGACCAACACAATACTTTTACCCAAATATGCTATAATCATCCAATCAAATCGGATCGGAGGGATCATTTACACTATGTACCGTAAAAGCCTATTGTTTTTTTTCATACTTTTTTCTGCCACATTGACAGAAGCAAAAATATTTGATGCCATCGCTCTCATCGTAGAGGGCGAGGCAGTCACGACAACCGAGATCAAAGCGGTCAGGTCACAGCTGGACGTTTCTAAACAAGAGGCGATAGACATCCTGATACAAGACAGGCTGCAAAAGATTGCGATGAAAGACACCAATATCGCCGAAGATGCCGTGGATAAGCGGGTGGCTTTGATCGCTGAACGGAACAGTATCTCTGTGTCAAAAATGCAAAAAATACTCAAAGAGCAGGGAACCTCCTGGAACCAATACCGTACCTCGATCAAAAACGCCATGAAAAAAGAGAAGTTCTTCAACGAAAAAGTAGCCAAAGAGATCCCTGCTCCGACAGAGGACCAGCTGAAACTCTTTTACAACAGCAACAAAAACAAATTTACGATGCCCTCCTCTATCAAAGTGATCGAATACAGCGCTTCCACCAAACAGGCCATGGAAAATTTTTTGAAAACAAAAAAAGGGCTCAAAGGGAAATATCTTACCAAAAAAACCGAATCACTCAGCCCCGCGCTGCTGGAAATGATGCTTCGTACACCTGACGGGAAATTTACTCAGTATCTGAATGCAGGAGACAGATACATCGCGTATAAGATACGCTCCAAAGAGGGAAAAACCAACCTCGATTTCGAGAGTGCCAAAACGGCTGTGGCCGGATACTGGAAACAGGAGCAGCGGACAAAAGCGCTCAAAGACTATTTCAATAAAATGCGAACCAGTGCTGATATTCAAATCATAAGAGAGTAAGGAAAAGAATGGGATTAAAAGCAGATAAGTGGATACGTGAAAAATCGCTGGATGAAGATATGATCAGGCCTTTTTGCGAGGGGTTGGTGGGCGAAGGGGTCGTGAGTTACGGGCTCAGCTCGTACGGCTATGATATCAGGGTGGCTGATGAGTTCAAGATCTTCACCAATATCAACGCCGAGGTCGTTGACCCCAAAGACTTCAGCGAGAACAATGTCGTAGAACACAAAGGGGAGAGCTGTATCGTTCCGCCCAACTCTTTTGCCCTGGCACGAACGGTAGAATACTTCAAAATGCCCGCCGACACTCTGGCTGTCTGTCTGGGCAAAAGTACCTATGCAAGGTGTGGGATCATCGTCAATGTCACACCTTTTGAGCCCGGATTTGAGGGGCATATCACGATAGAGATATCCAACACCACGCCACTCCCGGCAAAGATCTATGCCAACGAAGGGATCGCGCAGGTGCTCTTTTTTCAGGGGGACGAAGAGTGCGAAACAACCTATCGTGACCGCAAAGGCAAATACCAGAGCCAGACAGGGATCACCCTCCCCCGTATCCTTAATCAGCCCTGATATCTAGCATGCCTGCCAGCAAATAAAAAGCGGAGCCGCTGCACCGCAAACCTCAATTCCTCATTCCTCATTCCTCATTCCTCATTTCTCATTTCTCATTTCTCATTCCTCATTTCTAAAGAACTTGTGTTACAATGCCAAAAAATCACACCCGCATAAAGTAAGTATTGATGAAAAATCTAATTATCGTTGAGTCACCTGCCAAGGCACGTACTATCACCAATTTTTTAAATAAAGACTATAAGGTTATCGCTTCCAAAGGCCATATCCGGGACCTGCCAAAAAGTACTTTTGGCATCACCCTGGATGATGAGACCGGGGACCTTATCCCCAAGTATTCGATCCCGAGGGATGCCAACCCTACCGTCAAAGAGCTCAAAAAACTTGCCAAAGAAGCCGAAACCGTCTATATCGCAACCGATGAGGACCGCGAAGGAGAGGCGATCGGATACCATATCGCCATGGCGATCGGCAAAGATCCTGAAGAACTGCCGCGTATCGTCTTCCATGAGATCACCAAAAGCGCCATTACCCATGCCCTTGAAAATCCCCGCAAAGTCGATATGGATTCGGTGGATGCTCAGCAGACCAGGCGTATGCTGGACCGTATCGTCGGATACAAACTCTCACCGCTGCTTGCAAGCAAGATCCAAAAGGGACTGAGTGCGGGCCGTGTGCAGAGCTCCACACTCAAGCTCGTGGTAGACAGGGAACGCGAGATCAAAGCCTTCAAGCCCGAAGAGTACTGGACGATCGATGCCGCCTTCCAGAAAGAGATTGATGCGAGCATCTATGACTACAATGGTCTCAAGATAGAAAAACTCACGATCAGGAACGAAGAAGATGCCACAGAGATCACCGCCGCTGCAAAGTGTGAATCTTTCACTGTTCTCTCGATAGACAAAAGCAAAAGAAAGACCAAAACACCCCCGCCTTTTATGACCTCTACGCTTCAGCAGACTGCCTCTACGCGACTCGGTTTCTCTCCGAAAAAAACGATGATGATCGCACAGAAGCTCTATGAGGGAGTCAAAACCGATCATGGGACGACAGGTGTCATCACCTATATGAGAACCGACTCCATGAACCTTGCCAAAGAAGCGGTGACAGCGGCGAGGGAGTACATCAAGAACCATTACGGAGACAAATACCTGCCCAAAAAGCCAAAAAGCTACGTCACCAAATCCAAAGGGGCACAGGAAGCACACGAAGCGATCCGACCGACCAATATCGACTTCGATGCGAAAGTAGCGGCAGAATACCTCTCGGGTGATGAGCTCAAACTCTACCGCCTCATCTACAACCGCTTCATGGCGTGCCAGATGAACGAAGCGGAGCTTGAGTCCCAAAGCATCCTTTTTAAGGGTGACAAGTGCACCTTCAAAGCGAGCGGAAGGAAACTCCTCTTTGACGGTTTCTATAAAGTCACAGGCTACAGCGAAAAGGACAAACTGCTGCCGGAGCTTAAGAAGGGGCAGAGCGTCAGCCTTGATGCGATCAAACAGGAGCAGCACTTCACCGAACCGCCGGCACGATACAACGAAGCTAGCCTCATCAAAAAGCTCGAATCCCTCGGTATCGGGCGCCCGAGTACCTATGCGCCGACCGTGACGATCCTGCAGACACGCAAATACATCGAGATAGAGAAGAAACGTATCCAGCCGACTGAAGTAGCCTTCATAGTCACGGAGATGCTGGAAAAACACTTCCCCGAGATCGTGGACAGCGACTTCACCTCCAACATGGAGGAGGTCCTTGATGAGATCGGCGAAGGACGCAAAGGATGGCAAAAGGTGCTCAAAGAGTTCTATACGCCGTTCATGCAGAAGATCGAAGAGGGCAAAAAAAACATCAAAAGCCTCAAAACTGCCATACCGACAGGAGAGATGTGTCCGAAATGCGGCTCGGAACTGCTGCTTAGAAAAGGGCGCTACGGCGAATTCATCGCCTGCTCGAACTTCCCCAAGTGCAAGTACACCAAAAACACGGACGGCACAGAACCCGAACAGCCCGAAGAGACCGATGAGAAGTGTGACAAATGCGGTGCGCCGATGGTGATCAAAGACTCCCGCCGGGGGAAATTCCTTGCCTGTTCAGCCTATCCCAAATGCAAAAATGCCAAATCCCTCACCCCTCCGAAGGAGCTTGAAGTACCCTGCCCCGAGTGCGGAGGGAAACTCCAGGAGAGAGAAGGAAGGCGCGGCAAGTTCTACGGCTGTACGAACTACCCGAAATGCAAGTTCATCGCCAACTTCGAACCCGTAGACAAAAAGTGCCCCGAGTGCGGCTATACGATGGGCAAGAAAACCCTGCGGGGCAAAGAGGTCTACGAGTGCCTCAAATGCAAGCACCGCGAAGATGCCTGAGAGGCAGCCTCTTCCATAAACATCATAAACGCATAAACGGGTCA
>JBEWPY010000108.1:0-5310 GCA_047689495.1 Candidatus Sulfurovum profundilacunae | reverse complement strand
AAATGAACTTTTTCATTTTTGGATTCCATCTTCTTGTCTGGTGCCCGAAGTGTACTCCACACTCGAGTAGGTCTTTCATTGTTACCATTTTTTTCTCCTTGGTATCATTATTTCATTATTTAAAGCTTCCGCTTCATCTCTGGTGGTTTAGTCCGCTGTAGTCCTTAACGTCCCAATGACGCAACCTTTCAAGGAATAACTACATGTGTATTTCCAAATTTCATACAAAAATAAGGAACGCGATTATACTAAAGAGATGTTTAAAATAAGATAAAAAATAAGTAAAAAAGACACAGGAACAAGGTCAAAGAACCTTACTCATCCTCAGCGTCATAATATTGCTGACGTTTTTTTACGTTGATATAACGTTTGAGAGAATTTGTCATAAAAAAATAGAGTAAAGCTACGATAACAATAATTGCTACCCAAAGAGGAGCAGTAATAAAGACAAACCAGGAGGCCGAAAAGAGTAAAGTAAATTCCAAAAGTAAAAATAGACGCGGTTTCGTCTCCGACGCATGTCTTCTCTCTTTTTCTTTGTGATTTTTCCTAATCATTACAGGCGCTCACTCCTTTTTCCTTTATTTTTTACATTATACTATAGTTCACCCCTGCAACTCAACCAGCTTTTCTTTGACTGTATCCACATGTCCTTTGACACGTACCTTATCCCATGCCGCAGCAATCTTCCCCTCCGGGTCGATAAGGAAAGTGCTTCGTACGACACCCATATACTCTTTACCGTAATTCTTCTTCAGCTGCCAGACCCCGTACGCCTTGCACAGCTCTTTCTCTTCATCTGCCAGGAGTGTAATGCCAAGTTCTTTTTTCTTTATAAAATTTCTGTGTTTTTTAGAGCTGTCCGGGCTCACACCCAAAATCATTGCATCCAAGCCGTCAAAATCCGGCATTGCTTCAGTAAAATCGCACGCTTCGGTAGTGCAACCCGGAGTATTGTCTTTGGGGTAAAAATAGAGTACAATCCATTTACCCTGAATATCTCTTAAACAGACCTCTTCTTCATCCTGGTTCGGGAGACAAAATTCCGGAGCTTTCTGACCAGTTTCCATCATAAATGATTCCTTTTTTCTATTTACGGTTTTGGGTTTTCTCTCTAATTTTAATTTATATCGGTAGTATAACACAATGAATAAAGAAATGAAACTGACCAAAGAAGAACTTTTAGCTGATATTGAAAAACTCATCGCTTACGGAAAAGAAGAACCTGCGATCAACCCGACACTACTGAACTATTTAAACAAAGAGGACCTTCAATCCATGAAAAAAAATCTGCTTGAAAAAGCAGGCAATCTAAGTGATGAAGATAAAGAATGGCTGGAGCAGTTTAAAAAATATGAGTAGCTACACTTTAAAAAACACCTACTGCTCCCTATTCATATGATCTGAGATCAACAGAGCGATCAAATTCGATGTTATACTTTTTAAGTATCTCTTTTTGACTCTTTTTGGCTGCTTTCCTGTCGATTACGAGTTTTATCCCGTCACTATCTTCAAACACCAGATATTTCTCTTTCGTATTGTGTACCTTATGATAAAAATCTTTGAAATCTACATAGGTTTTACCATTAACCTTTTCAATCGGCCACATCACAAAATTATTGTTCCCCCTGCTGGTCTCCGAAGCCAAAACCTTAAGAAGCACGACGATCTCTTTTTTTTCCTTTTTCGGCCACTGACTGCCATAGTAACTAAGTTTCATACGGTTGCGCTTAGTAGAAAAAAGCAGGTTGCGCGAAAGTGGAGAGAAGATATATCCGCCTTCAATGAAATATCGGGGCATTGTATCGTATTCGGTCGTTTTCACAAGCAGAATGTCATCAGCTTTGCGTGTCAGTTTTATGTTGACTTTCATCTGTTTTTTATCTCGGATCAGTTCGAGCACAACATCTTCGCCCATTTGATGCATATCGCTGTAGTATCCAAAGTCCGTATACTCATTATCCCGAAAAGATACAGTACCGTCATTTTCAATTTTATGTCCATCAATACTGGTGATGATATCCCCTTTTTTGACAACGCCGACAGCCGGAGAGTTATATACAATATCGGCAACCAGCTCGCCGGTTATGTTTTCCTCCAGCCCATAATAGGCTTTGAGCGAGGGGTTTTCCATTTTTTGTGTCACGATACCCAGTTCGGGAAACCCGTCATACCTGCCGTCTTTCATATCCTCTATAAAATGCTCTACCAGACTTACAGGTACCAGATAGCCGATGTTTTGCGAACTTCTGATCACCTGCATCACCACCCCTACGATCTTTCCGTCGGACAGTGCCGGTCCGCCGCTGTTTCCCGGATTGACCGCAGCATCGACCTGTACTGCCAAAAAGCTCTCGCCGCTGTGTGCATAACGATGGTGTTCAATACGTGAAACCACTCCTATCGTGGCAGAAAGCGTATTCCCGCCCATCGGATAGCCGTAAACAACGATCTTCTCTTCTATCTGCGGAAGCGTACCAAAGGTTAAAGGTTTCACTCCTGTAAAAAAACTTTCATCTTCTACTTTCAGGAGTGCAAGGTCTGCCTGATGGGAGACTGAATGTACTTTGGCTATATAACGTTTTCTTTGTCCGTAGCGCTGTACTTCCAAAAAAGTCTGATTTGCAACGACATGTGCATTTGTAAGGATATAGTCACCCTGAATAATGGCACCTGAACCTGTACTCCGCCTCATAGAAGAACTCCAGGGTTCCTGATAGTTCAACACTTTTGATACAGTAAAAATTTTCACTATAGCCTTTTTTGTCTCCTCATCTTTCACTTGTGCAGATAGAATACCTATGCTTAACAACACTGCCCATATGAGTTTCACATCTCTCCTTTAAAGTCTTCAGAATCTACTGCGTTGATATGGCGCCTTTTTGCCTCTTTTATCATCAGCCCCGATTCGCCCGAAGAGAGCAGCTCTTTACTCTCATTGTAGAGTCTCGCGGAAGAAACCCCGCAGCTGGGACTTCTCTCTTTACCGATCAACAGGTCTATCTCTTTATATCTATCAAAAAAGTTTTTTGCATACTTCTCTATAGGTTGCGTCAGGTCTTCGCCACTCTCATTTGACAAGGCTCTTATGGTATGGTCTTTTTTGATCAAATCCATCGTTGGACGCGGAGTACCGAAAGCATGGTCTTCAGGACAAAAAGGAATAAGCCTGCAGTGCTGTAAACTGTTTAAAAGCCCTTCATTATAGTTGTCCGCACCATCATACCGGCACTTTTCACCTGTCAAACAGGCAGAGATTGCAACGTTTTTCATTTTCACAGACTCCCCTAATTTATAAAAAGCAGATAGTACACCCATAATCCGGAGAGTGACGTAAGCGATATACCTGCCAATGCTCTTATCCCTGATTTTTTATGCGCGGGACTGTACATACCTGGCAATACATTCATACGATAGTCACGTTTAGCCCTGAGCAAAGTACCGGCCCAGAGAATCAATGTTACGACTGAAATCGCAATATGAGTGATCAACACCCAGAAGGCATAGCTGTATGAGGTGGAACTCTTCTCCATAAAGACATCAAATCCTCCGACACTTCTTACGCCATATTCAAAATAGACAACCACCACCAAAGAGATCCAGAAAAGCAACTTTTGTATTTTGGCATGTGCCTGATACTTTTTGTTCTTTGCCAAATAGACCGCGCCGATAATCAAAAACGGCAGCAGCGCCACGATCAGTGTCACGATATCCATAAAAAGAGGGGCCCTTGTACCCAAAAAACCTGCTTCAAACATATCTTGCACTCCTACACTCCTTCTCTTCTCAACAGATAACGACTGACTTTACTTCCGTAAATTCCTCGAGTGCCCATTTAGGGCCCTCTCTTCCGACACCGGAGAGTTTACTGCCTCCATAAGGCTGAACATCAAACCGCAGCGTCGGAATATCATTGACTACGACTCCCCCGCACTCGGCATCATCTATAAACCGTTGTGTCAATGCCAGATCATTGGTAAAAATACTGAACTGCAATCCGTACGGTGACTGGTTCATCTTCTCCAGTGCTGTTTCATAATCCGGAACACTCACCAGACTCACTATCGGAGCAAAAACCTCTTCGCACACGATCTTCATCTCATCCGTGACATCCGCCATTACGGCAGGAGAAAAGATGCCGTCTTCCTCTTTTCCTCCGGCGATCACTCTGGCACCTTCATTCTTCGCACTTGCAATCCATGCCTTGGCCCTGTGTTTGGATTCTTCATCGATCATCGGTCCGATAAATGTCTCCTCGTCATACGGAGACCCCACTTTGAGCTTCTCTGTCTCAACAGCCATTGCTTCAGCAAACGCTTCATAGACCGCTTCGTTCACATAGATACGCTGCAGCGAGATACAAACCTGGCCCGAGTTATAAAAGGCGCCAAACGCACAACGGGCAGCCGCATGCTGTACCTCTGCACTGGTATCGATATAGGTTGCAGCATTGCCGCCAAGTTCAAGACTGATCTTCTTGATCCCCGCCTGCTGCGTGATAATATGGCCTACCGGTACCGAACCTGTAAAACTGAGGACCCTCGGGATATCGCTTTTAACCAATGCGGAGCCCACTTCTACATCACCGTAAATTACCGAAAGGGCATCTTTGACGGCATACTCCGATTCAACGAAAAGTTTGGCAAACATATAGGCTGTCATCGGTGCTTCGGGTGTCGGCTTAAGCACCACGGCATTCCCCGCTCCCAAAGCCGGGGCGATCTTGTGTGCGACGAGATTGAGCGGAAAATTGAACGGCGTGATACAGGCAACAACCCCGACAGGCTCCCTGCGGAAAAAAGCCGTTGTCTGTTTCCCTGACGGCATGATGTCCGTTGGCAGTGTCTCTCCGTGAAGATTGGCCAGTTCCATCGCAGTGATCTTTACCGTTTCAGTACATCTGTCTACCTCGATACGGGAAAAAGCGATTGGCTTTGCTACTTCTTTGGTCAGCATCATGGCAAAAGCTTCACGGTTCTCCTGAAGTTTCTCAGCTACATTCTCCAACCACTGGATACGCTGAGAGAGTGGTGTTTTTTTAGCCTCTTTGGCTGCACCCTGTGCAATTTTCAGCGCTCTGGCCGTATCTTCGGCATCACATACTGAAGAGATACTTATCACTTCACCGTTAAAAGGGCTTTTTCGCTCTTCAATCTGCGTTTTCATCTCTTCGCTGGAACCAAAAAGTATCTTTGCTTCCGGTATATTTGCGTTATCAAACAATCCAAACATCAATTTCCGCCTTCCATAGAATTGAAATAGGCTTTATTGTACCAAATAACTATTAAAAGCATCTCTATTTAAGTTGAC
>JBEWPY010000107.1:0-5364 GCA_047689495.1 Candidatus Sulfurovum profundilacunae | reverse complement strand
AAGATAAAGATGATTTGGATATAATTGAGTTTTTGGATGGAAACATCGATTTAACCTATATCCTGGAGAGTGAGATTAATGCACTCAAAGGCGCTTACCACTATTGCAAAAACTGTGATAATGGTGAAGAAGTATTCGAAATTGAGTTTTAGCAAAAAAAGTTGAGGTTTTGTATAAAGCCTTTAAAGCAACGCCAGCGTTGCGAGCTGTCCGCTGAGGACATAAGCGTGAAGAGGAGCTTGGCTCTTCTTCAAATTAGCAAAAAAAGGATAGAAAATGGCAGTACCTAAGAGAAGACATAGTAAAACCAGAGCAGCGAAGAGAAGAACACATTATAAATTGACACTTCCAATGCCAGTAAAAGATGCAGATGGAACCTGGAGAATGCCTCACCATATGAATATGACTACCGGTGAGTACAAAGCGACTAAAGCATAGTTACAATGATTAGAATTGCAATTGATGCAATGGGTGGGGACTTCGGTTCCGAACCTATCATTGAAGGTGTAGTTCAGGCACTTGAAGAAAAAAAGTTTATTCCTATATTTGTAGGCAACAAAGAAGAGATCCTCTCATTTCTCCCTCCATATTTTATAGATAAAGTTGAGATTGTTGAAGCGAATGATGTGATTGATATGGCTGATGCCGCAACGGATGCTCTGAAGCGTAAAGACTCATCGATCTATCAAGCGGTAGAACTGGTGCGTGAAGGAAAGGCAGATGCGATACTTTCAGCAGGTCACAGCGGCGCAACCATGACTGCGGCTACACTGAGAATCGGTCGCCTTCCCGGTATTTCCAAACCCGGCCTGGCAACATTGATGCCAAGTATTTCATCAACCAAGACACTTGTGCTTGATGTAGGTTCGGTGACTGACTGTAAACCGCAAAACCTTTATGAATTTGGTGCGATGGGTGAAGTGTATGCTGAGAAGATCCTTAGGGTTGGCTCACCGAAGATAGGGCTTCTTGCAAACGGGACAGAAGACAGTAAAGGAAATGAACTTACCAAAGCGACTTTTCCTCTTTTAAAAAACCTTAAAGGCTTTATCGGAAATGTTGAGGGAAAAGATATTTTCAATGGTAAAGTAAATGTTGTTGTATGTGACGGGTTCACGGGAAATATCCTGCTGAAAACAAGCGAAGGCGTTGTCTCTACCGTTTTTGACCTGATGAAACAGTATATCCGCAGATCGCTTCCTGCAAAGATCGGTGCATTTATGATGAAGAAAAAAGTATTTGTCAATATGAAAAAACAGATCGATAAAGATGAATACGGCGGTGCACCGCTTCTTGGGCTAAAAGGGTGTGCGATCATCTCCCATGGTGCCTCCAGTCCGAAAGCAATCAAAAATGCCGTCTTCCAGGCGATAAGTTATGTCAAGTCTGATGTTAATGCAACGATTGAAAAACGTTTGACTGAGCATACTCAGGTAAAATGACAGGCAAATAGGGACAGGTTAGGCTTTGTCCCTTTACTTCCGTTTGCATTTTAGAATTTCCATTATAAATTTATGGTAAAATGTTTCCTAATATATCGTTAAGGATAGCTATGTCTTCAAGTAAGCAGGTTTATGCCTCTTTCAGATCAATTGGTGCTTATGCCCCTGAAAAAATTTTAACAAATGCTGATTTGGAAAAGATGGTAGATACTTCAGATGAGTGGATCGTAAAACGTACGGGCATTAAAGAACGTCGTATTGCAGCTGATAATGAGTATACGAGTGATATGGGTGCGAAAGCTGCTGAATTGGCTATCGAACGTGCTGGTATTCCAAAAGATGAAATTGATCTGATACTTTGTGCAACAGTGACACCTGACCATTTCAATATGCCGTCTACCGCCTGCATTATTTCAGAAAAGATCGGTATCAGAAATGTACAGGCTTTTGATATCTCTGCGGCATGCAGCGGGTTCGTCTATCTTCTCTCTATGGCCAAGGCTTTTATCGAGTCAGGTATGAAGAGAAATGTGCTGGTCATAGGAGCTGAAAAATTTTCTTCCATTGTTGACTATAGCGACAGAACGACTTGTATTTTATTTGGTGACGGGGCAGGTGCGGCAGTGATCTCGGCAACAGAAAACAAAGAAGAAGCATTTATTGATGTACATGCAAGTGCAGATGGTTCTTATTCGGACTTTTTGGTGACACCTGCACCGGGCGCTGTACATCCGGCAAGTGTTGCAATGATCGATGAGAAACTACACTTTGTACAGATGAAAGGTAACGAGACCTTTAAATTGGCGGTAAAGACCCTGACAAAAGATGTAAAAGATATTCTGACATATAATAACATCAACGCTGAAGATATTCCGCACTTTATTCCGCATCAGGCAAATTACCGTATCATCAAAGCTGTGGGAGATGCACTGAAGATGAGAGAGGACCAGGTAGTACGTACTGTACATAAATACGGCAATACTTCCGCAGCCTCTATCCCCATGGCGATCAATGACCTTTATGAGTCAGGAAGGCTTAAGACCGGGGAGATGATGCTGCTTGACACCTTCGGCGGCGGTTTGACCTGGGCATCTGCACTGCTTCCTTTTATGGGGAAATAAGACAGATGCGTATCGGCTTTATCGGTGATATTGTCGGTAAACCCGGCCGTCTTATGCTCAAACATCACCTTCAGAGGCTTCAACAGGAACACTATATCGATTATACGATAGCCAACTATGAGAATGCAAGTCATGGGTTCGGGCTGACTAAAAAAAATTGTGAGGAACTTCTTGGATACGGTATTGATATGATGACCGGCGGGAATCACAGTTTTGATAAGAAAGAGATATGTGAACTCTTTGCGACACATCCGCTGATCCGTCCGATGAACTATCCGAAAAGTACACCCGGCAAAGGGATATTTGAAACCGGTATTGCCGGCCGGAAGGTAGCCATGCTGAACCTTATGGGGCACTATACGATGCCTATGGTCGATAACCCTTTTACCATGATCACGGATGAGGTTGAAAGGCTGAAATCAAAGGGTATTAAACATATCATCATTGATATGCATGCCGAAGCAAGCAGTGAGAAACAGGCGCTGCTGCATATGCTCAAAGAGGATGTTTCGGCGATACTCGGGACCCATACGCATGTGGCGACAGACGACCTTCAGATCAGAGAGGGATGCTGTTATATCACCGATGTAGGACTGACGGGTTGTCGAGACGGTGTGATCGGGATGGAAGAAGAGATACCCATGAGACGTTTCCTTACAGGGCTTGGCGGCCATTTTAATGTACCTGATAAGTGTAAAACGGTGTTGCAGATGGTTGTTTTTGAACTTGATGATGAGGGGGCGTGTATCGGGGCAGAGAAGATCAAGATCTATGACGATAAGCCCAAGATCGTTACACAGGCCTGGATGGAGTAATTCAGCTATTCCGTTTGATTCTTACCTTTTTGGGGTTAAACAGTTCGATCGCTGTTTTCACCATAGGTTCCTCCAGCAGTGTTGAAGGGTCCTTCTCTTTGGCTGCCTCGGTCTCACCGGGATCAGGTGCGATACAGGAGCTTTTCATCTCTACGTCTTCAAGCATCGAGGCTGAGGCGTTACACTCTTTTTCTTCCCGGGTAGGTTTGTCTTCTTCTGCAGGCCTGGGAGTTATTGTTTTATCAGGGTTTTTTTTTACTTCGGGATGCTTTTTTGCGATATTGACGATCTTGGTATCCAAGCCAAAAATCTCTTTGACGAACATATTGATCACACCCCAGTGGGTTATGAGCATTTTTTTCTCTTCACCCTGGGCAGCAGATCTCCAGGTAAGCTTTCCGTTCTCAAAGCTTTCAAATTCTATGTTGGTCTCAAAACAGATGCCAAGTTCATAATCTCTGTCAAAGATCTTTTGGACAAGTTCATTGAACTTGTTGGCACTTTGCGTGGAGCGTGCAGCGTTCAGTGTTGAGCGTTCAGAATCGGCAGTTTGATGTTCTGCGGGTTGTTTCTCTTGTGGCGGTGGAGTTGTTGACGGCTCTTGAACCGGTTCTTTTTGTGGCTGGGGGGATTCTTCACTCTTAACGCTGGGTGTTGAGTGCTGAACACTGTTTGGCGAAGCCAAATCCTCTTCTGCGATAGTAACGACTTTAGGCTCTGAACGATTTGGTGCGGACGGCGCTGTTATCTGAATGCTGTGCAGCTCTTTTTCAAGTGCATGGATCATCGTATCGATCTCTTTGATCTCCAGAGCTTCCATCATTTTAAAGAGTGACAGTGTGAGGACAAACTCTCCGTCGCTTCCAAGCCCAAGGAGACCTTTTGATTCGGCAATAATCCTGAAGAAACGCTCAATGATCATCGGGGTAAGCGGACTCTGTTTTGAGAGAAGCTGTGCTTTGAGATAGAGTGTCAGCTCATCGAGTATCATCTCGGCTTCGTAATTGGATGCCATCTTGACAAACTCGAGTATCCTGGCGGTATCTTTTGCCATGATATCGGTGACGAGCTGTTCGAGCAAACTCGGTTCAATGATTCCCAGCATATTGGTAACCGTCGGTACATCTACAAAATTTTTGGAGTAAACGATTGCCTGGTCAAGCAGGGTAAGCGAGTCTCTCAAACTGCCTGCACCTGTGCGGGCAATGATCTCCAGCGCCTCTTTTTCAAAGCCTGTATTTTCCAGGTTCAGGATATGTTCAAGATGTTCCTGCACAAGGTTTTGAGGAATTTTTTTGAACCTGAAGTGCTGAGTTCTTGAGAGTATCGTAGCGGGCAGTTTGAGCGGGTCCGTTGTCGCCAGGATAAATTTGACAAAGCCAGGAGGCTCTTCGAGTGTTTTCAGCAGCGCATTAAATGCCTGGTTGGTCAGCATATGGACCTCATCGATGATGAAGATCTTGTATCGTGCCGAGCTTGGTTTATACTTGGTATGTTCGACCAGGTCTTTGATATCATCGATACCGCGGTTTGATGCCGCATCCATCTCGATGATATCCATATGGCGGTTTTCACTTGACATGACACAGTGTGTACACGCTCCGCAGGGGTGGGAGGAAGGACCTTTTTCGCAGAGCAGCGCTTTGGCAAAGATACGCGCCGTAGAGGTTTTTCCGCTTCCCCGGAGCCCGGAGAAGAGATAGGCATGCGAGAGTCTGTCGCCTTCCAGTGCAAGTGAGAGGGTTTGCGAGACCGCTTCCTGACCGATCAGGTCGCTGAATGTAGCAGGACGGTATTTTCTTGCAAGCGCTAATGACACGTAGAGACTCCATATATTTTTGTTCTTATTGTAGTAGAAATTTACTTTTGATTGGTATAAATGAGAGAAAAAGAGCAGAGGAGGGATGGTCATCTCCGAGTCACTGCTGATGTTAGGGGAAAACAGTACTACAACTCTTCCTAACCACAGATTGGATATAATCCCGA
>JBEWPY010000106.1:0-5477 GCA_047689495.1 Candidatus Sulfurovum profundilacunae | reverse complement strand
CTTGAGTATCTTCTCATACTTTTGGTGGATACCATGTTGGTGGACTTTTCTACTTGGAATCAAAAAGGTTAACCGTTATTCAAGTGATTTTTGAATAAAATAATGAACTAATTTTCACTTCAGGGAATTTAAAAACAATATGGTACAAAAAAGTAAAAAAATCATCGCTGCGGGACTTATTTCTACACTGATCGCCAGTTATTTTATAGGTGTCTTCGCACAGGCCGATACGGCCGTTAAACAGACCTCGGCAAAGGAGAAACTTGAAGCCTATCTCAAGTTCACTCAAATCCTCAATGTCATTGAAACGCAATATGTGGATGAAGTCAATACGACTGACCTGGTAGACAAAGCGTTAAAAGGGCTTCTCAATAACCTTGATGCCCACTCTACGTTTATGGATACGAAAGCCTATAAGAACCTCAATGTACAGACAAAAGGTGAGTTCGGCGGACTCGGTGTCTCTATAGGAATGAAGGACGGCGCACTTACCGTTATCGCACCTATCGACGGTACTCCGGCAGATAAAGCCGGAATGAAAGCCGGAGATATTATCCTGAAAATAGAGGATAAAGCAACTATCGGTATGGATATCGATGAATCAGTAAAACTGATGAGGGGCAAACCGGGAACAGATATCACGCTCACTGTCATCAGAAAAAAAGAACCAAAACCGATCGAAATCAAGATAACAAGAGATATTATCAAGGTTCAATCTGTTTATGTAAAAACGGTTGAAGAGAACTTGCTCTATATACATGTAACCTCATTTGACCAGAAAGTGGTTAAAGATGTTAAAAAAGCCATCGAAAACCATAAAAATGCGCAAGGGATCCTGCTGGATTTTCGTAACAATCCCGGGGGACTTCTGGACCAGGCGGTGGGGCTGGTTGACCTATTTGTAGAGGAAGGGGTCATTGTTTCCCAAAAAGGTCGTGTAGCGATCGAAAACATAAAGTACAAAGCAACAAAAAAAGACAGCGATACCCGAACGCCTATTGTGGTTCTGGTCAATGGTGGATCTGCTTCCGCTTCTGAGATCGTAGCCGGTGCTTTGCAGGATTTCAAACGTGCAATTGTAGTCGGAGAAAAAACATTCGGGAAAGGGTCAGTGCAGGTAGTATTGCCTATCGGAAAGAGCGAAGCCGTGAAAATGACCGTAGCCAGATACTATCTTCCTAGCGGCAGAACGATTCAGGCAAAAGGGGTTACGCCGGACATTGCAGTCCATCTTGGAAAAATTGAGTACATAGATGATCCTGTACTCCTTAAAGAGAGAGAGCTGAAAAAGCATCTTGAGAATGAGCTTGAAAAGGTCAACGGCACAAAAAAGAAGGAAAAGAAAAAGAGTAAAGAGAATAATGAATCCGAAGCGGATGATACCATCATTACAGAAAAGCAGCTTTATGAGGATGCTCAACTGAAAAGTGCAGTAGATATCCTAAAGGCATTAATCATCACGAATAAAGGAAAGTAGAAAATGACCAAAACCGAACTTCTCTATGAGGGCAAAGCAAAAAAGATCTGGAAAACAGAAAACCCTGATCTCCTTATCTCAGAGTTCAAGGACTCTTTAACGGCATTTAACGGTGAAATGAAATCAAGCGAAGAGGGAAAAGGTGCACTCAACAATGCTATCTCAACAGAACTATTCAAGTATCTCAATGAAAAAGGCATACCGACACATTACGTTGACAGTATTGATGAAAAAAACATGCTTCATAAAAGAGCGGATGTCATCTATATCGAGGTAATCGTACGCAACATCGCAACAGGAAGCCTTAGCAGAAACCTTGGTATCGAAGATAAAACAGTACTCCCCTTCACATTGGTTGAGTTTGACTATAAAAACGATGAACTCGGCGACCCCAAACTCAATGATCAGCACTGTCTGATCCTCAACCTTGTAAATAATACGGATGAACTCGACTACATTCGGTATATGGCAAGACGTATCAACACGATCCTCAGTGAATTCTATGCAGAACTTGACATCACGGTAGTGGACTTCAAGCTTGAATTCGGAAGAGACAAGGATGGCAATATCATCCTCATTGATGAACTCAGCCCTGACAACTTCAGACTTTGGGATTCTGTAACACAGGAGAAACTGGACAAAGATAGATTCAGACAAGGGTTGGGCGGACTGACAGAAGCGTATAAACAAGTATTAGAAAGAATTCAAAACAGATAAGGATCGAATGATGAAAGTAATCGTAAACGTATTTTTAAAAGAAGGTGTTCTCGACCCGCAAGGCAAAGCGGCACATCATGCATTGGACTCATTGGGATTTGAGGGAGTGAACGATGTCCGTATCGGAAAACAGATCGTCATGGATATCGATGCAAAAGATAAAGCAGAGGCTGAAGCTAAAGTCAAAGAGATGTCCGAAACACTTCTTGCAAATACCGTGATAGAAGATTACACGATAGAGATCGTCTGATGAAAGTAGCAGTACTTAGATTTCCGGGGACAAACTGTGAATTCGACACGCAATATGCGTTTGAAAAGCTTGGCCACAAAACTGAATTGGTATGGCATGAAGAGACAACCATTCCGGAAGATACCGACCTGGTAGTGGTACCCGGAGGATTTAGTTACGGGGACTATCTCCGGTCCGGTTCAATCGCAAGGTTTGCACCGGTGATGAAAGCAGTCAGGGTGTATGCAGGCAACGGCGGTAAAGTGCTGGGAATCTGTAATGGTTTTCAGATCCTTACCGAGGCCGGACTGCTTCCGGGGGCACTGAAACGCAACAATAATCTGCACTTCATTTCCAGACATCAAAACCTCTCCATAGTAAACAGCGACAATGCCTTTCTGAACAAATGTGAAATGGGGGAAGTCCTTAATATCCCTATCGCTCATGCAGACGGCAACTACTATATCGACGACAAAGGCCTCGAGAAACTTGAAGCAAACGGTCAGGTCCTTCTGCGTTACTGTGACGAAGAAGGTCATCCTGTCGTCGTAAACGGCTCAGTGACCTCTATCGCAGGCGTATGTAATGTCACAAAGAACGTCTTTGGACTGATGCCTCACCCTGAGCGTGCGATGGAAGCAATCCTCGGCTCGGAAGACGGTATCAAAATGCTGCAGGGGTTTGACGCATAATGCTGCCAATATTTCGCCCGCTTATGGCTCTCCTGGGGATATTATTTGCTTTCAATACCCTGCTGAGTGCCGAAAGCGCGTTTAAATACAGCTATTTCCCTAAAAAAGTATATAAAAACCAGGTTTTCCCGGTTACAGTGATTGCGTTAGATACAAACACAACGGAAACATTGCAGTTTGCGTTTGATAAGCAGAGCGATGTACAGCCCTTATCTACAAACCCCCTGGTCATCAAGAACGGTACTGACAGTTTTTATACCTTTTACTTCAAAGCAAAAGATGAAGATGTCCGTATGCCACCGCTTACAATTCTTTCAAACAAAGAACGTGCTGTGCTCCCCGGCGGATATATTCCTTTAAAAGAGCTTGAAAAAAGAGATGATTTTTGTGGTGTTCTCGCTGCAGAGATGAAGATCAAAAACTCCCAGGTTTCGAACTATGACGAAAAGAGTTACATCATAACGCTTAATATTGAGGCAAATGAAGCCAACCTGGAAGATATGGCTCTCTCATCTGTTCAGGAAAGCGGTATCGAAGAGATACATAGAGAATATGCAAAAGTACGCGGTGATTTTTATGTGGTTGTACCTGTGGAACAAAAAGAGTTAAATTTCACCTATTACAATACCATAAAACAACAGTATAACTCTCTTCAAATACCGATAACAGTAATAGATGCAACCAACGTCACACACAGTGATCTCAATCCCAAAGAAGACAGTTTCGATACATTGAAAAAGTATCTCCTGATCTCTTTATCCGTTTTTTTCCTTCTAATGTTTTTATTCAAAAGAGATTTTTTCTACCTGGTCCTGACTATCATTTCATTCATTACACTTTTAACACTCTTTATCCCTCATGAAAAGACATGTATCCGACAGGGTGCACCGCTATATATATTGCCGACCAAGACAAGTACCGTCAGTACCTATATTGACAAGCAGTTTGAAACAATGATACTGAGTGAAAAAGATCCGTATATCAAAATAGAGTATAAAGAAGGTATCGTGGGATGGATAAAAAATGAAGACATTTGCAAAAATTAGATTTTATTGGGGAGCCTTTATCATATCATTTATTGTTGCCGTATTCATGATCCCTTTGATTACGGTTTTCCGTTCTCATAAAGGGATTATCATGCACAAGCTAAATCGTGTTATCCTTTTTTTGATGGGCGGCAAAATTGAACAGGTCGGCAAGGCTGATCCCGAAGCAGATCTCATCCTCATGAACCATCAGGGTATTGTTGATATCATAGGAATGGAAGCACTGCAGACGGGACATTTGAGATGGATCGCAAAAAAAGAGCTTTTTGATACGCCATGGTTCGGCCACCTGCTTAAAAATGGCGACATGATCTCCATTGACAGAGAAAATAAAAAAGGCCTGATCAAATTAATCAAAGATGTCAAAGAATCCCTGGAGATCAAAAAACGTAAAATTGCAATCTTTCCCGAGGGTACGCGCGCAAAACATCAAAAAGTGCTCCCCTTTAAGTCCGGAACCAAATTCATCGCAGAAAAAATGGGACTCAAAGTACAACCAGTGGTTATCACGGGCAGCAAAAAGCTGCTCAATGAACACAATAAGACAAGCCATAACAGTACGGTAAGATACCACTATCTGCCTACAGTCGATGTCAACTCCGCTGAAGAAAACTGGTTTGAGGATATCCGTGACAAGATGCAAAAGGAGATTAGCCATGAGTTCACTCACTATCATCGCAGTCGCTAGCGGTGGAGCTATAGGTGCAATCTTAAGGCTCCTTGTGAATGGTGCGGTCAATAAGCACTTTGTCCATGCTCTTCCTCTTGGTACACTTGCAGTCAATCTTGCAGGAAGTCTCTTTATCGGTATGCTCTTTGCTTACTTTCATCAAAACACCACACTCTCTCCGCATGTAAAAACATTTCTTGTTACAGGAATACTCGGTGCATTTACTACTTACTCCACCTTTGCGATAGAGAGTTTCTTTTTGCTTGAAGCAGGCAAATATATGCATGCCTTCGCAAACTTGACATTCAACCTTTTCGGTACTATTGTGTTTGCCGCAATAGGATACTTGAGTATTCTACAATTTACAAAATAGGAACAACATTGTCAAATCTTAAATATGAAATTCAAAAACATATCCGCAAACTCACCTTTCCTCTCAAAGAAGAAAAATAACTCAGAGAAGTACTCAAAGCGAGACTTACCAAAAAAGAGTACAAACTCCTTCTGGAATGGGCAAAAGAGATACCCAAAAGCAGCGTGACAGCTTCACTCAACATTGATGACGAGAGATACAAAGATCTTTCGGCAAAGATTATCAAAAAGCTCAATCAGGAGAAATTAAAGCAGGAAATGACGGCAGGTATAT
>JBEWPY010000105.1:0-5518 GCA_047689495.1 Candidatus Sulfurovum profundilacunae | reverse complement strand
CGTTTAGCGTTTAGCGTTTAGCGTTTAGCGTTTAGCGTTTAGCGTTTAGCGTTTAAAACGCTGGCGCTTTTCCCCTTAACCAATCCTTAAAAATACATCTTGCCGTAGGTCGGGGTGGGGACACCCCGACAACGATACAATTTTCATCTGCTTAAAACAATTTCTGCACTCTAATAATTACTCCACCGGCAAATATATTAAGAAAGCTTTGTCATCCTGAACATGTATCCAAGAGTATTTCCTACAGGCATTCAGGATCTCTGAGGCTTTCCACAAGGAGATTGCGGATCAAGTCCGCAATGACAAAATATTAAGCTGTTTTGTAAACGCTAAACGCTCATCACTGAACGCTATCTTCTCTTCGTCATATTCTCCAGGGTGAACCAGATGATCCCGATGATCGAAAAGAGTATGACCGGAGCGATCCATGGGTTTTTCTGTATATATCCGAAAAATACGATGATCGACTCACTTGCATAGTAAGCACTCAGCCCGATCGTCAATACAAAGACAATAGAGGCAAAGATATTGAAAAAGATAAACTTTTTGAAATCATACTTTGCCAGGGCCATCGAGATCGGCACCAGGGTCTTTACCCCATAGATGAACTTCTGGATAAAGACCGCAAAGGCACCGTATTTCCTCATGATCAGTGTGGCCAGTGCGATCTTACGCTTATGTTTGGCATAGTAGGGTTTGATCTGATTTTTCTGGTACTTTCCAAGATAGAAGAGGAAGTTATCCCCCAAAAAGTTGGAGACCATCGCAACGATCAGAGCTGTGGTCAAGTCCATATTGCCCATAAAAGAGAAGACACCGGCAGCCGCTACGATAAAGAGCGAACCCCCAAACGAAAAAAATGCCACCGCGAGGTAGCCCCACGTCTCCAAAGAAGAAAAATCCATTCAATAACCTTAATATTATTTCTTTTATCACAAAGTATTATCCGCACACGTGTGAAGTTACGACTTTTTACACCCAAGGGTACTTCCTTCGGGAGCCTACTTTTTTCTATCTTAAAAGTACGGAATAACTATCTTAAATTTTAAAATAAAATACGACTAGTCGTATGAGCTATCTGCTGAAGATGTCCCAGTGACAACGTAACTTTTGAAGCTTTGCTTTAAAAGTGTCCTTTTGGATAAAATGATATCTAAAATTGGTTAATGTTATAATCCCACCCATGATCGATACACTTATGAGCATTATCTTTGTCTACGTCTTTATCCTTCTGGGCTACATCGCCAAACGCATCTTCACAGAGGATATGAACTCCAAAACACTGACACTCTTTTCTGTCTATTTTCTGCAGCCCTTTGTCACCGTATGGGGATTCAGCACGGCCAAACTTGAACTTGAACACCTCTATACACCGCTCCTCTATCTGGGGATCATCTTCTTGCTGCTACTTCCTACGATCGCACTGGGAAAGATCCTCTTTTCCGACCCCAAGGAGCGCTCCATCTTCTCTATCGCAGGATTTGTCGGCAATACCGGCAATATCGGTATCCCGCTTGGTATCGCGCTCTTCGGCGAAGGCAGCGTCATCTATACCACCCTGATCAACATCGCCAATGTCTTTGTGGTCTACATCATCGGGGTCTATATCTACTCACGCGGCTCTTTCAGTATCAAAGCGTCGCTTCTCAATATCGTGAAGATCCCGATCATCCCTGCCTCAGCCATAGCGATCCTGATCAATATCTACGAGATCCCGCTCTCTCCGCAGATAGAGGAGTTTTTCAAGATGGGGGCTTACGGCGGGATCGTACTGCAGCTTTTCCTGCTTGGGACCTTCCTGCACGGCATCAGGTTCCAGGAGCTTCGTCCGCTTCTGCTCTTCTCTACCCTCTCACAGAAGTTTATCCTGGTACCGCTCTTTAGTGCCACGATACTCAGCTTCACTTCACTACCACTCTTTGTACAGGGCATCATACTGATGGAGATGATGGTACCGCTTGCAGTAGCCAATATCAACCTCGCTTCGCTCTATGACTGCCGCCCCAAAGATGTCACCTCACTGATCATGATCAGCACCCTGCTCTTTATCCCTATGCTTTTTGTACTGAGTTATCTCGTAAATCACTTCTATTTGTGATAAAATTAGATACTTAATCTTAGGAGTTTTCCATGTCTACAAATACCCTTATTATCGGTGCCGGCGGTGTAGGAAATGTGGTTGCCTTCAAGTGTGCGATGAATGCCGAGACTTTCGGGACTATCACACTGGCAAGCCGTACACTCAGCAAATGCGACGAGATCGCAGCCAATGTCAAGGAGCGTCTCGATGTAGAGATCGCCACGGCCAAAGTTGATGCGGACAGCGTAGAAGCACTGGTCGAGCTCATTATGAAAACAGATGCGGATATCGTGATCAATGTGGCATTGCCTTACCAGGACCTGACCATTATGGATGCCTGCTCGCGCTGTGGGGTCGACTACCTGGACACGGCAAACTATGAGCATCCGGACGAAGCGAAGTTCGAGTACAAAGAGCAGTGGGCGAGAGATGAGCAGTTTAAAAAAGCGGATATCATGGGACTGCTCGGAAGCGGTTTTGACCCGGGTGTGACCAATGTCTTCTGTGCCTATGCACAGAAGCACTACTTTGACGAGATCCATACGATCGATATCCTTGACTGCAACGCGGGAGACCACGGCTACCCCTTCGCGACCAACTTCAACCCGGAGATCAACCTGCGCGAAGTGAGCGCCAAGGGGAGATACTGGCAAAAGAACGATCATGGTAAAGGAGTGTGGATCGAGACCGAACCGATGGAGATCAAGCAGGTATGGGACTACCCCGAAGTGGGACCAAAAGACAGCTACCTGCTCTACCATGAGGAGATGGAGTCACTGGTGAAACACATCAAGGGCTTGAAGCGTATCAGGTTCTTTATGACATTCGGTGAGAGCTACCTCAAACATATGGAGGTACTTGAAAACGTCGGTATGCTCGGTATCGAACCTGTGGAGCACAAAGGCCAGCAGATCATTCCGATCGAGTTCCTCAAAACCCTGCTTCCCGATCCGGCAAGCCTCGGTCCGCGTACCAAAGGAAAGACCAATATCGGTATCTTTGCCAAAGGGATCAAAGACGGTAAACCTCAGACGATCTATATCTACCAGGTAAGCGACCATGAGCAGTGTTATGCAGAGGTGATGAGCCAGGGAGTCAGCTATACGACCGGTGTGCCTGCGATGATCGGTGCGAAGCTGATGCTCGAAGGGACTTGGCAGGGGACCGGTGTCTATAACATGGAAGAGTTTGACCCCGATCCGTTTATGGAAGAGCTGATGCAACAGGGGCTTCCATGGCAGGTGATGGAGCTCGAAGCGCATGAAGACTTCAGGGTTGATGCCTGATGTCTGACACACCGCTCTTTTCGGGATTTCCCAAAGAGGGTATCGCGTTTCTGGAGAAGATCATCCGCAACAACTCCAAGGAGTGGCTTGATGCGCACAAGTCCGAGTATGAACGCTGCATTGTTGCCCCGAACAAAGCCTATGTAGAGGAGATGGGTGAGCATCTGCAGATCCTTGTTCCCTCTATCCATGCCATTCCCAAGGTCAACAAGTCGCTTTTCCGCATCTACCGTGACGCACGTTTTCACCTGGATGATCCGATCAAGGAGCGTATCGGCATCATTATGTGGCAGGGCGGCGGCCACCGTATGCAGAGCAGCAGCTTCTATATGCACTACGACCCCTACGAGGTGTTGGTAGCGGCGGGGATACGCAACTTCAAACCGCCCCTGCTTCATGCCTACCGCGACTATATCAAAAGTGATGCACACCGCGAATCCCTGCACCATATCCTGGAGGGGCTCAAAGCCAAGGGCTACCATATACCCGAACCCGAGTACAAACGGCTTCCAAGAGAGTTTGAGAGCGAGCCCTCTTTCGGCTATCTGACAAGATACCGTTCGATGGTTGCCTATACCACATTCAAGCCGGACAAGACCTTCCACTCCGAAAAGATCATAGAGAGGAACTTCAAGATCTACGAGGAGCTGCTGCCTCTCCAGAAGTGGGTCTATGAGCTGACCCTTTATGCATCTACGATGTAAGTGCGATCATGCTCATAAACCTGCCGCTGCACCCCGGCTCTTTTCTATAAGAGAAATAGGTCTCCGACTCACAGGAGGTACAGACACCGCACCTCTCGATATTCCCAGCCTTTATCCCTGCTTCCAATAGCTGTTTCCTGTTGATCAGCGGCAGGTCCAGCATACTCTTCTCCCCGGTTTTCTCATAGCTCTCCGGGTCACTGAAGTGCCGTGAGACATCCTCTCCCACCTCATAGCAGCACCTTCCGATCGAGGGTGCGATAAACGCGACGATATCCTGCGGATCCGAGCCGAAAGTCCCGATCATCTTCTCTACCGTTTTCCCCGTGATATTTGCCCTGGTACCTCTCCATCCCGCATGTACCGCAGCCACGACCGCTTTTTTTGTGTCAAAAAGCAGTACTGGGACACAATCAGCGGTCAGGATAGTAAGCACTACTCCCTTTTGAGCGGTGATCATGGCATCGCAGTTTTCTACCGCATCGTCGATCGCATGCCATCCCCTGCTTTCTTGCTTATCGATCACTCGGATATTGTCACTGTGGGTCTGCTGGGCTACGATGAAGTGGACGTTGTCACCTACGCCCAGCTTTTTGGCCACCGCTTCCCTGTTGGAGAGGATCGCCTCTTCGGGCTCTCCGGTGTGCAGTGCCAACGATCCGTCACAGCTCAGCGCACGTTCCTTGGTGGTCACAGCATGAAAACATGCTCCATACCTTGACAACAACTCGGATCGGTAAAACTCAGCCATCCCGTACCTCTAACTTTTTTTGATATAATACCCAAAAAATGAAGGCGGAGAATGGAGCACTGGTTTGATTTTGACAAACGTATCTTTAAACATTTCAACTATCTTTTAATACTTCAGCTCATTCCGCTCCTTGTGATCTCCTCCTACCTGGTCAATGAGATCAACCCCTATCTTTTTACCAAACAGATGGTCTACTATGTTATTGCAGGGATCGCATTTTTCGTATCGATTTTTCTGCCCTGGCGGCAGATGCTCTGGTGGTTTGTACCCCTCTTCTATGTGGGGAACCTCGGACTGCTTCTGGCCGTAGAGCTCGTAGGGAAATCGATCCTCGGCGCGCAGCGCTGGATCGAGATACCGGGGATCGGCATCACCATACAGCCCTCGGAATTCATCAAGGTCTCGGTCATTATGACCTTAGCCTACCTTGTCCACAAATCCCCTCCGCCGGAGAAGGGGTATGGGCTCTTGAAGTTTATCCTCCTCTCTGTTGTGATCATCATTCCTTTCTTGCTGATCGCCAAAGAACCTGACCTGGGGACGGCACTGGTACTGCTGATCACCGGTTACGGTGTGCTCTTTGTCGTGGGGATCAACTGGAAGATCTGGTTCACGATCTTTATCATCGCCGGTTTCAGTGCCCCTGTCGTCTATGAATATGGACTAAAAGACTATCAGAAGAAGCGTATCGAAGATG
>JBEWPY010000104.1:0-5533 GCA_047689495.1 Candidatus Sulfurovum profundilacunae | reverse complement strand
AAAGCCCACCAGATTTTGAGTCTAGCGTGTCTACCAATTCCACCACCGAGGCATCACTACATCGCAATGTAGGGTGGAATTTTACGCATTTAGAGCTTAAGGATTGTTGAAGAGGTTTCTAAATAATGTTAATATGAGATGTTTCATAGATGCCTAATTTTATTGTGTTATAATATCTTCATTAATTAATATTAAAACAGGAATATGACTTGAAGATCACGCTTATTGTCACAGGCATACTCTTTATCTATGCAGCTTTTTCTACCATTTTTTTAGAAACCGGGCTGGTAGGTAATATCGGAAAAAAAATAGGAGAGACCAATCTTTTTCTTTTTGGTTATCTTGCTTATATTGATGTGATCATATTGTTTTATCCTCTTTTTAAACTTTACAGGGATCGTTCAAAGGCAAAGGATATTGATTTTTATCTGGGGTGGATACTCTTTTTTATCAGCCTGATTTTTCTCGAGTCTTTGGTATTTGATCTTAAAGAAGCAGGATTTATTGGAACGCAGATAATAGAATTCCTGGACCCCTATATTGGAAAAGCAGGCTTATGGCTTTCCTGGCTGATGATCTCGCTCCTTTCGCTTGTATTCATCCTTGATGATGACTTCAGCCCTGCAGGTATTAAGATGCCTGGTTTCTCTTTTGCACCGGCAGCCTCTTTTTTTAAAAAGATAGGCAGTGTGATCACATTGATAGTAAAAAAGATATTTAGCAATCCTTTCGCTTCGCCAAAAATAGAAGATGAGATCATGATGCCTTCTATGAAAGAATTGAAGCAGGGTCAAAAAGATAAAGTGAAAAAAAGAGTATCCAGGAAAAAACCCAAATCGGATGTTTTGGATGAGTTGCCGTTTGATATAGAGGATTCGGTGATCAATGAAATTACTGAACTTGAAAATGAGATGGAAACTTCCAGAGAAGAGCCGCTTCCAGAAAAACCTCTGCCTTCCTTTGCAGCAAAGTCAAGCACAAATGTACAGATCGTTGAAGAGCTTGAAGAAAATTCAAAGATTTTGGAACAGATAGAGAAGGGCAGAGTAGAAAAACCGAAAAATTTCAAACTTCCAAAACTGGACTTTTTGCAAAAAGCGCCAAAAGCTATCAAAAAGATGAATGAAGAAGAGGTCGACAGAAAAATTGAAGAGCTTCTTGACAAGCTGCAGCAGTTTAAGGTCGAAGGTGATGTGGTAAGAACGTACAGCGGTCCTTTGGTGACTACGTTTGAGTTCAAGCCTGCACCGAATGTGAAGGTTTCCAAAATCCTTAACCTGCAGGATGATCTGGCTATGGCGCTGCAGGCGGAAACGATACGTATACAGGCACCGATACCCGGCCGTGATGTGGTGGGGATAGAGATACCCAATGATAAGGTCGATACCATTTATTTACGGGAAATACTGGAGTCTGATATCTTCAAAGAATCCAGCTCTTCTCTGACCGTTGCACTGGGGAAAGATATCGTCGGTAAACCATTTGTGACAGACATCAAAAAATTACCGCATCTTCTTATCGCGGGTACCACCGGGTCAGGAAAGTCGGTCGGGATCAACGGAATGATCCTCTCATTGCTCTACAGAAATGACCCTGATCACCTGAAGCTGATGCTGATCGATCCGAAAATGCTGGAGTTCTCTATCTATAATGATATTCCGCACCTCTTAACACCGGTGATCATTGATGCCAAAAAAGCGATCGCTGCACTGGCAAATATGGTAGGAGAAATGGAGCGCCGTTATAAGCTTATGGCGGAAAATCGTACAAAAAATATAGAAAACTATAATGAAAAAGTGAAAAAGGATGCTTCAGCAGAACCCTTTCCCTATATCGTAGTCGTCATTGATGAGCTGGCGGACCTGATGATGACGGGGGGGAAAGAGGTTGAGTTCTCTATTGCTCGTCTTGCACAGATGGCCAGGGCATCCGGCATCCATCTTATCGTAGCGACACAAAGGCCGAGTGTGGATGTCGTAACAGGTCTGATCAAAGCGAACCTCCCTTCCAGACTCAGTTACAGGGTAGGGCAGAAAGTTGACTCCAAAGTGATCCTGGACAGTATGGGGGCAGAGAGTCTGCTGGGACGCGGTGACGGACTCTTTACTCCTCCCGGTGCAACAGGCCTTGTGCGTCTGCATGCGCCATGGAGCACTGAAGAGGAGATCGAGAGAATCGTTGACTTTATCAAGGCACAGAGGGAGCCTGAGTATGACGAAAACTACCTTGTCTCAGGCAGTAGTGAAGGCAGCAGTTCAGAGACAGGTGATATCGACCTTGATCCTCTCTATGAGGAGGCAAAAGCAGTGGTGTTGAACGATAAGAAAACCTCTATCTCCTATCTTCAAAGGAAGTTACAGATCGGTTACAATCGTTCGGCAAACATCATCGATCAATTGGAGGCCACGGGGGTGCTTTCCGAACCGAATGCAAAGGGAAATAGGGAAATATTGTAACACTCTCTTTTTCTCTGTTTCAAACCTACACAAAATACTCCTTCATTTTACTTCTTTTTCGCAGAACCATCACTTTCTCAACACATATCGGTATAATCGGTGATACAAATTCAAATCTAGGAGACCAAATATGGCCTTAATCGAAGAATATAAAGCACATACGGCTGAGCGTGCTGAGCTTGGTGTTCCACCACTACCACTCACCGCTGAGCAAGTCGCTGAATTAGTAGAACTACTTAAAACATCTCCGATTGCAGATCAAGAGTATGCAATGGATATGTTCGAAAACAGAGTACCTGCGGGTGTTGATGATGCTTCATACGTAAAAGCTGCATTTCTTAATGATATTGTTCAGGGCAATGCAACATGTGATGGGATCGATGCGGTAAAAGCATGTGAGATCCTTGGAAAAATGCTGGGCGGGTTTAACGTACAACCGCTTGTAGAAGCATTGAAAATTGATGGAGAGGTTGCTGATACAGCTGCTGAAGAGCTTAAAAATACAATTCTCGTATACGATTCATTCAACAATGTAAAAGCATTGATGGATGAGGGGAATGCCAAAGCAAAAGAGGTTGTAGAATCCTGGGCAAATGCAGAGTGGTTTACAAATAAATCAGAACTTTCGAAAGAGATTACGTTGACGGTATACAAGATCCCTGGTGAGACAAATACGGATGACCTCTCTCCTGCATCTGAAGCATTTACAAGAGCGGATATCCCGCTGCACGCAAACTCTATGCTTGTCGCAAAAATGGACAACCCGCTTGAAACGATGGCTGAATTGAAACAGAAAGGCCATCCGCTTGTATATGTCGGCGATGTTGTAGGTACCGGTTCATCCAGAAAGTCCGGTATCAACTCTGTTCAGTGGCATATGGGAAGAGATATCCCTGGTGTTCCCAATAAGAGAACCGGCGGGGTGGTGATCGGTTCGACCATCGCTCCGATCTTCTTCAATACTGCAGAGGATTCAGGATGTCTTCCGATCCAGGCACCGGTAGATGATCTTGAAACCGGTGACGTGATCACTGTCAAACCGTTTGACGGTGTGATCGAAAAGAACGGTGCCGTCGTGTCTGAGTTTGCACTTGCTCCAAATACACTTCCGGATGAGATGAGAGCAGGCGGCCGTATCCCGCTGATCATCGGTAAAGGTTTGACGGCGAAAGCGAGAGAAGCACTTGGTATGGAGGCTTCAGATATGTTTATGGCACCGGATCAGCCGGAAGACAACGGAAAAGGGTACACGCTTGCACAGAAAATGGTAGGTAAAGCGTGTGGGCTTGAAGGAGTAAAACCGGGTGTGTACTGTGAGCCTATCGCAACAACAGTCGGTTCCCAGGATACAACCGGTCCAATGACAAGAGATGAGATCAAAGAGCTTGCAGCACTTAACTTCGGTGCTGATATGGTGATGCAGTCATTCTGTCACACGGCAGCCTATCCAAAGCCTGCAGATATCAAGCTTCAGCATACACTTCCGGACTTCTGGACATCAAGAAAAGGTGTGATCCTCAGACCGGGTGACGGTGTGATCCACTCATGGCTCAACAGACTTTGTCTTCCTGATACGGTAGGTACAGGCGGTGACTCTCACACAAGATTCCCAATCGGTATCTCATTCCCGGCCGGTTCCGGCCTTGTTGCATTTGCCGGTGTTACCGGTATGATGCCGCTTACGATGCCAGAATCGGTTCTCGTAAGGTTCAAAGGTAAGATGCAGCCGGGTATCACACTGCGTGACCTTGTCAATGCGATTCCTTACCAGGCAATTAAAGACGGTCACCTTACAGTTGAGAAAAAAGGTAAGAAAAATATCTTCGCCGGACGTGTGCTTGAGATCGAAGGCCTTGAGGAATTGAAGTGTGAGCAGGCCTTCGAGCTTTCTGATGCCTCGGCTGAGAGATCTGCTGCTGCATGTACCGTGAAGCTTGACAAAGAGCCTGTGACCGAATACCTTAATTCGAACGTATCACTTATCGAAGAGATGGTCAAAGACGGATATGAAGATGCTGCAACCCTGCAAAGAAGAGCAGATAAGATGAAAGAGTGGCTTAAGAAGCCGGAGCTTATGGAAGCGGATACAGATGCTGAGTATGCTGCAGTAATCGAGATCGATATGAATGAGATCACTGAGCCGATTCTTGCTTGTCCAAACGATCCGGATGATGTGGCTACCCTTTCTGAAATCCTTGCTGATCCAAACAGGCCGACTGAGAAGATCGATGAAGTATTCGTAGGATCCTGTATGACAAATATCGGTCTATTCAGAGCACTGGGTGAAGTTCTGAAAGGTGAAGGACCGGTGAAGTCCAAGCTATGGGTAGTACCACCAACGAAGATGGATGAGAAGACATTGACTGAAGAGGGTTACTATGCGGTCTTTGGAACTGCAGGTGCAAGAACTGAGGTTCCTGGATGTTCTCTCTGTATGGGCAACCAGGCAAGAGTGGCAGACAATGCGATCGTATTCTCAACCTCTACAAGAAATTTCGACAACAGACTTGGAAAAGGTGCACAAGTGTATCTGGGTTCTGCAGAAGTTGCAGCAGTAGCAGCACTTCTCGGACGTATTCCAAACAAAGAAGAGTATCTTGAGATCGTAAACAAAAAGATCACAGATGCAAATAAAGAGAGTGTATATAAATACCTTAACTTTGACCAGGTATCTGCTGAAGAACTTGAAGATATGGTGAAGTAATTCATCCCCTTTACGAGAGGCTCCGGCCTCTCATTCCTTTCCTCTATTTTATTCCAACACCAACGAACTCCCTGAAAATATCACTAACAGTAGTAAGCGTTTTTCACAGCTTTAAAATAAATGATTCTATGGGCATAAAAAGCCATCCTGTAAACATGTCCGTTCATCCTGATCTTGTCGAAGCAGTGCTCCTGCAGATTTTAAGCTCACCATACAAGGGTGCAGTACAGGTGGGGAGATTGTGGTGGCCCGGCTTCTGACTATGAATTATTATTACCACTAAACCGTAGTGAGTAGGAAGCGTAACGCGTAGTGGGCAATGCAAAAAACGCACCAAACCGGCCACCCATCGCGTTTGCATCCGGCCAGTAAA
>JBEWPY010000103.1:0-5542 GCA_047689495.1 Candidatus Sulfurovum profundilacunae | reverse complement strand
TCGCTTCCAAAGTGCCTATTTTAGGGGGATTGTTTGGTTTTTCAGGGGTGACTAACTATACAGCTGTACGAAAAAATCTTTTTGTGATTTCCTGTAAAAGCCCGTTAGGCAAATCTTCAGCAGACGGCTCACAACACGAATGTTATGAACGCCTTGGGTTAATCAGAGGGTTCTGTCCTTTAAAAACCACCCCTGACAAACATATAAATGCTTTTTCAAAAGAAAAGCATACCGAAACTCCTATCTCCCAACTCTTAACTCCTCACTTGAAGCAGTATGCTTCACCTTGCGCACTCCTGCGAACAGTAGTATTTTCCATTGATGATGATACTCTCTTTTACGGTAACAAATGTGTGACATGTTTCACACTCTACAAGCGTATCCTCATCGAGTTTCTTTTGTTCAGGGGTTTTTCTTCCGAATGTGGGAAGGGTGCCTCCTAAAAACTTGTAGATAAGCAATGCAACCACTGCAAAAATGATAAATTTTAAGATCACTGATCTGCCTTGATACATGGGCACCCTCAAAGCCCATTATGAATATCCGGGGGCTTTGAGGGTGCCCAAAAGATAATTTCTTTGATTTTTTTGTACTATATCATAACTTAACTGATGTTGCACCACTTCTACTTCGTCAAAGACGCGGCTTCCTTTGTAAAAAAGGTAAGAGGTATGAGCATCGCTGACATTATGTGTCAACTCAAGCAAAAATTTGGTATCGGTCACAGCGCGGGAGCTGATCATCTCAAAGGGCTCATGCACCACCTGCTCCACCCGCCTGCCTTCAACCCTGACATTATCCAGCCCAAGGTCGATGCAGGCATACTTCAAAAATGATACCCTCTTTTTCAGCGGTTCCGCCAATACAACTTCCGTATCAGGCAGTGCAATACCGAGCACAAGTCCCGGAAAGCCCGCACCCGTTCCAACATCTAGAAGTGTTTGAGGTTTTTCTATAAAAGTAAGCGGATAGAGTGAGTCTATGATATTTTCATAAATCTTTTCGATCGTCTTTGCTCCGGTAAGGTTGTGGATCTGATTCCATTCATTCAGCAGTGAGGCAAAATGATCCAATTTCACAATAGCCTCTGCATCTAAAACGATGTCTTCACTCTCCAAGTACTCTTTTAATCCATCCAATTTTTAATTTCTACTTTTTAATTTTTAATTTACAAAAGGTGCCCCATCTGCTCTTTTTTGGTCTGAAGATACCCTTTGTTATGCGGATTTGCCGCGATCTGAATAGGGATTCTTCCCACAATTTCGATATTTTTAAGGCTTTCCACCTTTTTGGGATTGTTTGTAAGCAGCCGGAGTTTTTTAATACCGAAATGGTTCAGGATAAACTCTACGATTTCATAGGTACGTTCATCCGCTTTAAATCCCAGCTGATGGTTCGCTGCCACCGTATCATACCCCCGATCCTGCAGTGCGTAGGCATTGACTTTGTTGAGCAGTCCGATATTGCGCCCTTCCTGACGGTGGTAAATGATCATCCCTCCCTCTTTTGCGATCAGTTCCATCGCTGCATGCAGCTGTTCCCCGCAATCACACTTCACTGACCCGAGAGCATCCCCTGTCAGACACTCAGAGTGTACACGTACGATAGGTGCATCTGAAAGATCACCGGTAAAGATCGCCAGATGCTCTTTCCCCAGATCATCTTTAAAGGCCTGGATCTTAAATGTACCGAATTTAGTTGGCAAGGTAGCTGTTTGTGATTGTTCTGCTGCTTTCATAGGCGTGATTATACTATAAGAATTAGAAATTAAATATTAGATATTAAATATTAGATATTTTTATACTCTTTATAGTAGAATATTTCATTATAATCAATGCGGTCAAATTATCAGACCTTCATTTACAAAGGTATATCATTTATGTTTACACGTTTCAGAAGAAAAAGAATCAACCCGGTCCTCAGAGATCTCCTTCAGGAGACACAACTTAGCGTCAATGACTTCATCTACCCGCTTTTTGCAAAACCCGGAGAGGGGATCAAGGATGAGGTAGCCTCCATGCCGGGTGTCTACCAGATGAGTATCGATGAGATTATCAAAGAGTGTGATACGCTTAAGAAACTCGGGATCCGTGCGATCCTCCTCTTCGGTATCCCCGAGGTAAAAGACAGTGTAGGGAGCGATGCCCTCTGTGAACACGGTATCATCGCTCAAACAGTCAGAGCGGTAAAAGAGGCACATCCTGATATGTTCGTCGTCACCGACCTCTGTTTCTGTGAATATACGGACCACGGACACTGCGGTGTGCTGGATCCTGTACTCGAAACGGTGGATAATGATATCACGCTTGACAACCTGGCAAAACAGGCGGTCATCCATGCCAAAGCAGGGGCTGATATGATCGCACCCAGCGGGATGATGGACGGGATGATCACGGCGATTCGTAATGGGCTTGACGGCGCAGGGTTTGAAAATCTTCCGGTGATGAGCTACTCAACCAAATTTGCTTCAGCCTACTACGGCCCTTTCCGCGATGTTGCCGAAAGCAGTCCCAGTTTCGGTGACAGAAGAAGCTACCAGATGAACCCTGCCAACCGCAACGAAGCGATTCTGGAGAGTCTGGAAGATGAGAAAGAGGGAGCGGATATCCTGATGGTAAAACCTGCGCTTACTTACCTTGATGTGGTCAGAGACATCAAAAACAATACATCGCTCCCGCTTGCCGTCTACAATGTATCCGGAGAATACGCCATGTTCAAAATGGCAGCCAAAGCAGGCGTGATAGACTATGAAAAAGTGATGATGGAAACCCTGCTCGGATTTAAACGTGCGGGTGCGGATATCATCATCACCTACCATGCAAAAGAGGCGGCACGCTTACTCCAAAAGTAACTATTTGCTCGGGGCTTCTGCCCTGCCTACCTATACTTTCATCAAGTTTCAACCCAATTATGGTAAAATATTTCCTTTTAAAATTTTAGGTATGTTAATAATATATCTAAACAAGGATAGTCCGATGAGACACTTTTTGACACTGGCAGACTTTACCAAAGAAGAGCTGCTGGAGATGACCGCACTGGCGCAAAAGATCAAGGCTCAGACCAAGCAGCGCCAATTTGTTCCGTATATGGAGCACCAGACACTGGGGATGATCTTTGAGAAAAGTTCTACACGTACACGTGTAAGCTTCGAGACCGGGATCTACCAGCTTGGAGGTGTGGGGCTTTTCCTCTCTTCGAACGATATCCAGCTGGGTCGCGGCGAACCGATGAAAGACACGGCACGCGTCATCTCAAGGATGGTTGATATGGTGATGATCCGCACCTTTGAACACAGCAAACTCGAAGAGTTCGCCAAATACTCCAAAGTACCCGTGATCAACGGCCTTACCGATGATTACCATCCCGTTCAGCTTATGACTGATTATCTTACCATGCTGGAGTTTGGCAAAGAGAACCCGGTGGTCGCCTATGTGGGTGACGGGAACAACATGACCCACTCATGGCTGATGCTGGCTGCGATCATCGGTTTTGAGTTAAGAGTTGCGACACCCGAAGGGTATGAGTGTGACCCTGCCATCGTAGCTCAGGCGGAAAAGCTTGCCGCACAGAACGGAGGAAAACTGATCTTTGGCAACGATCCGAAAGAGGCAGTCAAAAATGTCGATGTAGTCACGACGGACACCTGGGTCTCTATGGGGCAGGAAGAGGAGAAAGAGACAAGGCTCAAAGCATTTAACGGATATATGATCGACAATGCTATGATGGGCCTGGCAAAGAAAGACGCGATCTTCCTGCACTGCCTGCCTGCCTACAGAGGATACGAAGTAAGCGAAGAGGTGTTTGAAGAACAGGAAGAAGTGATCTTTACCGAAGCGGAGAACCGACTCCATGCCCAAAAAGGTATCATGGTCTGGCTTGATAGTCATCGCAACGATGATTAAGTGAAGAGTGAAGAACGAATAGTGAATAGTGTTGGTTTGCATTGCAAAGCAATGCCTTTTGTTAATTAAAAAAAGTAAACCCCAATACTTGAAATAAAGAAATAAAGTTAGCTATAACACTTACAATATAAAATATGCATTCCCACTCAGGAGAGTGGGAACGAGAGTAGCTAAAGTGAGAGTAATGAATAAGTTAACTATAATTAGAAAACAAATTGAGAAGGAAACCGTTTGAGTAAATCAATCGACGAAATCTTTGACTTCACCGAGACCAGCGATGCCTGTATCAAATGCGGTAAATGTATCCCGGTATGTACCGTCCATCAGGTTAATCCGGATGAGACTACCTCACCCCGCGGGTTCATCGATCTTTTAGGCGCCTATAAACGCGGAGACCTGGAACTGGACAAAAATGCCAAGAATATTTTTGAGAGCTGTTTTTTATGTACCAACTGTGTCGATGTCTGCCCCAATTCACTGGCTACCGACATGGTCATTGAAGAGGTACGCGCGGATATCGCTGAAAAATATGGAATTGCATGGTTCAAAAAAGCTTTCTTCTTTCTGTTGAGGCACCGATGGATTATGGACCTTGTCATGAAATTCGGTTTTATGTTCAAGACCTGTGCACTCTCTGTAGATGAAAAAGGAAGAGGCCTCAGGGCAAAGTTTTCCCTGCCGATGGTCAAAAAAGGGAGGCTTCTGCCCTCTCTGGCCAAGAGCAGTTTTCTCAACAGCTATCCCGAAAAGATACCCGCACCTCTCCAGGAGAAAAAAAATCCCCGTGTGGCGATCTTCATCGGGTGCCTTGCCAACTATAACTATACCGATATCGGTGACAGTCTGGTAGAGATACTGAAGCAGCTGAACATCGATATTTTTATCCCGAAAAAACAGCTCTGCTGCGGTGCGCCTGCCTATTTTACAGGAGATATGGACTCTGTAGAGTATATGACCAAAAAGAATATCGAATACTTTGAGCGCTTTATGGATGAGTGTGATGCGATGCTGATCCCGGAAGCAACCTGTTCAGCAATGGTCAAACATGACTGGCAGGTTTTCTTTGAAAACCACGATATGCCGGAATGGAAAGCGCGTGCACAAAAAGTAGGTGAGAAGATCCATATGGCAACGGCGTGGCTGCATGACAATACCAACCTGAAAGAGAGACTGGAACTCAAAGGCAAGAAGTTTGATGAAATCGTGACCTACCATGATCCCTGCCATGCGAGAAAAGTACAGGGGATATGGAAAGAGCCCCGTAACCTGCTTGCGCCAAACTACTCGATGCAGGAGATGAGCGACCCGAACCGCTGCTGCGGGTTTGGAGGGGTAACGATACAGACCGAAAAATTCCACTTTGCCGAAGCTGCAGGCAAGCCTAAAGCAGCAATGATCAAAGAGACCAAAGCCAACTATGTAAGTGCAGAGTGCAGTGCCTGTCGTGTACAGCTGAGTGAAGCGATGAACAATGCTGATGTTGAAACCATCTTCAAAAACCCGCTGGAACTCATTGCGGAAGCACTGAAATAATTCAGCGCTTCTCTCTAACTATTAATCCTGCAGCTTTTGTCTATGCTGATATAAAAAATATTATAGCCATCTTCATAACGATAGTCTAAACCATATCCCAATCTGTC
>JBEWPY010000015.1:0-29649 GCA_047689495.1 Candidatus Sulfurovum profundilacunae | reverse complement strand
AGAGTAGGATGAAAAAAATAGTTTTATTTTTAATATTTGGATTAGTTTCTCTTTATGCTAAACCCTGCATGACGGATATTTATTTCGGTAATGGCGTTTGGAATACAGAAAAAGAAGCTATAAATAGTAAAAGAGCACTTAAAAGATTTATGCAATATCAAGCAGTTACTCAGCTTGATCCTCAAAAAGAAGGAGAAACATATAGATTTGGACATGCATACAATCCCTCAAGGGGTACGATAGATGATCTCATCGAAACTTTCTGGCAGATTAAAGAGAGCGGGCAGATATCTGATGGTTACTTTTTTGCAATCTATTCGGCTTTGGCTGCTGAAAGTAATGGCGATGAATTTTTACAAAAACTGCAAACGATTATCAGTAATTATAACAGTGATGTCAATGCCATGTATCAACTCTATACTAATGCCAGTTTCAATCAAAAACATAATGTACTGCTTGTAGCACACTCACAGGGCAATCTTTTTGGCAATAAAATGTACACATTGCTTAATGAAGACCAAAAAGCAAAATTTCGCATGGTTTCTGTTGCTACCCCTGCAAACAGTGTCGCAGGTAGCGGTCCTTATGCTACTGCAAGTGGAGATTATGTTATCAATCCTATTCCCGGCGCCTTGTCAAGTAACGTAGATGGCTTTGGTCATACTTTCATAAGTACTTATTTGAATGGTTCTATCAATGCTCCAAGACAAATAGCCCTTTATGTCAAAAATGCCTATGACAATCTCATGCAGACTGCCACATGCGACCAGTACCGGTATTTCGTCTGGATAGCCTATCAGTGCCCTGTACGGAACGCACAGGAACTTGTCGTTGACATCTACGGGATGGCGGAAAACGCACCCTACCCTTATCAAAAAGAGCTGCTTCTTACAGAGAGCCGGACACGTATGCCAAAAGACAGCCATGGCAACTGCAGCGTAAGCGGCGATGACGTGTGGTCATACTGGAGCGAATATGACAGGAACGGATGTTATGCCTATAATCTTGAAGATACCGCTGGCTCCAGCCGAAGTGTAGATACCGTGAAAGGCAATGTGTATACCAACGGCTATCTCTGTACCCGGTATCAGATATCAGACGAACTGGCCGATACGCTCAAATCCATGGAATCCGAATAGGGTTTACTTGTATCTTGCGATATCTTTGGGCTCCGGGGCTTCAAACACATACTCAAAGAGGCTCATCTTCGCGGAGTGCAGCAGCATACGCTTTGACCTGGTAACTGAGCCGTACTGCTCATCTCCCACGATCGGGTGTCCCACGCTTGCCAGGTGCACACGTATCTGGTGTGTACGCCCGGTGGTGATCTCCACTTTGACCTTAGACTTTTTCCCCTGTACTTCGTCAGGGGTCACTTTGGTATGTGCTTTTTTCCCGCGTACGGGGTCGATCTTTGAAAATGCTTTGCCTTTTTTGATCGTGAGGATCGGATCATCGATCTCCATCATATCATAGACTATACCCTCTACCCAGGCCACATACTCTTTTTTTACCCTGCGATTCTTGAACTCGTTGATCGCTTTGTCGATAAACTCCCGATTTTTCCCAAGCAGCAAAACACCTGATGTGTCCCTGTCGAGCCTGTGCAGCAGCTCTGCCCCCTCTATGGCATCCTGGATATCATAACTGTCTATCTGGGCAGGTTTGTTGACCGCGATAATATTCTCATCTTCATAAAGCACCTCTACTTCATTCGGATACTCGATGCGGAATTTCGTTTCAGTGCTGATCTGCGCCCTGGCGATCTTCACCTGCTTGTCTCCCACAAATACCAATCCTCTGTCGATCAGCGCTTTTGCCTTGTTTTTGGAAATACCTTCCTGCTCTGCCAATACTTTAAATGCCTGTTCAATAGCCATTATGATTTACCCACTCTTCAAATTTTTCTGTTAACGGAAGCACAATGATCTTTATTTTGCCGTGTGCTCCGCTCTTAAATACAATATCACTCTTGGCAACTTTGAAACACTTTGCCAGAAACTTGATCAACTCTTTGTTTGCTGCACCTTCCACTGCGGGTGCTTTGATCGTGACCTTGATCGCATCCTCCCCGTATACCCCCGCAAATGCATTTTTGCTTGCTGCAGGCTGCGCCTTGATACGTAATGTTACCGTATCCTCTTTAATACTATAAAACATCTTCTATACTCTCCAGTATCGGAGTGATATCGCTTCTCTGTTTAATCACTGTAGGCTTGAGCAGTCCATGCTGCAAAAGTCTTCGTGAAAGGCTGGAGGCCTCTACGACCGCAATGCCCTCAATCGCTCCGAATATATCTTTCTGGTTAAAATAGTATTTGCCCGAAATGATCTTGCAGCCAAACTGTGCCGCTTCGGCAGCATTATGTCCTCCGATCGGTTCAAACGCTCCCCCAAGGATCACAATATCACTGACGGCATAGAGATTGACCAGTTCACCCAAAGTATCAACTACGATGATGTCACTCTCGAAACTCTTGCACTCTGAATAACGATGCCAACTCAGTGTTTTGTCATCTCCTCCCTGTTCCAGGCTCCCTGTAATCTTCTCCACAAGAGAGACTACCTTATCAAACCGTTCAGGGTGTCTAGGGACCAGAATCAACCTGGCATCGTCCTCTTCAGCTTTGAGTTTCAAGTAAGCCTCCAGTATCAAAGTCTCTTCCCCTTCATGGGTGCTGGCACCGCAGACGATCAGGCCGTCCGGCTTCTGCAGTGCCCTGGTGGGCTCGGGGAGTTTGGAGAGTTTAATGTTCCCGGTCACCACTACATTTTCAGCACCCAGCAGCTCCAGACGCTCTTTATCTTTTGCTGTCTGTGCATACACCTCATCAATATACTTGAAAATCTGTGCATAGAACCAGCGCATCTTGTAATACTTCAGGAATGACCTGTCACTCATGCGTGCATTGATCAGCAGTGTCTTTGCCCCTCTCTTTTTGGCAAGGGCAAAAAGCAGATACCAGAATTCTGCCTCCATCACGACCAGCGCTTTTTGGGGCTTCATCCAGCCAAAAAGCAGGGACTCGAATGGCAGATAACGGCTTTGCTCCGTATAGTCTTTTATTGCCTCATAGCCTGTTTGCGTCGTTGTACTCATCCTTAGCGACTCTTTAGGCAATCTTTCTACAATAGGCCTGATCGCATTGGCTTCGCCGAAGCTGCAGCTGTGAAACCATACCCCCTCTCTCTTCAACGGAGAATTTCGCCAGAGAAAAAAGCGTGCGGGGATTGACTCTCTATACTTCTCTTTAAATGCCAATAACAGTAAAAAAGGAAACGCTATCAGATAAATAAAAAAGGAAAGTAAGCTATAGGTAAAATAAAACATAAATTGCCTTCAAAAAAATGAGGATAAACCCCTCATTTTCTGAACGTGCCCGAGCTGAGCGACAAATGCCCTTGGGGTACTAAACGCTAAGCGCCGAACGCTCTACTCCTCCTCGGGAGTCTCTTTCTCCAGATAAAGGATTCTTCCGCAGTGCGGGCAGTTCACAATCTCTTCGGCCTTGATCACTTCGGCATATGTCTTGTCATTGAGTTTCATATAACATCCGTAACACGCTTGTTTCTTTACAGGAACAACTGCCGTATTGCCCGCCCAGATACGGATCTTCTCATAAAATGCCAATATTTTCTGTTCAAGGTTTCTTGTCAACTCTTCTCTTTTGGCAAACAGTTCGGATTTTGCCTGCTCGATCTTCGCTTTCTCTTCCGTTACGGCTTCATTGATCCCGGCAAATTCATCGGTACGAGTTTGAAGCTTACTTTCTGCATCGGACAAAAGCTCTTTTTTCGTTTCATTCACGCCCTGAAGTCTTTCGATCTCTTCATTGGCAAACGTCATCTTCTCTTTAGCGATATCCTCTTCAAGAGAGAGTGCCTGCATCTCTTTTTCCGTAGAGATCTCTTTTGCTTTCTTTGCATTTGATGCAATTTGTTCATTAAGAATCGTCAACTGTTCATCAAAACTTTTAACCTTCTCTTCATTTTGCGCAATTTCGGATGAAAGCAGATCGATCTCTTCTTGTACTGCATCTATCTTCTTTTGTGCTTTTTCTACTTTCTTGTCGGCAGCTTCAAGCTCGGGTGTATAGCTATCGATCGCCTGGTCGTTCTTCGCGAGTGCGATCAATTCATTTAGATGTTTGTTCATCTTGTTCCTTTAAAGGGTTTGGGAAGTTTATAACTTAAATCGTATGATCAATCTCAAACGGATTTTTAGAATGCGCAATTATAGCCAAAAGAGGTAAAACTTTCAACTCGTCCAAAAGTATCTCGGCAAAAAACTTCTCACTCTCATAGTGTCCGATATCCACCATCATCAGATCTTCACTCAGCGCTTTCATCGCATCATGGTACTTGATATCTCCGGTCAGAAAACAGTCCGCATCGACCAGATCAATGAGTGATGCCCCCGCTCCCGTTGTGAGTGCGATAGAATTGATCTTCTCTTTCTTTCCCACCACTCTGAGTGTCGGGAGACCGAACTTCTCCTTCAGCAGGTCAAGCAGCTCTTGATAGCTCCACTCGCCTTTAGCCATACAGACAAACGGTATTTCATTCTCTATCTTGAAGCCGAGTACTTTTTCAAACACGTATCTGTTGAGATGTGTCTGGTCAAAATTGGTATGCAGTGCGATCAAAGAGTGCCCTTTAAGGATCATCTTCTCGATAAGATTGGACGGATATTTGGAGAAGTCAAGCTGTGCAAGTTTGCCGAAGATCAGCGGATGATGTACCACAAAAAGCGTACCCTCTTTCGCCTCTTCGATCATCTCTTCATCGACATCAAGCGCAACAACGACCTGCGATATCTCTCTGCGCATATCACCGACGATCGGTCCGGAGTTGTCCCACTTTTCCTGAAGCTCAAAGGGGCTGACCGTATCTAAAAAATCATAGACTTCCTGTAACTTCATTTCTATATCCTTCCACTCCGTTTCTCTCTATTTTTTAAAAGTTGCGAATATTTTAAGAACGTTTGGCAGTGCCAAACCTACACCTATCTTCCCCATATTAACATAAGCAGCAAAAAGATTCCGGATGCCCGTTTAGGCAATGCTCTTGAATGCAAGCCCGGCATGACAATTTTTTTATATTTATAATAAGCATTGCACCGCAATGCCAACCAAACCTGCTCCCTGCTACTTACTACCTACCACTTACTATCTATTCTCAACCCGATCGTTACGCTCTTCTTCCTGCGCCTTATAAAGCTCTGCACAACCGATCGCAAGCTCACGTACCTTGAGGATATAGTTCTGCCTTTGTGCCTGAGAGATCGCTTTTCTGGCATCCAGCACATTAAAGGCATGGGAAGCTATCATACAGAGGTCATATGCGGGAAGAGGCAGCCCTTTTTCCAGACAGAGCCTGCACTCTGCGCTGGCATCATCAAAGTGCTGGAAAAGCTTCTCAGTCGTTGCCACTTCAAAATGGTATTTGCTAAACTCATATTCACTCTCTTTGTGTACATCCGCATAGGTTGTCACCTCTTCGCCGTATCTGTTCCAGACGATATCAAATACAGATTCGACCCCCTGAAGGTACATCGCCAGACGCTCCGTACCGTAGGTGATCTCTACAGCCACAGGGTCACACGCGATACCGCCGACCTGCTGGAAATAGGTAAACTGCGTCACTTCCATCCCGTCAAGCCATACCTCCCAGCCAAGCCCCCATGCACCGAGCGTAGGAGACTCCCAGTTGTCCTCTACAAAACGGATATCATGCTGGCTCAGATCCAGTCCAAGATACTCAAGCGACTTTAGATAGAGCTGCTGGATATCATCCGGGCTCGGCTTGATCAGTGCCTGGAACTGGTAGTAGGCACCCAAGCGGTTCGGATTCTCGCCGTAACGCCCGTCTGTAGGCCTTCGGCTCGGTGCCACATAGGCGGCACTCCATGGCTTGCTGTCCAGGCTTCTAAGCAGTGTCGCAGGGTGAAACGTCCCGGCTCCCGCAGGGATATCATACGGTTGCAGGATATTGCACCCCTGTCCGGCCCAGAACTGCTGGAGTTTTAGTAGTAATTCGCTAAACGTGATTGCATCTTTGTTCATTTTTATCTCTTTCAGCCTCGTCCCTCCTCTCCCGAGTCGGAACAAAATAGTTTGTGTAATGCCTATCTCAACATAGGTATGCATTCCCAAGCCGAAGCCTGGAAACGAGAGTATGGTCTTAAAGTCTGACTTCGATCTCGGCAGAGTCAAGCTCTACTTTCTTCGCTTTCGCAATACGGTCTTCCTGGAGCTTGACTCTAAGTTCATCATCCTGAAGCGCCATGATCTGGATCGCAAGATATGCTGCATTTACTGCCCCCGCTTTTCCGATCGCTACCGTCCCTACCGGCATACCTGCCGGCATCATCACTGTACTGAGAAGCGCGTCCTCGCCCTTAAGCGGCCCGCTCTCCATCGGCACACCGAGTATCGGCTTCGTAGTACTTGCCGCCAAAGCGCCCGCAAGATGGGCCGCCATACCCGCTGCCGCGATAAAAACCTGGGCACCTTTTTCTTCAGCCTCTTTGATATAATTCTTTGTTCTCTCCGGACTTCTGTGCGCCGAAGAGATGATAATCTCATATGCTACACCGAACTTCTTCAGTGTTTCCGCACACTCAGCCATGATACTGTAGTCACTTTTGCTTCCCATTACGATCGATACGAACTTCATCATTTTTTCCTTATGTTAAATGTTTTATAAGCCACTTCGGCTGTTTAGGACAGAATGCATATTTCAACCCGACAACGTATCAAACTCAAATATGCATTCGGTATACTCTCCTACTCGTCAACCCGATCTTTCGGTACCATCTTCATGGGAGTCGAGTCTTCTGTCAGACCTTTTTTATCCAACGCCTCTGCAATCCCGCGTCTCAGGATCGTATATCCGGGCAGCTCGGCAGGCAGAACAATATCATTAAGGTCACCGCTGTGGATGCACTCAAATTCTTTGCCGCTGAGGGCAGTGATCTTTTTGAATGTCAGCCAGTACCTTCCATCATGCTCTTCGATCCTTCCGTATTCGTTGTCTGCCAGCGCCACCTCTGCCCCTACAGGCAGTACGATCTCCACCTCGTCTCCCATACAGGTTTTATCCTTGCATCGCCATGTCTTGCCGTCCTCGCTTACCAGTGCAGCCACCTGATGCGTACCGTTCTGGATCGAAAATCCCTGGGACTCAGTATCAGTTTTCTCAAATGGACGGGAAGTGAGGTAAGCATCGGTAAAGCCTCTGTTCTGCGTCGTGTTCAGTTCGGCCTGGTATTTGTCTGCATCAAACCTGCCTGCATAAAAGTCATCGATCGCCGCCCGGTATGCCTTGGTCACGACACCCGCGTAGTAAGGAGATTTGGTACGTCCCTCTATCTTGAGCGAATCGATCACGCCCGAGGCGAGTATCTCGTCGACATGCGAAGCCATATTCATATCTTTGGCATTCATGATATAGGTGCCAACCCCCTCCTCTTCATCGAGCCGGAAAGTCGTACCGCTCTCAGGATTATGCGCATAGATCTCGTACGGGAAACGGCAGTCATTGGCACAGCTTCCGCGGTTTGGCACACGTCCGGTCTGAATAGCAGAGACCAGACACCTGCCCGAATAGGCAAAACACATCGAACCGTGTACAAATACTTCCAGCTCCAGATCAGGGATCACTGATTTGATCGCTTCACAATCTTTGAGACTGATCTCACGCGCCACGATAATACGCGTGACACCCATGTCGTAGTAGACCTGTGCATCGAGTGCGTTCATCACATTGGCCTGCGTGGAGAGATGGATCGGGATATCAGGTGCAATGGTTTTTGCCATCTTTACGATCCCGGGGCTTGAAACAATCAGTGCATCGGGCTTCAGCTCCGCCATCTTGGCAATATGGTTTTCATAAAGCTTCACCTGGGAATTGAACGGGAATGAATTGATCGTCGTATAGACCTTTTTTCCTCTGGCATGGGCATATTCAATCCCTGCCCGATAAGCATCTATATCAAACTCTTTGCCCGAACGGATACGCAATGAAAAGGTGCTGGTACCGCCATAGACAGCATCAGCACCGTAGTTGAAGGCTATCTTCATCTTCTCAAGGTTGCCTGCGGGCGCTAAGAGTTCTACTTTCTTCTGTTCAATCATATTTTGCCTGTATCGGAATATTTTTGGTTCTAATTTTACCTAAATAGTAGTAAAAATAATATTTTATGCTAAAATTCACCTTATGAGAATCGATATACACAACCACACTACCCGCTGCAACCATGCGGAAGGGACCATCAATGAATATATCCGGAAAGCCATTGATCTGGGTATTGATGTGTATGGCTTTTCCGAACATGCACCGATGGACTTTGATCCGCATTACCGGCTGGCATTTGAAGAGATGGAAGCATACCGCGGTGATGTACTGGGTGCCAGGGAGCGATACAAAGACCGGATCGATATTCTTTTCGGGTATGAGGTAGACTATCTGCCGGGCCATATGGATGAGCGTGTCCTGGGTGCCGATGTTGACTATTTCATCGGTTCGGTGCACTTTATCGATAAGTGGAGTTTTGACAACCCTGAATTTCTGAGTGGCTGGAAAGACCGCGACATCGATGAGATATGGCAGGCCTACTTTGAAGCGATCGAAGCGATGGCAAAATTCGGAAGATTTGATATCGTAGGGCATCTCGATCTGATCAAAGTCTTCAAATACCTGCCAAAGCAGGATATCCGTCTGCTTGCAGAAAATGCCCTCAAAGCGATCAAGCAGGCCGATATGGTACTGGAACTCAATGCGGCAGGACTACGCAAGCCTGTCGGAGAAATCTACCCGTCCAAAGCACTGCTTCAGGAAGCATATGAACTCGATATCCCCATCACCTTCGGCTCTGATGCGCACACTCCCGAACAGGTCGGATTTGCATATGATAAAGTCACTGCTCTTGCCAGAGAGGCAGGCTATACCCAGGCTGCCATCTTCAAAGAGCGCGATCGTATACTGGTCAATTTTTAAACATAAAAAAACACAGCCAGAAGGGTCGGTTCAACGAATTGATTAATTTTTAATCACTAAAATTATTGCCTCTAACTTTTTACCTGCTATAATGGTTTGATAACTTTAAATTACAGGAGAACCGAATGGGTAAATTTGTGAACAACACGGATGAATTTTTCAAATACTGTGAAGAGAATGAAGTAGAGTTTGTAGACTTTAGATTCACAGATATCAAAGGTGCATGGCATCATATCAGTTACAGAATGAGTGCGATCGATGCAGGAATGCTGGAGAACGGTCTTCCGTTTGACGGATCCTCTATCGAAGCATGGCAGCCGATCGACAAATCAGACATGATTCTTAAACCGGATGTTGAGACTGCATTCCTTGACCCATTTACTGCGGACAGCACGATCGCTGTATTCTGTGATGTTTACGACATTTACAAAGGCGAACTTTATGAAAAATGTCCAAGATCGATCGCCAAGAAAGCGCTTGAGTATCTTGATGAAGCGAACATCGGTGATGTGGCATACTTCGGACCTGAGAACGAGTTCTTTATCTTTGACAATGTAGAGTTCAGAGATGAACTTCATTCTGCCTACTACAAAGTCGATACTGAAGAGGGTCAGTGGAACTTCGATACGAAATACGAGTACGGAAACATGGGTCACAGACCCGGTACAAAAGGCGGTTACTTTCCGACAATGCCAACTGACTCTATGGTAGACCTCAGAGCCGAAATGATGCTGATCCTTGAAGAGGTAGGTCTTGAAGTAATGCTTGGTCACCACGAAGTTGCCCAGGGTCAGGGTGAGATCGGTATCAAGTTCGGTACGATGATCGAAGCAGCGGACAATGTACAGAAGTACAAGTATGTGGTTAAAATGGTTGCGCACCTCAACGGGAAAACAGCAACCTTTATGCCAAAGCCTCTTTACGGAGACAACGGTAACGGGATGCACGTACACCAGTCTATCTGGAAAGACGGCAGGAACCTCTTCTACAAAGAAGATGCATACGGTAATCTCAGCAAGACTGCACTTGACTACCTAAGCGGTATCTTTAAGCACTCTGCAGCAGTATCTGCGTTCACAAATGCCACAACAAACTCTTACAAAAGACTCCTTCCTGGATTTGAAGCACCGTCTATCCTGACTTACTCAAGCCAGAACAGATCAGCTGCGTGTCGTATCCCATACGGTGCAGGTGAAGCCGCAACAAGAATCGAAACAAGATTCCCGGACTCTACTGCATGTCCTTACCTTGGATTTGCTGCACTTCTTATGGCAGGAATCGACGGTATCAAAAATGGAGGGTATGACATGGTAGGACCGATGGATGAAGACCTCTTTGAGCTCAGTCTTGATGAGATCAGAGAGAAGAAGATCCCTCAGATGCCACACACACTGAGAGAAGCAGTCGAAGGACTTATCGCTGATAACAACTTCCTGAAGCCTGTATTTACTGACGAGTTTGTCACTACCTACCAGCATTACAAGTTTGAAAGAGAAATCTGGCCGGATGAGGGCAGACCGACTGCTTATGAGTATATGACTACATACTCTTGCTAAGACTATGAAGTCCTCCCCGGTGGAGGGCTCCCAGCGGAAGTGCTCTTGGGTGTTCTCGCGAGTAGCCGCTCTTAAAAACTTTTAAATTTTCTTACATTTACAAATTTCAAAACCAAATCTAAATTCTCAATCAATCATTACCAAAACAGTTGTTCCTCATTTGGTGCGTGACTATATATCCTACACGAAGGATTGTCCTTCCAGTATCTGTAGGGCGGAGTGTCTCACCCCGACACCAATAATGATCTCTTCATAAAAGGTGAATGTCGGGATAAGGGTATTCCGACCTACACTTGATTGGTTCCACCTCTCCTGAGATTGTGAAGGAACTTCCCTCGTCTGTATAATCAAATCACCACTCAAGAGTACGGTATAATAAAACTGTAAGAGTCGGTTAGTCTAGATTGACAACTTCGTTGAAGCCATTGAAAAGAATGAGATTGTGTGAGAACCAAATAAAGAGTGATCTAAAAAGAAGAAGACTATGGAACTGAATCTTACTATTGTAAAACTTATAGCACATAGTATATTATTAGTCTTTATTATGGGCATCGGGCGTCTGTTTGCTTTGGGTTTTCAGATATTCCAGGGATTGGTATTTTAACTATGACAGAACATATACTCCTCACATTGGCACTTGTCAGCTTTTTTGGTATCTTGAATCAGTGGCTCTCCTGGTACATTAAACTGCCATCGATCATTTTCCTGCTTCTGTTTGGTATAGTGGCCGGACCGGTGTCAGGGCTGTTTGATCCGGATGCACTGATGGGAGAACTCCTTTTCCCTTTTATCTCTATGGGTGTTGCTATTATTCTGTTTGAAGGGGGATTGACACTTCGTTTTCATGAGATCAAAGGCTTGACCAGACCCCTTTATATGCTTCTTACACTTGGTTTGGTATTGACATGGATCATGGTTGCTGTATCAACACATCTATTGATAGGACTCTCCTGGGAACTTTCTATACTCTTTGGTGCACTGATGACTGTAACCGGGCCAACGGTCATTAAGCCACTACTGAAAACCGTACGTCCTCATACTGACATTGCCAATATCCTCCACTGGGAAGGAGTGATATTGGATGTCGCAGGGGCGATACTGATCGTCCTTGTCTACAAGACCATTACCCTGCAGCATACCGGAGCAATGATTTCTCTTTCCCTGGCATCCATTATTGCCACAGGTATCATCAGTGGGGTATCAGGCGCTTTCCTGCTTGCATTTTTATTACGTCGATATCTTCTCCCCCACTTTCTGCACCATGTGTTTACTTTGACACTGGTATTGGTGATATTTGCACTCTCCAATGCCATTGCGCACGAGTCAGGATTGTTGGCAGTTACACTGATGGGTATGATGCTGGCAAATATGAAAAATGTAAATATAGAAGATATACTCTTTTTTAAAGAGAGTTTGAGTCTGTTGCTTATCTCTGTACTTTTTATCATCCTCTCAGCTCGTTTGGACCTCTTTGCTCTGTTTGATATGGGCTGGGCAGCTCTGGGGCTGCTGGGGATCATCCTCTTTATTGTACGTCCCCTCTCTGTGATGTTATCGACACTCTTTTCAGACCTCACACTGCGTGCCAGGATCTTTTTGAGCTGGATCGCCCCACGCGGTATCATTGCTGCTGCTGTTTCAGCACTTTTTGCCATGCGTCTGGAAGACTTTGGGTACGCCGAGGCCGGGCTGCTGGTTCCTCTTACATTCATGGTCATTATTGGTACGATCCTGCTACAGGGATTAAGTGCAAGATCACTTGCCCAATGGCTCGATCTTCGAGAAGCCGAGCCCACCGGCACGCTGATCCTTGGTGCCAATCGTGTCTCTCGTGAAATTGGAAAGTCACTTCAACAACAGGGGTTTACTGTAAAGTTGGCGGATACGGACTGGGAAAACATCAGTACTGCCAGGATGGAGGGATTTGATACCTATTATGGGCGGGCCGTCTCCGATCATGCAGACCGGAATATGGAACTGACGGGTATAGGAAGACTATTGGCTATCAGTCCTCATGCTACACTGAATGCTCTGGCATCTACGCGGTTTAAATCCGAGTTTGGTTCCGAAAATATCTATTATCTTCAAAATACTGAGGGTAAGAAACTCGAAAAGAGCAAAGCATCACACTCCACGATCGTCGGGCGTCAACTTTTCACTGAGGATGTAACATTTTCAAAACTCTCCTCTTTACTGCATGGTCAGGGAGAAATTAAGACAACGACCTTGTCAGAGAAGTTCGATCTGGAAGCCTACAAAAAAGCCCATAACAATAAAGTTATTCCGTTATACTTAATAGATACAGATGTAAAATTACATTTCTTTACCACAGACCATGAGCTCAAGCCAAAAGAGGGATGGAAAATAACAAGCTTGATCTATGAGGATAAGGAGATAGAGTGATGTACTTTATTCACCTAGGAACTAGGCTACTACTCATACTATTGAACCATATTGGATTAAAGGAGAAATGATGCCTTATGATGCACTGGATGACCTTCCTGACTCAGTAAAAAAGAACCTCCCAAAACATGCACAGGAAATCTATAGAGCAGCTTTTAACAATGCATGGGATGAGTATGCAGACCCTGAAGAGAGGTATGGTGATGCTGGCCGTGAAGAGACAGCACACAAGGTAGCCTGGGCCGCCGTAAAACACAGCTATGAAAAAAAAGACGGCAAGTGGATTGAAAAGTAAAGTGTTAGCTAGCAGTTTGCTATAGGAGATAAATGATGAAAAGAGAGATATCCAATACATTTCAGCAAGGATTTGTACTAGTATTGCTTTTTGCAGTTTTGGTAGGTTTTATCGGGATGATTCATGAATTTTTGATAGCACTTGTACTGGCTGCGATCTTTTCGGGGCTGCTTTATCCTTTCTACTCTAAAATCCTTTACTCACTAAAGAACAGATCTGCTTTGGCCGCAGGGACTACACTGATGATCACTGTGTTTGCTTTCGGTTTGCCATTGGCCGGTTTTTCAGGCATGGTAACAAGTGAAGCCATACAGATCACTAAAAAGGCGCGTCCTATTGTCAAAGAAGTCTTGGATAACAATCTCTCTTTCAGTGAAAAAGTACCAGACTGGGTGCCTTTTAAAGAGAAGCTTGAACCTTTTAATGAAACTATTGTGAAAAAAGCCTCTGAGGCAACAAGTGCGATGGGAAGCTGGCTGGTTTCAAGCTTGTCCAGTGCTACAAAAGGAACCGTTGGCTTTCTTATCAGTCTATTTATTATGTTCTATGCAATGTTTCATTTTTTGTTACACGGACCACAACTACTACATACACTTGCCTCTTTACTGCCTCTTTCTGAAGAAGACAGGACTGAAGTGATGAGTCGTGGGTTGATGGTGACCAGAGCCTCCTTGAAAGGTATCCTCATTGTAGGGGTCGTCGAGGGGATATTGGTCGGGTTGGCATTGTGGATGGCTGGCATAGAAGGTTCGGCGTTTTGGGGGAGTGTTGTTTTTCTTCTTGCTGCTATTCCAGGGTTGGGGGCATCGTTGATATGGTTACCCGCAGCTGTCTATTTACTCTTTATAGGCAGTACCGGATGGGGTATTGGTCTTGTTGTCTGGGGAGTATTGGTAGTAGGAATGGTTGACTATCTTATACGTCCCTGGATCGTTGGAAATGATTCAAAGTTGCCCGACCTTGTTATACTCATATCTATTTTTGGAGGAATTATCTCATTTGGTCCTCTGGGTATTATTATAGGTCCGGTGATAGCGGCTCTTTTGGATACGATTTTAAACATTTATAAAAAGACGTTTCAGCATCTATTGCCTTCTTGAATATGAATCATGAAAAAATACTTTATAAGGCTAAAATGATGATCAAGCTATTTAATAGGCAACTGTTACTCGTTGCCCTGTTACCCATTTTACTCTTTGCCGATAGCGAAAATATCAAAAAGGATATAGATATGCAAAAAGATAAAAAAACCGTCTCCCTGGTCCTTGGCAGTGGTGGAGCCAGAGGATATGCGCACATTGGTGTCATTGAAATCCTTGAAGATGAAGGATATGAGATCAAATCTATTTCGGGATCCTCCATAGGTGCATTGATAGGAGGACTTTATGCGGCAGGAAAAATGGATGCATATAAAGAGTGGGTACTCTCTCTGGATTTTATAGATACCCTCAAGCTGCTTGATATTTCACTTTCACATGGGGGCATAATGAATATCGACACAGTGTATAAAAAAATAGAACAGATGATAGGTGACATTAAAATTGAAGATTTACCTATAACGTATATGGCTGTAGCATCAGATATCAAAAATCAGAAAAAAATATGGTTTAAAAAAGGAAAGCTTATTGATGCTATAAGAGCTTCTATCGCTATACCTACCATATTTATACCTGTTATAAAAAAAAATATGATCCTTGTAGACGGAGGTGTATTAGATCCCTTACCCATAGCCTCTGTATCATCGGATGAGACAGATCTTACTATTGCTGTGAACCTAAACGCAAACATACACAATACCTATAAAATAGAGCGTCCAAAAAAAGATGAGAAAGCAGAAAATACATTGTACAAAAAGACTACACATTTAATGGATAAAACCAAGCAAGCGATAAGTAGTGACACATCTAAAGAAAAGCCGCCGATAGATATTTTTTATATACTCAATAAAAGTTTAGATGCTACCCAAAATATCATAATAGAAAATACCATTAAAGAACATCAACCCGATCTGATCATTGAGATCCCCAGAAATGCTTGTGAATCTTATGAGTTTGACAAAGCCTATGAGATGATAGAGATAGGTAAAATAGCCACACGAAAAAGTTTAAAAATTTGAGATAAAGTGTTGCTCCTATTCTCTGTATTGCTCTGGTAATCAAATCACTTACGTTTTATGGGAAGAATGAGATATTGTAAAATAGAACATTATATCAAACGAAATAAGTGAGCATATTTCTTCTTTGGAGAGAGATCCTTACAAAAAAAAGGGGGGGGGGAGGAAGCGCTTTATTCAATAGTATAAAAAAAGAGATCTATGAAACAGGAAAGGATCAAAGACTATGCTTCCCATGTCTTTGCCTAAAAGAGTGTTCCGCTATCCTCTGATACGGGGGTTTTGGGTACTTTTCGTTTCGGATGAAGACCATCATTTCCTGTTTCCCCTGTCTCATTATCATCGGAAGCCTGATCTTTATCGATGACCGTAATCACCCCGATCTCCTCTTTGGGAATATCATCATAATTGATCACTTCGATAATCTCAGTATCTTCTTCCAATCCAACACCTGTGTAGTTTTGATCATTACTCTCTTTGAAGTCATACTCATTACTTTGCTGTTGTACCTGAGGCAACGGAGACTGCTTGGTATAATACTCTTTTTTCCCCTCATAGACACCCTCGAAAACACCCTCAGGCATATCAAACGTCTTCTTCATATCCGGATAAACCTTTAAAAGCTCCCTAAAATAGTAAGAGAAAGCAGGCGCCGCCAATCCGCCGCCTGTTGCCCCCCGTCTTCCTATACGCTTGTTGTCATCACGCCCGAACCAGACAATCGCTTCAATCTCGGGAGAGTATCCGCAGAACCATGCATCGATACTCATGTTGGTTGTACCTGTTTTCCCGGCCAGCTCCAATCCTTCCACCCTTGCATTACGTCCGGTACCGCGCTTAACAACATCCCTAAGCACATCCGTCATCAAAAAAGCCTGTTCAGGTGTCGTAAAATCAGCGATCTCTTTGGGACGTGTCGCATAGATCACGGCGCCATCATTCGATACGATTTTACTGACAAGTCTTGGTTCGATCATATGGCCGCTGTTTGCAAATACAGAGAAAATCTGCGCCATTTTAAGAGGGCTGAGTCCAAGGTTGCCCAGTGATATGGACATATCCTGGGGAATATGCGGGACATCCAGAAAAGCCAGTCTTTTTCGTATCGTACTGACCCCGATCTCCGCTACCAGGTTGATGGTCGCCAGGTTTCTGGAATGCACCAGCGCTTCTCTGAGCGGCACAAAACCTTTAAAATCCCTCTCATAGTTTCGAGGAGCCCAGATCTTGCGTTTCCCCTTATAGTAGTACTGGAAGGTCCGTGCAAGGTCCGTAAGCGGTGTTGCAGGGTTGTAGCCCATATCCAAAGCTGTTTGATAGATGAATGGTTTGAATGCGGAACCCGGCTGGCGTTCAGTCTGGGTGACACGGTTAAAGGCACTTCTTTTATAATTTTCGCCGCCTACCATAGACAGGATATTTCCTGTTTTACTCTCAACAGCAACAAATGCTGTATTAAGCGTTGTTTCACCAATCTTTTCATCATATTTTTTCAACGCTTTTTCATACGCATAGCTTACCGCATCTTTCGCTATCTCCTGCTGCTTCATATCTATCGTAGTATAGATCTTATATCCGCCTGTCCGGATATCTCCGAACTTGTCCTTAAAACGTCGTATGACTTCATCTACAATATAGGGTGCAATATTTTGAGTCAGGGAAGTCTTATATACTTTAGGGGACTCTTTTACAGCTTTAAGATAAGCTTCCCTGGTGATCCATCCGATACTTTTCATACGATAAAGTACATTATTGGCCCTGTCAAGCGCACGTTTGTAATGTCTGATCGGGTTATAATAACTTGGAGCATTAGGGAGCCCCACCAACAGTGCCGCCTCCTTAAGTGTCAATTCATTCAGCTCTTTATGGAAGTATCCATTTGCCGCTGTTTTGATCCCAAAATAGTTATTCCCGTAAGAGATCTCGTTCAGATAACGTTCAATGATCTCTTCTTTACTCAGCTCAAGCTCGATCTTGAGTGCAAAAATCGCCTCTTTGATCTTACGTTTGATCTTCTTTTCGCTTGTAAGAAGTTTATTTTTAATCAGCTGCTGCGTAAGAGTACTGCCGCCTTCAACAAATGCACCTGCCTGGATATCTTTGATGATCGCACGCACGATGGCATCGGGATTTACGCCGTTATGCTCAAAGAACTTGGTATCTTCCATCGCCACCAATGCTTCAACAAGAAAACTCGGAAGTTCATCATAATGGGCATAAAGACGATGCTGGTCTCTAAAAACATACGCAAGCCTGTTACCGTCTTTATCATATATCACTGAAGAGGTCGGAGGCTTATAATTGATCAGTTTCTCTGCATCCAGTTTCACTTCTTCATAGGCATAAACAAATGCAGCAACAAGCGCAGCAACAAAGATGAAAGCTAAGATGATAGAACCTTTTATAAGACTGTGAAACACTGATACCCTTCTTTATTTATGATGACGTCTTTAAAGCAACAGGCGCCCCGAAGGAAGTGCCCTTGGGGGTGCTCACGCAATTTGTTGCGTTTATTATAATTTTAATATTTTACCGAATTTTTTATTCTACCGTATTATGCCTAATGAGTGCCAATGCATGTCTCAGCTCTTTTACCGGTACCGCCAGTGAAAGTATCACCCTCAGTATCGGTTTTTCGACCGTAGGCTGCCGGATCGCACCGACCAGATATCCCTGGGAGATCAAACCTTTTTGCATAAAAAGAGCTCTCTCATTGTCTGGCATCTCTATAGGAAGGATAAGACTCTGTAGATTGATACCGTACTCCTCCCGGGCCATACGCTGGCGCTGAAGTATCTCAGCCTTGATCTTCTCCGCTTTTTTCCGGATATATCTGAAGTTGACCAGTGCCAGTGCCGTATCGATCACGGATGGTGCGGTGGAGTAGATCACCGGTTTTGCACGGTTTTCCAGAAAACTGATGATCTCCCTGCTTGCCAGGATATAGGCGCCGTATGAACCGTAAGCCTTGCCCAGTGTACCCATTTTGATATGGCGCTCCGTGACGGGGATACCGTAATGTTCAAAGATCCCCTGCAGTTTCCAGCCAAGCACACCTGCACTATGTGCCTCATCAACGATAAGCAGCGCCTTTTTCTCCTCAGCCAGGTCGAAGATCTCCTTTTTACAGAGGTCACCGCCCATGGAATAGACTCCCTCCACGGCAATGATCTGACGCTTTGCCGGGTTCTGCTCCAGTTTTTCTCTGAGGTCATCCGCATCGTTATGTTTGAATATTACGACACGGTCACCCAGAAGCTGTGAGGCCATAACACCCGAAGCGTGATACTCTTCGTCCATAAAAAGCCTATCTCCTTTGCGTACCAGAGCTTCGATCAGCGCCATATTTGCCAAAAAACCCGAACCTGCGACCAGCCCCTCTTCAAAATGGTTCGCTTCAGCCAGCTCCATCTCAAAGATACGGTGAATCGGGTGATAGCCGTTGACCAGCATACTCGCTTTGGGAGAGATCGTCTCATAATCTTCCAGAAGTTTCAAAGCTTTTTTGAGATGCTTCTTTTTGCCTGCAAGCCCCAGATAATCATTGGATGCCAGATCCTTCAGGGTATCGTCATAGAGTTTACGCTCCCTGAAACGGCCGGCTCTTTTCAGTGCTTCGAGTTCCTTCTCGTACATTATCTACCTTTCAACGGTCAAAATCGACCAAAAACCTTATACGAATATCTATTTACCTATCCAGGGAAGCAGTGTCTCCACCTGAAGCCCCATTGCCGTGCTCTCATACCCTTTGACCGAAAGGATATACTTTTTGCAGAATCCCTCTACCATACACCCGCCTGCTTTCCCCTGCCACAGGCCGCTTTCGAGATAAGCTTCCAACTCCTCTTTGTCAAACGGAGCAAAACGGTAATGCGTCGCAGAGATATCTGAAAAAAGCAGGGTTCTGGAGCGGTAGTGCACTGAAGAGATGATGGAGATACGCGAGCCGCTCTGTATCTCCAGGATACGCCGCGCCTCATTGATATCTTTGGGCTTGCGGAGGATCAAGCCGTCCTCCGCCGTAATCACCGTATCGGCGCAAAGAAGCGGCATCTCCAGCCCGAACTCACGTACGGCAGCCTCAAGCTTTCCCTTGCTTGCCGTATAGACAAAGTCTTTGGCTGCTTCTGTGGTGATCTGCTCTTCATCATACTCGGGTACTTTTTGTATAAATTCAATACCGAATTTTCTCAAAAGCAGTGCCCTTGACTCGGATGCGGAACAGAGGCACACAAGAGCAGAAGAAGTGCTATACACCATTATTTATCCCATAAAACAAAGCATTACGGAGTAATGCATGCCAATACTCCTCACTCCTCACTCCCAATTCTTATAATCCTCTCAACGTAACACCCAGCCAGAGCGCCAGAATGCCCAAAACAATGTTGATCGGCAATAACAGTTTCGGTATCAAAGCCACCGCTGCTTTGGCCGACGGCAGATCGCCCTGATCAAACAGCCTCTGTGCTTTTCGCCGTTTAAGATACATCCAGCTGAAGTTTGCCGCCATCACCACCCAGACGGACTCTTTGAGCATAAAGACCATCTTCTGTTCTCCGTGATGCCCCTGCAGTGCCACTGCCATGACAAGCCCCGTTGCAAATACCAAAAGAATAAACGGGATCACCAGATGAAAGAACCTGCCTGTAAGCATCAGGTTTTTACCGAGTCTGATAGCGGGATCATCGATACTCTGCATCGCAGGATGCACGGCAAACCGTATCGCGATCATCCCGCCTACCCAGATAAAGGCAGAGAGTACATGCAAAAAAACGATTGGTGCAGCAAAACTGCTGAAGAGTTCACCCATGCTTAATTACCGCCCTCCAGCACTTCGCTGAGATAGACCTTTGCCTCTTCGATCGCTGTCGTGATCTTGCTTGCATCCTTGCCGCCCGCCTGTGCAAAGTCGGGACGGCCGCCGCCGCCCCCGCCAACGATCGGAGCGATCACCTTGATCCAGTCCCCTGCCTTTACAGGCGTCTCTTTGGATCCGCATGCGATCAATACTTTATCCCCTTTTTTCTGGAACAACATGATGGCAATACTCGGATATTTGTTCTTCGCTTCGTCGATCATCTCCTTGATATCGCCTGCATCCACCTCATCCACGATCACGTTCACACCGTTCAGTTCAGTCACGCTCAGCTCTTTTTTGCTTGAGTTCAGTGCCGTCTGAAGCTCCTCTTTAAGCGCTTTGATCTGCTCTTTGAGTTTTGCTATGCCTGCGATCGGGTCCTGGTTCTTCACCTCTGCCTTCACTGCTTCAAGCCTGTCCTCAAGTCCAAAGGCATACCTGGCCGCTGCAGCGCCGCAGATCGCTTCGATACGTCTTACCCCCGCACTGACCCCGCTCTCTTTGGTGATCATGAACAGCCCGATCTCAGAAGTGTTTTCTACATGGGTACCGCCGCAAAGCTCTACGGAAACATCTCCCATGCTTACCACACGTACCTGCTCTCCATACTTCTCGCCGAACTGCGCTTTCGCCCCCTGTTCCCTGGCTTCATCGATAGGCATCTCCTGTGTCATCGAAGCGATACCGTGGAGAATCTTGTCGTTCACCCAGTTCTCTACCCTGCGGATCTCTTCTGCACTCAGTGCCTGAGGGTGGGAAAAGTCAAAACGGAGCCTGTTTGCTTCAACCAGAGAACCCGCCTGTGAGATATGCTCGCCCAGGATATCATAGAGTGCAGCATGCAGCAGGTGTGTCGCAGAGTGGTGCTTGACGATCTCGTTTCTCTCCTGATCAACGACAGCAGCCACACTGTCATCCACTGAAAGCTCCTCCTGCATTTCTATTTCGGAGAGGCTCATCCCCTGGAAAAGCTTCGTATCCAGGACCTGCGCCTTGCCTTCAAGCCGGCCCCTGTCACCGATCTGTCCGCCAGACTCCGCATAGAACGGCGTCTCCTCCAGCATCACCCAGCCTCTGCTACCGGCTTTGAGGGTCGGCACCAGTTTGAAATTCTCATCCAGCAGGCCGAGCACTTTTGTCCCATGGGTGGTCTCTTCATACCCTACGAACCTGTTCACGCCGAACTGTTCTTTCAATGCTTTGAAGTCACCCGTCGCAGCAGCTTCACCCGTACCTTTCCAGCTTGCTTTGGACTGCGCTTTCTGCGCTTCCATCTTGCGGTCAAACCCTTCGCTGTCCAGGGCAATGCCTTTCTCCCTGAGCATATCTTCCGTCAGGTCAAGCGGGAAACCGTAAGTGTCATAGAGTTTGAATGCCACTTCACCGTTGAAGGTATCCGTCGTGCTTTCGAGCTCCTCGTTAAAGAGTTTGATCCCCGCATCGATCGTATCGAAGAACTTCTCCTCTTCCAGCTTCATCGACGTTTTGATCGCTTCGGCTTTTTCGATCAGGTACGGGTACTGTTCGCCCATCACCTCGCCGATCGTATCGACCAGCTTGTACATGAACGGCGCCCTGAGTCCAAGCAGGTATCCGTGACGGATCGCACGGCGCATGATACGGCGCAGTACATATCCTCGTCCCTCTTTGTCAAAATTCACCCCCTGGGCAAGCAGGAATGAAGTGGAACGGAGGTGGTCGGCGATCACACGGTAGCTTGCAGAGTCCGGTGCCTCATAGTCATACGCTCTGCCTACCAGTTCACCGATCTTTTCAAGGTACGGCTTAAAGAGGCTTGAGTGGTAGTTGTTGAGCACACCCTCCTTGATCGCCGCAACCCTCTCAAATCCCATACCCGTATCGATACTCGGTCTTGGAAGCTCTCTGAGATTGCCTTCCGCATCTCTTTCATACTGCATAAAAACAAGGTTCCAGATCTCCAAAAACCTGTCTCCTTCACCGCCCATATGGTCTTCAGGTCCGTTGAAATGCTCTTCTCCCTGGTCATAGAAGATTTCGCTGCACGGCCCGCAGGCGCCCGTATCTCCCATCTGCCAGAAGTTGTCTTTGTCTCCGAAACGCAGGATACGATCAGCAGGGATATGCTTCTGCCACAGTTCGAATGCTTCGTCATCGTCATCGTGTACCGTCACCCACAGCTTCTCCACGGGTAGGGCGAGATATTCAGGGGAGGTTACAAACTCCCAGGCATACGCCATCGCTTCGGTTTTGAAATAGTCGCCGAAAGAGAAGTTACCCAGCATCTCGAACATCGTATGGTGTCTGGCCGTGTACCCCACGTTGTCAAGATCGTTGTGCTTTCCGCCCGCACGGATACAGGTTTGTGCCGATGTGGCTCTTGGAGGGTTCGGGAGAGGCTCTTCGCCCGTGAAGATACCTTTGAAAGGTACCATCCCCGCATTGACAAAAAGAAGTGAACCGTCATCGTCGATAGGAATAAGCGGAGCGGAAGGAACCACCCTGTGTCCTTTGCTCTCAAAAAAATCTAAAAAACTCTGTCTGATATCCATCAATTTATCCTGAACAGGTGCCAGTGTCACCTTTGAAATTGACGGTATTTTATCTAAAATGTGGTTATCAAGAGGTAAATTTCATGATTTGACTCTTACAGCACTTTGGAATCCCTTTAAAAGCGCAGCGGTCTTCTCGCTCCCCTCTTTTTCCACCGTGGCGGTCAACCCTTTGCTGATGGCTGTCATATCTTCATCCAAAAGGGCCAATACTTCATCTTCTTCAATTTCATCTTCTCTCTTCAGCCACGCCAGGCCCTGATCTGCAAGAAACTTCGCGTTATAGTACTGGTGATCGCCTGCGGCAGACGGGAAAGGGATAAAAAGTGTCGGAAGCGCCGTAGCTGAAAGCTCCCAGAGCGTGGAGGCCCCTGCCCGGGCGATGGCAAAATCCGCCTCTTTCATGTGCGCTGCCATCTGCGCTGTAAAACCGAATACATCCGCTTCAATTCCCATGTGCCGATACTGCTCTTTCACCTCGTCGATCTTGTTGCTTCCGGCTTGATGGATGATCCTGATTTTTTTCTCTTTCAAAGACGGAGCCAGTTTCAATGCCAGATCATTGATCGCTTTGGCTCCCTGCGAACCGCCCAGGAAGATCACTGTCTCCACTTTCGTTCTGATACGTGCGTTGTCAAAAAACGCCTCTTTGACCGGATAGGCTTTGACGGGACTCTCTTCAAGATAGGAAGAGGTAAACATATCGGCATAAGGTTTCAGGAGTCTGTTGAGTGAACCCAGTGCCGCGTTCTGTTCATGGATCACCAGCGGAACACCGGAGAGTTTTGCTGCCAGAGCCGCGGGTGCGGCCGAGAAGCCTCCGACAGAAAAAACCACACTGGCCTGATGCCGTCTCAGTATACGGCGTACCCTGAGTGCAGAAATGATGATCTTCCAGAGTGATCCGACTTTGCCGAACACCCCCTGGTTGACCACCCCGCGAGTCTCAAGAAAATAGGTGTTTAAAAAGTCCGGATCCTTTTCAAACCATGCCTGATCCTGCCCTTTGGTCGAACCGATATAGATAAGCTCCTCATCCTTCAGGTGCTCTTTGACTGCTTTGATGATCGCCAAGTGCCCGCCTGTTCCGCCGCCCGTCATTACGATACTCATATGTTTCCTTTTTCTCTTTCTTCTTCGATCGATCTTTTAAAGGGCCTACAGCATACGCCCATGTTCATCCCTGGGCACTTTTTTTGACAGCATCAGAACCATCCCTGCCGCCACACATGATGCCATGATATGCGATCCTCCGTAACTTAGAAAAGGGACAGCAATCCCTTTAATGGGTGTTATCCCCGAGATACCGTACGCATTGAGGATGAATGCAAAAGCGATCAGCAAACCAACGCTGATGGAAAAAAGATAATAGATATGGCCGTCTACTTTGGCTGCTATTTTAAAAATACGGTAAACAATAAAGAGTATGGTAAAAGAGACAAGGCTGACTCCCAGAAGGCCAAACTCTTCAGTGATGCCGGCCAGGATAAAATCCGTATGCACTTCGGAGAGATACCCCAGCTTGAACTGTCCGTTTCCCAAACCTTCGCCAAAGTAACCGCCGTTATGGATCGCATTGAGCGAATTGGAGATCTGGTAAGGCTCTTTGCCTGCTTCGACACGCAGACTCTGTATCCCGTCAAAAGGAAAAAGGTACAGGAAATTGTCCTGTACGGTTCCCCACCAGCTCTTGATTCGGGCCAGTCTGTGGGGTGCGGCAAAGATCAATACAATGAAGGCAGAAAATGCGCCTGCCATCAGTGTAAAAAAGAATTTAAAGCTGCTGCCTACAAACAAAAAGAGGACAAGCAGCGCACCCCCCAAAACTACTACCTGTCCCAGGTCTTTTTGCAAAATGGCAATCAGCACAACAGCGATCAGGTAGAGTACAAGATAAGGGGAAAACGCCTTGATCTCTTCAAAAAACCTCATCTGGCTTTTATCTTTGAATTTGCGCGCCAAACTCCAGGACAAGAAGAAAACAAAACCCAGCTTAAAGAATTCGACAGGTGCAATTGAGAGCGGCCCGAGATGTATCCAGCGCTTGGCACCTCCTACCTCTTTCACCAGGGAAACAGGTAAAAACTGCATCACGATCATTAAGATAAAAAAACTGATAAACAGTACAAACCCGACAGGAACGAATGACCTGTCCGGATCCATTCTGCTCAAGACAATCATCGCTCCCAAACCGATAAAAACAGCAACAAATTGGCGTAGAAAAAAATGAAAATCCATATATCCAAAGTGAATAACGGTATACGCGGACATCGAGTAGCTCATCATCAGAGAAAAGGTTAAAAGGGCTACTATTGCACCCAGCAACGGCTTATCTACCATCCATGCTCACTTTCTTTTTTTGGTCTATATTAAATAGTATTTTATCGAAATAAGCGGATAAATTGGATAAAATCTCACATGATAAAAGCAAAAGAGATCAATAACAAAGCAATGAAGCAGAGAAGTCTTAAAATACTGCTGCTTTTTATACTGCTTGCCATCGCTATCGTTATCTTTCTCTTCTCGGTCCTGCGCACTATTCAATCCGACAGGCGTATACCGAGCCATAATGCAACCCTGCATGACCGCTCCTTTCGCGGATCGATCATCTCGGCTGACGGATATACCCTCAGCTCTTCCCAAAAAACCTATCAGGCAACCGTACGGGGAGCAAGCATCAGGCCTGAAAAAAGAGCTCTTTTTATCAAGTTTTTCAGCATCTACAGCGGTATTCCTGTCAAAAAGATAGAAGAGAAATTTTTTGATCAAAACGGCAAAGCCGTAAAAGGCAATATCCTCCTCTCCAAAAATATCAATGCACGCTCTGCCATGCAGCTCAAATCCCTGACCCATAAGTTAAGAAAGTTTGATGTTTTCCAGTGGATTAAAAACAGTAACGGGGTAGAAGTGCTTTACGGTTTGGATATCATAGAGAACGGTGAAGCCAGACGTTTCCCCAAGAAAGATGTTTTAAGCCCCATCCTCGGCTATGTCAGTAAAAAACAGGAGGGGCGGTATATCCGTCCCCAGGGGCAAAAAGGGCTGGAGAGACATTATGAAAAACATATCACTTCCCAAAAAAACGGATACTTCAGGGGAAAACGTGATGTGTCGGGAACGATCATCCATGATAAGAACAGTATCAAAATAGAACGGATTGACGGGATGGACCTGCATCTCAATATCCCTTTGGCCCTGCAGCGCCGCATAGAGATCATGCTCGATGCCATGAAAGTACGTCTGGATGCGGACGAGATCATGGTAGGTGTGATGAGAAGCGATAACGGCGGGATTCTCTCCCTTGCCAGCTCTGAGCGTTTTGATCCTTCGCATATCAGACAAAAAGATATCCCGGCACTCAACCCAAAGTTTGCAGAGTACCCCTATGAAGCAGGTTCGGTGCTGAAACCGCTCACTCTTTCGATAGCACTCGACCAGGGTCGGATCACTCCGGATACGGTTTTTGATACGGAAAACGGTCGAATGAAAATAGGCAGGTTTACCATCAGGGATGACCACAAGTACCCTTCATTGAGCGCTTCTGATATCATCGTTCACTCCTCGAACATCGGAATCTCGAAAATATCGTGGACACTGAGCGGAGAGGAATTCAGAAACGGGTTATTGAAGTTTGGCGTAGCCAGAGAATCCGGTATCGATCTCTCCCGTGATCTGACAGGCACACTTAAACCGCTTTACAAACTGAACCATGAACTTCACCGTGCCAATACTTCATACGGTTACGGGATGCACATCACCTTTGCACAGCTTTTAAAAGCCTACTCTGCCTTTAACAATCACGGAGTAGCGGTGACACCGCGCATCGTAAACCACCTCAAAGACAGCAAAGGAAACCGCTATACGCTCGAGCCCAAAGTACCGGACCTCAAAGCGATCAAACCCGAAACTGCCCGGCAGATACATCACATACTTGTGAAGGTAGTGGAAGAGGGTACGGGGGTAAAAGCACAATATCCGGGATTGGAGATCGGAGGGAAGACAGGAACATCGCATATCGCTAAAAGAGGTAGATATACCAATGAGTATCATAGCAGTTTTTACGGCTTTGCCAATGATAAAGAGGGGAACAGCTATACGATAGGCGTGCTTGTGATCAAAGCCAAAAAATACCGTAAATACTTTGCTTCGCAATCCGCTGTACCGACTTTCAGGAATGTCGTAGAGATACTGGTGTCGCAAGACTACCTTCAACCCGACCCGAATGCCGAAAAAAGTGCCGCTGCCAATGAAGTACTCTATACGGTTGAAGAGACGAAACCCGAACTTCCCGAAATCATGCCTGAAAATGAAATGATAGAACAGACTAAAGTAGAGAGCAAACCGAAGGATGAGATCAGAGAACGCTTTGAAGAAAAGAAGGAAAAACAACAACCTGCCGTCAAACCGATCAATGACATTACATCACACGAACACTTCGAAGATCTCTTTTAGATCCGGATATTATGGTATGGTCTGCAGAAGTCGGTACAGTTCTAGTCAAAAGGTTGCCGTTGTTATCGTAGGTATATATTTCTGTGATACCGACGCAGATGCGTCTTGGGTTTGCTGACATCTTTTGCCCTTCTACTGTCTAGCGATGGATTTCACCGTTGCTGTTTACCTTACTTCCATATGCACTCCCATTGGGGATGAATAGGAGCAAGAGCAGGTCAAAAAGCAGCTTGTCCCCCTTTTATCATATAATTTCATAGATCCTGGTACAGAACTGGAAGATAGTGATCCTACAGGGATATTTTGGGGATAATATTCATATAACGTTTGAGTTCACCTGCATTTTGGATCACAGCGGAAAAATGTCAGGTGCAACTTGTTATGCTTTTTCATTTCAAATATTTATCCATCACTTTTTGTCTCTTTTCCGTTGCACTTTCTATAATAATTTTCGCTTCACTTATTTTCTTTTCTAATTTTTCTACCTTGGTTATTAATGTTTTTTGTTCACCTAGTGAAGGAACTGGGATTTTAAACGAATTAATTTTTGTCCACGAAGTACGTGGCAACTGCTGACCACTAACAGTTTTTAAAACCTTTTGATTAAAAGTTTCGGATAAAAAATAGTACTTATAATAATCTGAAAGTTTAGCCATATTAACACGAAAAACTAATATGTCAGTTGAACATATTCCGTCAAAACTTGCTTTATAAACTTTATTCAAGTTTGGTCTTAATTTCCCGTATAAAATATCACCTTTTTGGAAAATAGTTTTGTTACTTTTTATTTCAGAGAAGTCAGATTTAAAATCACCAACTAATTGACCTGTATTACTTTCAATATTTTCAAGTCCAATATAATTAACTTCTCCATTTTCAGAATTTGGGTCGATAGTTTCTGAAATTTTTGACACTACTTCATCAAGCCTTTTGTTTTCCTTTTGAACTTTTGTAACAATAACATCTATATCACTTTTTGCCTTATCAATTGTTTTCTGTGCCTTTTCGCTTGCCTTGTCTATGGCTTCGCATTCTTTTACTATTTGCTCTTGTACGCTTTTGGGTGGAAGAGGGATTTTGAGTGCTTTTATATCATCAGGATAAACGTGTGGTTGTGCTGCACCCCTTGCTAAACTATAAATATCACTCTGAATACTTTTTAATATTTCAAAATAATAATAATTTTCAGTTTTATTCTTCCCTAAAACGGTTGTGCAATCAGATGCAAATATCTCTTCTACCCAAATATTTACAAAACCAGCATTTGCACCAGATGCACTAATAGTAATTGTATTTTTTGGACGATTACTTTCATTATGCATATAAGCAAAATCAATTCCACCTGCAACAACTTTAATGATACCTTTTTTTGTATCTTTTTCTGTAATAGATTTTCCTTTTTGTATTTCTGCTATTTCCCCCAACTTCACCAATTTCCACTTAGTATCAATAACAATGTTTTTCTTCGGACTTAATGAAAATGTTTTATTAAAATCTTTACGGCTAAAATCTAAAATATCGGTTACATTGGCGTAAGTAATTAAGTCTTTGTATTTTTCAAGTTCTGATAAGTCGTTTGGTTTTTCGCCTAAGAAGTTTTGCTGTATCAGATAGTTTATTTTTGTTTTATCGTTTGTGTTTTTTGGATTAAATAGCGGTGTGTTAATATCGTTTAAATTGTCTCCTCCTGTGTACTTAATCCCTTCGCTACCTTTTGCTCCACTCCATTCGTAACCCAAAAACTTCTTTTGCTCTTTGTTATTCGTTGGGCTTTTAACAATCAGTACTTTTTGCTTGTTTTCGTAAGCCAACATAAAATATAAGAGTTTGTTTTTTTCTACTTTATAAATGTATTTAATGAGTCGTTTGTTGAGTTCAAGTTCTTTTTCTTCTTTTGTTTTGTCTTTGTAAATCTTTTTCTTTTTGTAGTTTTTTATCTCGGTTGAATTTTCAAAATCTTTTATGTAATCTGCAAAAATTTCTGTTTTAAACAGTTCGTCTAAACTTGCCATTGTTTGGGCTGTTATGCCAAAAAGTTTTTTGTATTCTTCAAACGGTATTGCTGTATGCTCACAATATTTTTTTATTAAATACAAATCCTGATACTCTGCTGTACTTTTATCATCTTCTTTTATGCCTTCGAAATAATCTTCAACACGGTTTGCGAAATGCTCTGCCGGTTCAGGTTTTTGTGATTTACGCTTTAAGTATAGAACAACTGTATTTGTACCTGTTTTGCCAAAAGTTCCGCTACCAAGTTCTACAATTGAAACAATATCAAAATATTTCAGAACTATTTCACGAGTAGCAATATGTGTAGCATCAGAATTTGAAAGTATTGATGAAGGAACAATTATACCTACAACACCATTTGGCGACATAAAGTGTTTTGCCCGCTCTATAAAGAAACATTGAATATTACTTGTGTTTGAATTTAATTC
>JBEWPY010000102.1:0-5715 GCA_047689495.1 Candidatus Sulfurovum profundilacunae | reverse complement strand
TTGCCTATGCGGGGTAAAAAAGATTTGACTGTTTAGTTGGTGCCGTAATAAAAAACTTTGGGAAAACAACAATTGTGTCGGCTGTCATACACTTGTCGGCGAAGGAGCATATTATGCACCGGAACTTATGAATGTATTTCAAAGGAGAGGAGCATCTGACGAGGGTGCATTTAAGGCATATATGCAAAGCTGGATGGCTGCTCAGCCGTTAGATACGCCGGACAGAAGGAAAATGCCGCAGTTCCATTTAAGTGATGAAGAGGTGGACAGCCTTTCTGATTTCTTGATTTGGACTTCAAAAGTAAATGCCAATGACTGGCCACCAACAATCGAAGGATAGGAGACGATATGAAATATAGTTCACAAATGGTAGCAAAACCATATTTTATTTTTGCATTAATTCTTTTGGCTGGAGAGATATTGTTTGGATTGCTTATGGCCGTTCAATACCTCTATGGTGATTTCCTGTTCCCGCTGATCCCGTTTAACGTTTTGAGAATGGTACACACCAACTTGCTGATCGTACTGCTTCTGTTCGGATTTATGGGGGCCACCTATTATCTGATTCCTGAAGAGACAGAGACAGAGCTTTGGAGTCCGAAGCTGGCGATGATCACGTTCTGGGTCTTTGCTGCAGCGGGTGTTGCTACAATTTTGGGGTATCTGTTTGTACCGTATGCGGAACTGACGGAATTGACATTCAACAATCTTCTGCCTACCATGGGTAGAGAGTTTTTGGAGCAGCCACTGCCGACCAAACTCGGAATTGTACTGGTAGTCGTATCTTACCTGCTTAACGTGATCATGACGATCATTAAAGGAAGAAAAACCGTTATTACAACTGTTTTGATTACGGGACTTGTAGGGCTTGCAGTCTTTTTCCTGTTTGCTTTTTATGTGCCGCATAACCTTATCATGGATAAATTTTTCTGGTGGTTTACCGTACACCTCTGGGTTGAAGTGACATGGGAGCTTATCCTCGGTGCCATCCTCGCATTTGTACTGATCAAAGTCACAGGGGTTGACAGAGAGCATATCGACAAGTGGCTCTATCTGATCATCGCGATGACAATGCTTTCAGGTATCCTGGGGACCGGACACCACTTCTTCTACATGGGTGCGCCCGAGTACTGGCTATGGATCGGGTCTATCGCATCTGCTGTTGAACCGCTTCCGTTCTTCCTGATGATTCTCTTTGCCTACACGATGACAAGGGATCGGAAAATCGAACACGGCAACAAGATAGCGCTTAGCTGGGCTAAAGGAACCGCAATCATCGGATTTTTGGGTGCCGGAGTCTGGGGATTCTTCCACACACTTGCGCCGGTCAACATGTTTACGCACGGTACGCAGCTGACTGCCGCGCACGGACACCTCTCTTTTTACGGAGCTTATGTGATGATCATATTTACAATGATCTCTTATGCGATGCCGATCCTGAGAGGACGTCTGCAAGGTAACTCTCAAAAAGCGCAAAATGTGGAATTGGCCTCTTTCTGGATGATGAATATCGGTATGATAGGCCTTACACTGGCTCTTTCTGTCGCAGGTATCGTACAGATCATGGATCAAAGAGTAGGAACCGAACTGATAGGATTCATGGAATCACAGGAATCGATCGCAGGGATTTACATGATTCGTGCAGGATTCGGCCTGTTGGTATTCGCCGGGCTTATCACCTATTTCTCAAGCTTCTTTATCAAAGAAGAGGCAGAACAGACAGCAGGGTATAACGCATAATGCTGAACTATTATCTTGAATTTGAAGAGAGCATCGGCAGAGTCTGGGATCAATATCTCAACAAAAAAGTAAACAAATTTCATGAAGAAGAGAGCGTTTACTTTGCCGACCTTAACAAATCATTGAGTCTTTTTTACCGCCTTTTGGGCGGTGATGAAGGCAAAAACCTGCAAGCTACGGACAAAAGATACATCAGTACGTCACGCACAATGATGCAGAAAATCTCATTTTTGGGAAAAGAATTTTTTCTTGCATGGCAGGATGAAGAATCTGTCTATCTGCCTCCCTCTTTTGCTTATTTTGATACCAAAGAGAAAAATGAAATGCTCTACTATTGGGTAGTGGCGATGGCGGCGAAAGTCCCGGCCGATATCACCAATGAAACACTGGTCTCGCGAAACAATGCCGCTGCTGCATATCTGACTGATACCTATGGAGGATTCAGGGAATTTTATGACAGCGCAACCGATTATCTCGCCGGACGGTTTGAGCAATTATCGTTTTCGAATACTTTAGACAACCATAAGGCATTTGCAAGCGATTACCCCAATCCTATGTGGATCTACCCTGCGGCACTGTCAAAACACAGAATGAGCAGCACGGGCGAAGAGGAAGAGGAGCTTCAAAGAGAACAGAACAACGACAAAACAGATACTTTGAAGATGAAGAAAAAGGCCAACCAGCTTGACGACAAACATGAAACCGACGGCTTTTTGGCATTTCTTCCCGAGTCGCTGATGAGTATTTTCGAGCAGGTAAACGTGGACCGGTGCGAAGATGACAGTTTTGATAAAGATGCGCTCTATCATGCTGAAGACCTGGATGAAGTGACACTGGGAAAAAAACAGGCCAACCTCTCTTCCCGCATCAAAATGGATCTGGACCTTCAGCCTGATGTGACGGAAATCTACCCTCTGGGTAACGGGCACCTGATCGATGAGTGGGATTACAGGAAAAAAGAGTATCTTCAGAATTATGTAAGGATCAAACCCCAGGTCACCGTCAACGTAACACCGGCAGCATTGCCCAAAAGACTCCATAAAACCGTAAGAAAAATCCAGGGTGAACTGGATCTGCTAGAGATCGATAAGATAAAAAACAACCGTCTTCCCTATGGTGACGAGATCAATCTTGATACGTGGATAGAGTACAAAGGCCATCAGAACAAATCTCTGCATCATCAGAAGTTTTTTACTGCCCTGGAGAAAAAAACAAGAGATATGTCGACATTGATTTTGGCGGATGTTTCTCTTTCGACCGAAGCAGGTATCACCAAAGAGGTCCGGATCATCGATGTGATCAAGGACGGGTTGATGGTCTTTTCCGAAGCCCTGGAAAAGCTTCAGGACAAATTTGCCATCTACTCTTTTTCTTCCCGCCAGAATAAAAAGGTCTATTTCCATATTGTGAAAAATTTTGAAGAGAAATATTCCGACCTGATCCGCGGAAGGATAGACAGCATGCGCCCGCAATACTATACAAGGCTGGGCGCAGCCATCCGTGAATCGGTTGACGTTTTAGGGAAGCAGAAAAGCCTCAACAAGCTACTGCTCATCATCAGCGACGGTAAACCCAACGATGAAGACAGGTATGACGGACGCTATGGGATAGAAGATACCAAAAAAGCGATTGAGGAAGCCAGACAAAAAGGCATTACGCCTTTCTGCATTACGGTAGACCTGGATGCAAAAGATTATCTGGGGTATCTTTTTGGAAAAAACGGCTATGCCGTTGTAAGAGACGGGCAAAAACTCCCCAAGATACTGCCTGAAGTCTATATCAATTTAACCAAATAAAAAAAGGAACATGATGTCACATACTTACTATTTACCGCAATCCAATGAAAAGGAACTCTTTACAGCTGCAGCGCAAATGAATCTTCCCGTATTGATCAAAGGTCCTACGGGATGCGGAAAAACCAGGTTTATCGAAGCTATGGGCGAAACTCTTAACCGGGACGTCTATACGGTTGTCTGCCATGATGACCTGAGTGCGGCAGACCTGGTAGGCCGCCACCTCATTGATGAAAACGGTACCTATTGGCAGGACGGGCCGCTTACAAAAGCGGTAAGAAACGGGGGTATCTGCTATCTTGACGAAATCATAGAAGCCAGAAAAGACACTACCGTTGTGCTGCATTCGCTGGCAGACTACCGCAGGGTCCTCCCGATCGACAGAACAGGCGAACTGATAGAGGCCCATCCGGACTTTATGCTGGTGATCTCCTATAACCCGGGGTATCAAAATGTCCTCAAAGGGATGAAGCCGAGCACCAAGCAAAGATTTATCTCTATGACATTCAATTATCCGGAAGCGGCGATCGAAAAAGAGATCATCATGCAGGAGAGCCGGGTGGATGCGGATACAGCTGAAAAACTTGTCAATATTGCCCGGGAGATCCGCCAGCTTAGCGATACCGATATCCAGGAAGCGGTTTCGACCCGTCTGCTGATCTATGCAGCCAAACTGATCGCCAAAGGATTCAACCCCTATGAGGCCTGCATGCACTCCATCGTGGAATCACTCAGTGATGAGGAGGGGGTACTGGAAGTGCTGGAGAAACTGATTGCTTTACATTTCCAAAAGGATTCAAATGCATGAAAACCTCCCTGCCAAAAAGCTTCATCCCCCCGGAGATTTTGCGATCTGGATCATCATTTACATTGAGCTGCTGACCTTCGCCCTGCTCTTTTTGGGCTATGCTTTTTCGAGAAGATCGAACATCGAGATGTTCAGTGCTTCCCAGCTGCAGCTGGATCAGGTATCCGGTTTTATCAATACCCTTATCCTGATCACAAGCAGCTACTTTGTTGCCAAAGCCGTTCAGGCCGTCAGGCATATGACAGACGAAAGCATCAAAGCATCAAGCCGTGCTGCGGCAAGATGGCTCCTGTTTGCCATCCTCTCTGCCGGAGGATTTCTCGTGGTCAAAATGCTTGATTTTATCCATGTATTCGGACAGGGGATTACCCTGAGCACCAATACGTTCTTTATGTTTTATATTATTTTGACGGTATTTCACTTCATGCATGTACTGCTGGGGTCTTTTATCCTGATTGTTCTTTACCGGAAGACAAAAGAACAGGGCTATACCCGGCACGACCATAAAGGGATGGAGACAGGAGCGTCTTACTGGCACATGGTAGACCTGCTCTGGATCGTACTTTTTCCCCTGATTTACATTATAAGATAAAGGCTGAAAAATGAAAAAAACTTTGGAAATCATCTGGTTTATCCTGGCTATACTTACCGTTTTTGCTTTTATCCTGGGTTATACAAAGTATGTCAATGCGCTGCTTGTAGGTTTCCTGCTTACAACGACTTTCATCAAGGGTCAGCTGGTGATCGACTACTTTATGGATCTGAAGAATGTACAGTTAAAATACAGGATCATCCCCTCCATATGGCTGAGTGTTGTGATCGTACTGATTGCAGTCGCATATTATGTACCGGTAAGCGATACATAACTATATCGTTTACGTAAACCGCCGATATGCGGTTTACTCTCTTTTATTTACTGACGCTTTTTTCTCTGAATCACTTTTTCGGCACTCCAGGGCTCCGCTTTGTCCTTTTCTCCCAGCGTCTGTATCCACGCCTGCAATGTCTGCAATTCATCCTGTGTGAATTTATCTTTGTAAGAAGGCATGATCATATTGCGAAAGCTCTCCCATTTCCCCTGGCTCCCGTTTCGGATGACTTCTATGATCTCTTCAGGATCTTTTGTTGAGATCATCGCAAAAGAGGGGCCTATTTTGGCTTTTTCGGCCTCATGACAATTGAGACATCCATTCTTGCGTGCCAGCTGTTCCCCTTCCGGCAAAGCATCAAACTCTGCTTTTGCCTGCATCTCTTTCAGATATGTCTGCTGATCGTAAAAAGTATAAACATATTCGGCGATCGCTTTTAATTCATCTTCCGTTGTAGATTTCACTCAACCTTTCCACCCGTTTCACTTTTATGCTTCCACTTTTT
>JBEWPY010000101.1:0-5734 GCA_047689495.1 Candidatus Sulfurovum profundilacunae | reverse complement strand
CTACTATTTTGATCGTTACCCAGTAATGTTCAGCGCTTTGATGAATCAACTTCTGAATGTTGGCGATCCAACACTGTCACAAAAGATTGTGCGTTCCCGCATCATCATGGAAAGTGTATTCGTGTTGATCATGTTTCTGGCATTTACACTGATTTGGCGTTTGACTAACGATCCTTGGGCCGCACTCGCAGCCACCTTGTTAACCTTTTCAAGTGATTACTGGATATTTTACAAAGATATGGTGCACTTTGATCAACCTGCCATCCTGGGCGGATTTCTATTAATACACGGCATATTGCATTACCATCGCAGCCAGCACACCTTTTGGATTTATCTCAGTGTTATTTTAGCAATGAATCTAGGACGTAGTTATTCCTCGCTCTTCATTCTGTTTGTTTGGTGGCTATTCTGCGCATGGCAATTTCTTAAAGTTCATGGGGTAAAGAATATATTCAAAATGATCAAAATCCCTGCGACTTTGGCCATGATTCTCGGCATCTTAGTGGCGGCTGTCAATCTCACCTATAACGTCTACACAGAAGCAAGGACTAACAATATTTCTATTGCCAAAACCAGTATTGTAAAAAGTGCCGTCAAACGGCTTAACGGCAATCAAAAATTTAACATGGAGCATGCCAAAGCACTGTCTTTGCCAAGCTTCCTGTTTGATCAGGCGACAAGAACCATAAGGTCTTTCGTGCCCTCGTTTGTCATCATTGCTTGGTTTGCCTGGTTGGTTTGGAAAAGGACTAGATTAAAAAATGATGAAGCAAAAGCAGGGATAACGCTAACACTATCTGGTGCTAGAAGCAGATTGAAAAGCCGCGATTCGGGTGTATGGATAACGCTGGCTCTGTCCGGTCTCTTGTGGTTACTCGCAATGCGAAATCTTTCAGCATTTCACGAATACACATCTATATACATAGCCGGATTGGTGTTGACTTTTTGGGGATTTGTAACGACACACATGCCACAACACACTATTCGCAAACTTGCTTATGCTGCGATAGTGCTTTTCGTCACTATGTTGACATTACAATATTGGATTGGGGCAGTAAAGAAACAATCAACCCAAACAATCATGGAATTTGAACAGATTGCTGTCCAGATGCAACCAGGTGACCGGGTAAAAGTGGATGGCAGTTATAGGGAGATCATCCCAGGTGCCCCTTATGCGTTAGGATTCTTGCTCAGCGAACAAAGAATCGCTGAAAGTGGTGACTATGAGTATATCCTGAGCCGCAATAATCGACTTGAAGGCACATTGCTCACTCCTGACAATCGATATATTTACCTGTACAAATAGATGAGTTTTAGATATCCTTATTTAATGAAAACAGCAAAAGGATAGCAGATGGCTCAGACAAGCGAATTAAAATTATTCACAGTATGTTACAGACCTCCTTTCTCTCAGAACATGAATACATTTATCATCAATCATGTCACATCTTCCATGGTTTCACCACATAAAGGTACACTGGATGATAGGGAAACGGAACATTATCATTTTTCAAAGATCATAGAAGCGATTGAAGAGTATAAGCCAGATATTTCAAAAGCAGGCCAACTCCTTCTTGACAGCCTGTATGAAGCCGAAGTTGAATTCGTAGAGCTGTAAATCTTCTCTGCCAAAAGCGTCCTGATCTACAGTATTTTTTACCGAAGCAGTCCCTTTTTGCCGGTAAACACGATCCAGGCGGCCAAATAAAAAAGCAGCGCCAAAAGCGTCACGGCGGCAAAGCCGAAATGTATGGCAAACAGAGTGGCAAGGATCGCGCTGATCACCGATGCGCAGCCGTTGACACCCCATGCCCAGGGAATAAGCGACGGAGACTCTTTGCCGAGCAGCACAAGACCGGCGGGGAAAGGTATCCCCATGGCAAAAGCCAAAGGGGCTATCAGCAGTATCGCGACAGCTGTTTTGACCAGATAGGGCAATGCGATCAGATATTCAAAGAGCTTTTCAAGAGAGAGCAGATACAAAATACCTAAAACCAAAATAGCCAAAACAGCCGACCTCACCGCCCCGGAACTCCCCTTCTTTTCGATCAAATGTTTCGAGTAGCCGCTTCCAAGACCCGCAAAGACCAAAAACGAGCTCAGTACGATGGCCGCGGAGTAGATGGGATGGCTGAGATAGAGGATAAACCGCTGCATAAACGCTATCTCCAGAAACAGAAAAGCGAGCCCCAAAGCAAAAAAGTAGAGTACTGTCCCGGTTTTGCCGAATGCGTTTGAGCCGGCTTGAACCTTTTGATAAGAGACCAGGGGGAGAAGTATCAATACCACACTGGCAAACAGCGCCAGCATAAGCGAGACTACAAGGATCAGGTATCCCCACTCCATCAGATAGAGCCCGCCGGCTCCCTGCAAAGAGAAGATCTCCGAAAGCGTCTCCCATTTAAAAAAGTGGTAAAAATAGGGTTTGTCATCGGTTGCCGGCCGGATATCAAACCTGTATCGGTCGGGGAAATCTCTCTGGCCGGGGTCAACCATGGCTGACGCACCGAGGTAGAAGTACGGCTCTTCAAGTATGTTGAAGCGGTTTGCTTCACTTTCCTGCATACCGTTGTAGTAGGCCAGATCAAAATTTCTCTCTTCGCAAAAGGCTTTGAGCGATTTGATCTCTTCATGCGAAAAGGTCCCGTTCCTGACGAGCAGTGTACTCGTCTGCCAGCTTCTTATCAGCACGAGGCTCTCCCCCGGAGCCTTTATGCCCTCTTGTCTCAGGGCCTCTATCGCAGTGGCAAAAAGCTTCAGGCTGTCACGCGGAGGAAGCTTTATCCAGCGGCTGATGGAGAGATAGCCTCCGGGTGCCAGCCGGCGCAGGTATTGTCTGAATGCCTCTACCGTATAGAGATAGTTTTCACTGAGAGCATAAAGACCGGCTGAAGCGGCACCGAAAGAGTCTACCAGCACCAGCTGTATCAGGTCATACTCCTTTTTGCTTCCGGAGATAAAACCTCTCGCCTCCGCGATATGGATATCGACATCCGCTCTTGCGTAGATGTTGCCCGCATAGTCGGCGTACCTCTCCTTCACCAGCGCAACCAGCTGACTGTCAAGCTCTACCGCATCGATATGCTCCGCTCTGTTGTAGATCGCCTGAAGCACGTCCGATCCCCCGCCGGCCCCGATGACCAGCAGACTTTCGGGTCGATTTAGATGATAGGCAAGCGCGGATGTCTGATAGTCAAGATATTCAAGCCCCTCGATGGAGTCGGGATAACGGGTAATGACGCTCATGCCGTCACCATTGGTAAAAACTCCAAGTTGTGCAGGAGGCTCCGTGTCGGAGTTGATGCTGAGACCCGGTGCATAGCGGAACGGGATCGCTGGACTCTCAACGACAGTGATGAGACCGAGGGGGCTCGTATGCTCTTCAATGATGCGGGTGTCCTTTACCTGCAATGCACGGCTCAGGCTTTTGTACGGAGACATATTGAGTTCGGTAAATTTGCCCGGGAGAATAAAAGGAAGAAAAACGAACAGCAGCAGCAATGCCGCCTTTTTGGGCTTTATGCCCAGTTCATAGGATGCCAATACCGCCGCAAGGAAACCTACCGAGGATATGGCCTGCAGTATCGAAGCGGGATAAAGCCAGAAAAGCAGGATCAAAATAGACAAACTTCCAATCCCCGAACCAATCATGTCCGCAGCATACAGTCTTGAAACCTCCGCTTTGAAATAGCTCAAGGCCAAGCCTACGGCATTGGCAACAAAAAAGAAAGGAAGTGCGAGCAGCAAGAAGTAGGCGAGCAGCCATAAAATACCGCCAAGATCCCAGAACATCTCCTGTGCGTTAAAAGGGATCTGGCGGGTAAGCAAAAAACTTGATATCGAGGTCGCGCCGAAGAGAAACAGGTTGACGACAAACGCTGCAGGGAAATTTGATAGCAGCCGCTCTCTATAGAGTGCGATAAACGTTCCGCTGACACCATAGCCCAAAAGCGCCAGACTGATCACCATGTACGCAAAATGGTGCCACTGAACGATGGAGAAAAGCTTCATCAGCAGGATCTCATAAGCCAAAGCAGCCGCAGTGACAAGCGCTATCGAGTAGCGGGGGATAGGTTTCGAAACCGCTTTCTGCATCAATGCTCCCCGGTAAGCGGGACAAATGCCACAGGCATGATCTGCCTTATCGAGATCTCTCCGTTTTCATCCTTTGCGACAAGGACGAGATGCTGCACAAAAAAGTGGCTCCCGACGGGGATCACCATCCTGCCCTCGGGCTTCAACTGCTTGAGAAGCGGCGGCGGAATCTGTCCTGCCGCCGCAGTCACGATGACCGCATCAAAGGGGGCTTTGCTTTCCAGGCCGTAGTAGCCGTCACCTATCAGCACCTCTATATTGTCATAACCCAGTTTTTCCAGTCTCTCTTTTGCCTCAAGCCCCAACGGCTCTATGATCTCCATAGTATAGACCTTTTTTACGATCCGGGCAAGTACCGCGGCCTGATAACCTGATCCTGTGCCTACTTCAAGTACGATATCCGTATCCTTAAGCTTCAGAAGATCCGTCATCACCGCCACCATATAGGGCTGTGAAATAGTCTGGCCGTATCCTATAGGAAGCGGTCTGTTCCTGTAAGCATGATAACGATGGGCAGCAGGAACAAATAGATGCCTTTTGACCCCGGCCATCGTATCGATCACTTTTTGATCAAGCTTCCGTATACCCGGGTATCCGCTTGTCCCTCTTATCTCTTCTTTGACCGTCTCGACCATCTCCTTGCGTGCTATGTCATACTGTCTCTCCATAGCGCCCGCATACAAAAAAGTACCATATAACAGAATAATGGATATTGCCGGTTTAAAATATTTTTCCAATTGGCACTCCGCATGTTTTAATCACTCGAACTTAAGCACTGATAACCGCCTCTCTCTTCTTTATTATACTATAGTTTGAAACGGTGGTATCTGGTGTGGCGGCTTACCGCTTTTCTGGAAGAACTTAGGATTTGCTTCACGTACAAGAGAGTTTATACTCAGACTCTTTCTCATAAATAGTTGAATAAGGGGGGGGGTGAAACCCGCGGGGATTTGAATCTATGAAAGGGGAAGCTTGATGGCTATCCCCCGGCTGTGCGTCGTCATTTGCCTTTTAAGGCTTTGGTATCGGCATAGGCATCGGTTTTACTAAAGATTTGCACTTGTTGTATCCTTTATGCCAACCGTTTCTATAACTCTGAAACTTGTTATAGAGGTGCTGCTTCTTTCTCACTCCGGCATGTCTTTTCGTCCAGCAGCCGTCATTGTAACCCTTTTGATAATAGTTTATACCGGGCTTCGGTCCGGGTTTGCACTGATTGTATCCTTTATGCCAACCGTTCCTGTAACTATAAAACTTGTTATAGAGATGCTTGTTCTTTCTTGCTCCCGCATGTCTTTTCGTCCAGCAGCCGTCATTGTAACCCTTTTGATAATAGTTTACACTGGGACCCGACGGCGGTCCCGGGTGTGGGGCCGCCGTCGGTGGCGGTACACAGCCTGTCAAATTTAACGAAACAAACAAAGCCGCAGCAAGTGCCAATAATGATAATACTCTCATCTTTTCTCCTTTTTTTGTAAAAACCCTTCTTCTCTCAGAAACAAAACTCTCTCCGCTCTCTCTACTGCCCGCAGATACATTTATTATATTCAATAACCCTTTAATTCAAAATAAAGGATACAGTATCATCTAGAAAAGTCCACCAACATGGTATCCACCAAAAGTATGAGAAGATACTCAA
>JBEWPY010000014.1:0-30011 GCA_047689495.1 Candidatus Sulfurovum profundilacunae | reverse complement strand
GAAAAATTTGATACTTTTATTAGGGGTGGTTACCATGTGGGTTTACCGACCAGCATTTGACTCTTTTGGATAATTTCTTTTCATCCTACCTTTCCGCAGGTGGGGATACAGTTACTGTACCCATGCTGCCCAGAATGTTACTTCCGCCTATCGGTGGATTTCATATCTTTTGATCACTTACCTTTACGAGATACTTCATCTTCGGAGCATCGGAGCGACTAAATGCGACTAAGTCGCAATTAAGTCTATTTACTTTATAGTTCCACAAATGCGACTCAGTTGCACATTGTCCCGGGAAGTATGTTGTGTAAAAAAGGCTGATAAAGAGAAGGTAAAATGACACAGGATTATCCCCTTTGACGTAGAATTTCACAGAGTTGATCCAAGCCAGACCGATACATCAAAATTGCAGGACTTTTGTCTCGTTTTGTTTATGCTGTTTGCTCTTGCTTGATACTTAAAAAATACGGTATGGTCGAGGAGGCCTTATATGAATATAAATATTGACTTTGACAAATCAGGCGGACTGGTTCCGGCTATTGTCCAGGAATATCTTACAAATGAAGTTTTGATGCTGGGGTATATGAATCATGAAGCACTTTCCTTGACACTGAAAACAGAGATGGCTCACTACTTTTCAAGAAGCAGAAATAGAATTTGGAAAAAAGGGGAAGAGAGCGGGCATATACAAAAAGTGATGGATGTAAGGTTTGACTGCGATCAGGATACCTTGCTTATTGTAGTAGAGCAAATCGGGAAAACTGCATGTCATACCGGTGCCAAAAGCTGTTTTTTCAGGTCATTTTTTTATGATGACAAAATAGATAAAGAAATTTCTATATCAAATGAAGCCAATCTCCCTACAAAATATGGAAAATTTAAAATAAAAGCTTATAAAGACGGCTGTCAGGAACATTTGGCGATTATGAGTTTGGATTTTTTTGAGCTGGAATCTCCACTTGTCAGGATCCATTCCGAGTGTCTTACCGGAGATACCTTGGGCAGCTTGAAATGCGACTGCAGCAACCAGCTTCATTTATCCCTTGAACTTATAGCCAAACATGGCGGACTTGTAATATATCATAGACAGGAAGGAAGAAATATCGGACTTTTAAATAAAATAAACGCCTATAGCCTTCAAGATAAGGGATTTGATACCATAGAAGCAAATTTGGAGCTTGGATTCAAAGAAGATGAAAGAGAATACAGTGCAGTTGAATCCATACTGAAAGATTTAAATGTAAAAAAAGCAAGAATCATCACAAACAATCCTCATAAAATAGATTTTTTAGAACATAGCGGTGTGGAGATAATCGAGCGAATCCCTGCTATTACACCTGTAAACTGCCACAATACAGAGTATTTAAACACAAAGAAAAACCAGATGGGGCATTTTCTATAGAGTCCTCCTGTTTGTACGGTTTGAGCGAGAAAAAAGCCGCTTTGGCAGCTAATCCTGTTTTTTTTGCTCTTCCAGAAGAAGCGCAGGGCCTTCCCCCTGCTCTTTGAGCAGCTTCACCAACTCTTTTTTTACATTTTTGTCAGTCTTTTCATCCACTACGATATCCAGCATCTTCGTGATCTTTTCATGATGCTGCTGGCTCGCCTGCATGAATTCTTCATGTCTTAAAGTCTCTTCATGCATGTTTGCTTTCTGGGCCCTGTTTTTTCTCTGAACCCATAAGAGAAGAAGCAGAATAAGCAATACGAGCAGAGCACTGACAACCAATACGGTTTTATAGAGACTGTTTTGATTGTCCTGATTGGCCAAAAGCCGCTTCTCCTGCACCAAAGCGAGTTCTTTTTCCTGTGCTAGCTTCATTGCCTGGGCCTCTTTTTCATAGGCTATTTTCTTCTCCTCAAGCTTCACTGTTTCCTGGGCTTTGACCTTGGATTGCTCCAACTCCATGGTTTTAAGTGTTCGTAGCTTATCCGCCTCAATTTTTGCCAAAGCGACCTGGTTGGCGCCTATCACCTTTTGAAGTTCCAGGGTCTCATTCCTCTCTATCTTTTTTTGTTCCAGTATGTCTGTTTTATCTTTTTTGGCTGTATCATCCATCAGCCTTGCCTTGGAGACATTACCCTGTTCACATCCGATGAATACCATCAAGCCCAATACAAGCAAATAATTCCCTTTTTTCAAATCCAGTTCCTCATTCAATTTTTATTATTTTAGCAGAATTTTTGTTAGCGCATAAAAAAGAACTATTTGCCTTTAAGTTTATTAGCGCTACAATTAATAAAGGATAATTTTTTTCCTTAATAAAAGTAAAAGGATTCAATATGGCAAAAAGAGGTAATTCCATCATCAAAGGAATAGAGGTCAGTGAGATCATTACGCTGCTCAACAAAGCCTATGCAGATGAGTGGCTGGCTTATTATCAATATTTTACCCAGTCAAAAGTGGTCAAGGGGATCATGAAAGATGCCGCGATCACGGAACTGACAGAACATGCAACAGACGAACTTCGTCATGCCAATATGGTTGCTGACCGTATCTTGCAGCTTGGGGGTACGCCGCTGCTCACTCCCCAGGACTGGTTTACGCACAGCAGCTGCGGTTATGAGACCCCGGCATCCTTTGATGTGGTTGCTCTTCTTGAAGACTCCATCCGGGGTGAACAGTGTGCCATCTCAGTCTATTCTGATCTTGCCGAAATAACGAAAGACAAAGATATCGTTACTTACAATATCGTCTCAGAGATCTTGGCTGATGAAGTAGAACATGAAGAAGATCTTCAGTCCCTGCATGATGACATTTCTGAATTTGTAGAGAGTTTAAAAGGCAAACTCTAAAAGGAGAGTCAATGGAGACCGCTACTCTAGACTCTATGCTCCCTGCCTTTGCATTGACCCTGTTTGCAGGATTGGCGACAGCACTCGGGGCACTCCTGACCTTTGTCAGCAAAGAAGACAATACAAAGTTTCTCTCTATCGGCCTTGGCTTTTCGGCAGGGGTGATGATCTATATCTCCTTTGTAGAGATACTCACCAAATCCCAGGATTCTTTTGCCGGCCGGTACGGTACATTATCGGGAGAGATCTTTGGTCTTATCGCTTTTTTTTCAGGGATAGGGCTTACATTGGTCATAGATCAGCTTATCCCTGACAAAGTCAACCCGCACCATGCACTGGAGTACGGTGAAACACATCCTTCTATAGTCAACGCACAGTTTGATGCTCTCTCCCGGGTCGGACTCTTTACGGCCGTTGCCATCGCGATCCATAACTTTCCCGAAGGCTTTGCTACGTTTGTCATGGCGCTGGAAGATTTGAACACAGGTTTTGCCATAGCCTTTGCAATCGCGATCCACAATATCCCCGAAGGGCTGGCCGTTGCACTACCAATCTACTATGCCACAAAAAGCAGGAAAAGAGCATTTCTCTATGCTTCTGCTTCAGGACTGACCGAACCGGTCGGAGCGGTTATCGGCTATCTGATTTTAGCGCCGCTGATGGGAGACCTGACACTGGGAATTACCTTTGGTGTCGTGGCGGGAATCATGGTCTATATCTCATTTGATGAACTCCTGCCTGCTGCAAGACGCTACGGAAATGACCATACTGCCATTGGAGGAGTGATCATGGGGATGTTTGTTATGGCGGCAAGTCTGGTGATTTTTAAACTATAAAACCTTCTGGTGCAATATTACTTTAGTCTCTGAGGGCTTCAGCCCGGCATCATCTTCCGTTGCGTCATAGGCGATCACATACACTTCATCGCCGCTCTTCAAATAGTGATGCTCACCAAACGCTGCATAGGCTGTCGCACCGATGGAGATCAATGCGGTTGAAGGATAACCGCATGCTTTAAGGTGTACGGAGATATCCTCAAGCGGCCCAAACTCCTGCTGGTTGTTCATCTTGTCAATCAACCAGTTTTTGAGCTTTGTATAAAAATAGCTGTAACCGGGCAGTGGGGCATCTACACCGTAGGGATGCAATACTCCGTCACGTTTGACGAAAGAACAAAGGTGATAGCGGTCCATCACTCCTCCCTCTTCGAATCTGTCTATCTTGATCCACTTGTCTCCGATACCTTTTGAGCCTGCTCCCCAGCTTTTCTTTTCTGATATTTTCTTTGCACCCTCTTTACGGATCGTGCAGTCATTAAACGTTGTAAACTTTTGGGCAATCAGATCGACTACTTCATCTCTGTCACCGTATACGATCTCAAAAAGGACACTGATCTCAGGTTCTACCTGCGCATTTGCTTCATATTCCGGAAGGTTCAGTTCAGTGGTTCCTATAGAGTAGACTCCCAGGAACCCTTCACTGCCAGGCAGATAAAAAGGGAAAATACCTTTAGGGGCCTCCGGCGCTTCTGTCCGGACATCCTTAAAGTCTTCAAGCTCTCCTGCCTGCTCCAAATGGTCTGCGAAGTTTCCGGCAACCCCTAAACCTATGACATTTTTTAAATTCATAAACTATCTTTTTTGAAAGCATTATACCATGATGTCACTTGGCAAAATGCACATGAATTACATGGAAATAATTTATACTGGGAGCAATAAGCGCAATGAAGGATGCAGTAGCAATATGAGAACAGATGATACTAAGAAGAAATGGGCTTAACCCCCGCGAAGGGTATCACCCAGAAGATTATTATTTACCGGATGCGACAGCGTCTTTCAGTGTTTTACCGATTTTAAATTTAGGTGCAGTATGTGCTGCTTTGGTATATGTTTTATTTGTTCCCGGAACCTTACCAGACTTTTCTGCTACCTCAACTGTAGAAAAATTACCAAAACCGACAAGTGATACACTCTCTTTCTTTACCAGTGCTTCAGTGATTGACTCAGTGAAAGCCTTTACTGCTCTTTCAGCTGCTGCTTTACTTTCAAACTCACCGTTCTTTTGTACCAATTCTACAAATTCTGCTTTTGTCATTTCTTCTTCCTTTTTTTAAGATGCGGTCATTATAACACATATTTTTCTTAAAAATAGATAAAAAGGCCCTAATTTCCGTGATTTGCTTCATTTTTTGTATCATTTAATGTTGGGAAAAGAACTTTTGTTAAAAAGAATTGAGCGGTATCAATAGAAGGGATTGTCTGATCAGTACTTGAAGACGGTGTAAATCATGAATATTATACGGGCAAATGAAAGCCTGATTTGTCTAAAATTGGCAGAGTTTTGGCAGAGTTAAAATTCGGATAGGTTAAAGTAACGTGTTTTGGGGTGTATAAATGGTGCGGTCGGAGGGATTTGAACCCTCACACCACGAAGGCACTACCCCCTCAAGATAGCGTGTCTACCGTTCCACCACGACCGCATTTGTTTTATGTGGACGGGATTATACCCGTCCGTAACTTAAGGCTTTATGATTAACCGAGGAATGGGTTAGCGTAAAGAGCAATAAGTGCAATAACAAGCGTATAGATAACTTGTGCTTCGATCATCGCAAGGGCAATGAACATTGTAGTCATCAGCTTACCGCCAAGACCCGGGTTTCTAGCTGTACCTGCGATTGTAGCAGCAGCAGTATGACCCATACCGATAGCACCACCCATTGCAGCGATACCAAGACCGACACCGGCAGCGATTACTGAGTATGCCTGGATCATTGATTCACCTTCACCTGCAAATGCAGCTGCTCCAAGAGCCATAAAAAGTACAAAAATCTTTTTCATGAGTATTCCTTCAAAATTTGGTTGATTTTAAGTCTCTGCGACTGTCTTCCAAAGTCCGTTCGGCTTGCGTAAACAGTATTCCTACTGCCAACAGTCACATAAATGCAAACTGTTTCCCTACTTATCACTTCGTAATAACGGCGTAATTCTACCCTAAAAGAGATTATAGTTTGCTTTTAAGCCAAATACTCCGGTGTAGCCAACTCCACTTTTTTGCCTTTCTGCTCAAGGACTACCACCTCTATCTCATCACCTTCACTATATCGTTCATTGAGGTTATCAACCCGCTCTTTGGCTACCTTTGAAATATGCAACAGAGCATCATACCCGTCAGGCATCTCAACAAACATTCCAAAGTCTACAATTTTTTTCACTTTTCCTGTATACTGTTTATTGATCTCATACTGCATCTGTTTTTTTGCCGGTTTTGATGCGATACCTTCAATATGCTCTTTGGCTGCTGCTACTTTGGTATCGTCTTCACCTGTCACCTTGACACCGCCTGCATCCCGGTCAAGATCGATACTTACATCAAATTTCTCAATAATCTCACGTATCGTTGCTCCTGCCTTACCGATAATATCAACGATACGGCTCGGGTCGATCGTAAAGTGTTCTATCGTCGGCAGTGCCTGACTTGGACTCATCTCTTCTTCCGCTTTTTCCATAATCTCCAAAATATGCAAACGGCCTTTTTTTGCCTGTTCGAGTGCTTCTTTAAGAATAGGAAGTTCAAGTCCTCCGAGTTTGATATCCATCTGCATTGCAGTGATACCGTCGCGTGTACCTGTGATCTTGAAGTCCATATCGCCGTCATGGTCTTCAAGCCCCATAATATCTGTAAGCACTGCATACTTATCCGCTTCCGTTACAAGCCCCATAGCTACACCCGCAACAAGCTTCTGTGTCTCTACCCCTGCGGCCCTGAGTGCCAAAGAACCGCCGCACACCGTAGCCATAGAAGAGGAACCGTTGCTCTCCAGAATTTCTGAAACAAGCCTTACCGTACCATCTCTGCGTATATCGATCGTAGGCTCCAGTGCACGCTTTGCCAGAGTGCCGTGCCCAAGCTCCCTGCGTCCCGGAGCAAAGATCGGCTTTGCTTCTCCTACCGAAAATCCGGGAAAGTTATAATGTACCATGAATGATTCAGAAAGAGACGCTTTCTCGGTGATCATTTCATACATTTGTGCATCTTTATCCGTACCCAATGTTGCGGTGACAAGTGCTTGTGTCTGCCCTCTGGTAAAGAGACAGGAGCCGTGCACGGAAGGCAAAATATTGGTCTCTATCTCAATCGGACGTACTTCATCGAGTGCTCTGCCATCAGCTCTGACAGAGTGATCAAGAATCAATGCTCTGACCACTGATCGCTTGTAAGACTCCAACACGCTGCCGACCAGCTCTTTTTCAAGTTCTTCCCCCTCGGCTGCCTTTGCTTTCAGAATCTCGGAACGTATTTTCTTGAGCGCTGTGCTTCTTTCGCTTTTTGCCATGGACTGTACCGCTTTTTCAACGGCTGCGTGATAGTTTTTTTCAATATAGGCATAAAGTTCTTGATCCCCCTTTTCATCAAAAAGCTCCAGCTCTAACGGTTCTCTGCATACCGGCATAAAAGCCTTGTGATAGTTTTCTGTCGCATCAGAAATCGCTTCTTGAGCCGTATCGATAGCTTCCAGAAGGGTTTCTTCATCCAGTTCATTACACTCATGGTGTTCTAAGATCAAAGGCACTTCTGCCATCGTAGGTGCCACGACATCATCAATAACCTCCTGCGCCAATGTACGCATCTCGATCATAAGTATATCATCTCCCGAACCTGCCACAAACAGATCCAGTACACTCTCTGCCTGCTGTGAAAGTGTCGGGTTTACCACTATCTGGCCATCGATTTTTCCAAGACGTACAGCTGCTACAGCTTGCGAGACCGGGGTATCAGAGACAAAGAGTGCGGCTGAAGCCGCATGAAGCGCCGCGACCTGCATATCGACTTCACTGTCACTGCTCAATACCGTGACAGTAATCACAACAGGATAACGGAACCCTTGAGGAAAAAGAGGACGCAATGACCTGTCTATAATCCGCGAAGTAAGTGTTTCAAAGTCGCCTGGCTTGGTTTCCCTTTTTATAAAACCGCCAGGTATTTTTGCGGCAGCATAAGACTTCTCTATGTACTGCACGGTCATGGGAAGAAACGCCTCTTCTACCGGAGTCTCATCTATAGCAATTGTAGCCAGAAGCACCGCTTTTCCCTGTCTGTAAAGGACTGCTCCTGATGCCTGCTTCGCCACTTTGTCAAATTCATATCTCTCTTTCAAATTATTACTGTTTAGCTCTAACACTGTTGCCCTCATTTATGGTTATCCTTTTAGGTTGTTGTTGATCTGTCCGATCTCTTTTTCTCTTGACGCTGTATAATCTCAGAGATGGCACTAAAACTGGGTTTCTCAAAGTTTTTATAATAGTATTCTATCGAAATATAATCCTGTATCTTATAAGGACAATAAACTCCATCAGATACAGCAATAAGGTTTTCATAGACCGAACTATCTAAAATCGGTGTAGCAATATAGATATTTTTCGCTTCTCTTGCGATCACTGACTTTAATGCTACCATCATTGTAAGGCCCGACTCAATACATTCATCGACCAAAACCACATATTTTCCTTTCAGGGAAACAAGATCTTTTCCTTTACGGTACTTATAGATATAGGAGAGAACCTCTTCTTCGTATTTTCGATTCGCTTCTGCATAGATATAATCTTCTGCAATATCAAAAGAATCGATAAGTGCCTTATGCATGACTACTTCTTCTGTTTCAGAAATCATTGCGATGGCAAGTTCCGGATTATTAGGCGCCAGGATAGGTTCCGTCAACAGTATATCCATCTGTGCGTTCAGGGCATCAGCCACTTTATCCGCCAGATAGACACCCCCTTCACTGACCCCGATCACTACGGTTTCATTCTCGCTAAGAAGCTCGGCAGGCAGCGTATCGATAAGCATTTTTGCGGCACTTTCACGATCGGAGAAATAGAAACAATCAAGGTTTAAATCGTTGGACATAGTCTACTCCTGGAAACTGTTTATTGATCTCATCTTCATCAAAAGTATAGCGAAACCCGTCTATATACTTTATCAATAACTTGTAAGCGTGATTGATCTGCTCCATTTGGAAGGGATCTCCCCCCTTGTCAGGATGATGTTTTTGTGCTAAAAAACGATATTGTTTTTTTATATCCGCTTTTGTAATCAGTTTTGGCAAATTCAAAACCTCCAAAGCATTTTCTATCTCATCAACCGGACTTATCATGACAATTAGTTTCCTCTTCGCTTTCCGCCGAAAGGAGTCAAGTCGATCTGTACATAAAATCCTGTCTCCTCATCGGAGCCTGAAGGCTGCGGTATAATATCTTTTCTTAAGAAGAAATCTACAGACCAGCACTCCTGCGTATAACTTCCGCCAACTCTCCATTGATTCGTTGATTCATCATCAATATTATAGGCAAGCCCTCCATTAAAAGCAATTTCTGCATTCAGTCTGTAATTGAATGTAAACCTGATATCATTTGCCGGTATAAAATCTATATCCTCATCAGGCAATTGTTTCTTATAGGTATGTCCCAGTGACAGATCATACTCTTTTTCATTAAAGGATATCCTGCTTGATGATTCACGTATCTCTTTAAATTCATAAGAGTAGCGCAGATCAGTATAAAATTTCCAATTTTTCCAATGATATTGCATTTCATTATTCAAATCTTCATATAGCGTGTTACCTTTTCTTTTATAGCACCTTTTTGACAAACGCTGGAAAAATATTAATTTCATATTTTCATTGTAAAAATAGTGCCCCAACCCGACACTGTAATGCTCTTCAGGCAATCCAACCGTAAAAAGACTCTGTTGCTCTGCTGTCAATGCTTCAAAATCAACAGGATTTTGAATCTCATTACCCGGAAGCACATATTTCACATAGGGCTGCATCACATGGATGAAGTGATCATATCTCTTTGTCAAATCACTGAAGAGTTTCGCTTGATGGATATTACTGTAATACTCAAAGGTATCGTGAGAATAGGTACCGTTATCAAAGAATAATTTACTGAAATAGAACTCTTCTCCCAAAGAAAAGTTTAGATAATCATCAAACAAAGCAGCTGTAAATTCCAATGGGACTTTTACTTCTGCCTGCTTCAATGTTGCACCTTTTTGACGATCATAGTTATTGAAATGAAAATCGATACTATAGGTAAGATTATCCAAGAATATGTGATTCAAAAACTTGTGTAATTGGATCGACGGGAGTATTTGAAGTGTTTCTTCATCGTCTACCCCTTCTCTCGTATCGATAAAATACCTGGCATTCATTCCGCCATAATATGTATCATTATGCATAAAATAGTTAAACTGGGACTCATGAAGCGGTGTCAACCCGAATTCTGAAAGCTGTGCTTTTTGAAGGCGCTCTGTCTTTTGCAGGTTAATATAATCTATGTCATTCAAAAAAGTACTGTTAATATACAGTCCGTCTTTTACTTCATCCGAAAAACGGCCGGAAAAAAATTCTGATGTATCATAATTAAACTCTAAGCCATAATGACTCTGGTTTTCGTTACCCTCTTCCAACTGATATGTTTTTTTGTCCTTAAAGTACCCTGCCCTGAGTATGCCTGAAGAGTTTGGAGAGTCTGCAAAACGAAACGTTGTATAGATCCCAACGCTTCTATCGGTACGTATCTGGGGGTTAAACTCCATATCCATATTCGGGGCGATATTCCAAAAGATCGGTTGTTCGTAGATAAATCCTTCATTTTCGCTATACCCAAAAAGCGGAAAAAGCAAACCGGAACTTCTCTGTTCGTCTGTACTGAAAGCCAGATAAGGGGTATATAATATAGGAGTGTCCAAAAAATAGGCTTTTACCCCGTACATTTCTATATACTTCTCTTCACTGTCATACTCTGAACGGTCGAATTGGATTTTCCATATGGGATCGTCAATATCACAACTGGAAAACATACTCTCGCCCAACCTATATGTTTTTTCTTTCTTCTGTGCACTGTTTGAGAGAAGCCAAATATCATTAGGGCTGATTAAAAAAAGTTCTCGAAACTCTATTCCGTCACTTTTTGTATTGATCTGCATATACTCGCTTTTATGCTTGCTGCCCTGGCTGCTTATCATTTCGATATCACCCTCCAGGGTCAAGAGGTTCGTCTCTCTGTTGAAGGAGGCGCTATCGGCCTTAATCACAGAATCGTCATAATATACCAGGACGGTATCATCGGTACTGACGGTTGCTTTCGTACTTTTAAGCTCCTGAGCAACGATCTCTATCTTTTTACCGGGGTCTTCTGCACCGAATAGCGGGACGAACAGAAAAAAGGCTATCAACGATACAGATACGGTTCTATGCATCGACAACCACACTGTTTGAAAACTTATCATGAAATGTTTGGCGTAACGGCGAAAAAAAAGCTAAGATAAAACCTAAATAGAAAAAAGTTTCACTTGGTATCCGCAGCAATGCCCTGAAAAAAGCTGACTGGAAGGAAAGGTTATGGTATCCGTCGAGTGTTACTACTTTTATTTTCATAAGATACTTGCCGAGTGTCATGCCGTTTTGCCAAACCAGTATTGTATGGTACAGCACCTTCAACGTAAAAAGCGGCAGAATATTTGCTACTACAAACTGATTCATCTGTTCCAGTATCGCCTGTGTATCTGATTGCTGCTCCAGGGGGATACTCCCAAGAAACAGTGTGATCTGATCATAAAAAATTGCCAGGAAGAACAGAGAGACTACAATATCATCTATCACAAATGCCACCGTACGCTTTTGCAGGGTTGCAATAGAGAAAGGGGTACGCTCCATCATCAAGGCCTACAAAGCCTGATAGGCAATATCGGTACGGCACTGTTTCCCTGCAAAATGCACTTGTCCCACAAGCATGTATGCACGTTCCTGTGCTTCTTTGATGCTATCGCCCAACCCTACACAAACAAGCACTCTTCCTCCTGTCGCATAGAGCTTGCCGTCCTCGCCGCGACTGACGCCTGCAAAAGAGATATATGCATTATCATCAAGCTCTTCATGGTAGATATCATCAATGATGATTTCTGCCGGTTCTGAACTTTTATAGGGATAGTCCCTGCTTGCCATGACTACACCTACGGCATATTTGTCATGGAACTCGATCTTCGCATTTGCAAGGTCTCCTGTAGCAGCTTTATAGAAAAGTTCGCTTGCCGGTGACTTAAGAAGCGGCATCAACTCCTCACACTCGGGATCACCGAAACGTACATTGTACTCAAGGATGATGGGGTCGCCGTTAACGACCATCACACCGATGAAGAGCACACCGGCAAACGGCATACCCTCTTCCTGCATCCCTTTCAGTGTCGGTTTGATCACTCTCTCATCCAGCTTCGCATAGATCTCATCATTCACAAGCGGTGTCGGTGCATAGGCCCCCATACCGCCCGTGTTCGGTCCTTCATCATTGTTAAGCAGCCTTTTATGATCCTGTGCCGCAGGCAGTACCACATAATCCTTTCCGTCACACACGGCAAAGACCGAAAGCTCGTAACCGTCAAGGAACTCTTCAACCACGATGGAAGTTCCCGCATCACCGAACGAATTGCCGCTGAGCATCTCGCCTGCAGCCTTCTTTGCTTCATCCCGGCTCGGAGCGATGATCACCCCTTTTCCCCCGCAAAGCCCGTCAGCCTTGACAACGATCGGCGCCTTCATCGTATTGATAAAATCGTAGGCCTCCTGAAGCGAATCTGTCTCGATATATTTCGCCGTCGGCACACCGTGACGCGCCAGAAAGTTCTTCATAAATATTTTTGAACCTTCCAGCTGTGCCGCTTTGGCTGTCGGTCCGAAAATCGTCAGGCCCCGCTCCTGAAACCTATCTACAATACCGTCAACAAGCGGTGCTTCCGGACCCACGATCGTCAGGTCAATACCGTTTGTTTCAACAAAATCGGCCAAGTCGCTGAAGTCGCTGATCGCAAGGTTTTCACCCAGTTCATCTGTCGCACCGTTACCCGGTGCGAAGTAGATCTCCCCTACATGCTCATCTCTGCTCAGTGCCAGACCGATAGAGTACTCGCGTCCGCCGCTGCCTATGACCAATACATCCATGTTTTCTCCGAAAAAATAAAATTATTTTTAGATTTTCTCAGTAGTGGTGATAATTGTGCGTAGAAGGTTTTATAAAATGCTTGAAGGCGAACTCCCCGTTCGTCGATGGCATTTTAGAAAGCCTTATGCGTGCAAGGATCACCGCTAATGAGGACCCGGATGGCCGTTCTGTGAAAGTCGGCCCTAATAAGCCAACGGTGTAGGAGAGAGCAGCTCTTTAGGAGGCAATTTCTCGCAGGGCGAAACCGTGCTCAAATGAAAATACCTGCACACCGATCTGCTACGTGTCCCACTAAGATTTAATGTTGGACCCCATATACAGTGGTCGAACCATCTAGGTTAATTAGATTATAACAAGTTTGGTGTAAAAAAAAGATTTTATTTTCTATGCAGGTAAACTTTTTGCTTTTTCGATACAGCTGTCGATCATAGGTTTATCCGCGATAACATATTGCATTTGGGGAGTCAGGTGCTCTTTTGTCGCTTCGCCGATGACTACTGCGGTATAGCTCTCGTCCCACTCGAAACTCTTTAAAAAACAGTAGATAGAGGAAGGAGAAGTAAAAATAATGACCGCCCCTTTCTGCGGTGTATCTTCTCTGCTGTAAGCAACACAGGAAGTTTCATAGACCACCTGTTCGTTCAGTGCGATCCCGGCTTTTTGAAGATAGCTTTTCGAATCAAACGAAACAACCCTCGGCCGCAGATAGAGCAGTTTTCTCTCTTTGAAATGTACTGCGATATCCTTACTGAGCTCCTTTCCGTAAAAAGTTTCGGGACGATAGATTACTTTCCCCCCCAACGCTTCGATCTGTTTTTTTGTTGCCGGCCCTATTGCGATACAAGGGTATTTTTTCCAGTCAGGATCGATCGCATCGGCACTCAGGACTGCCTGTTTGGAAGTAAACATCAGGGTGTCAGATCCCGCAAAATCGATCTTCTCTGCCAAGAGGCTGAATGTAATGATAGGCAAAGAGATGGTTCCCTCTTTTGGCGTAGGAGAGAGCAGATAGATTTTCCGTTTTGGCATTACGTATTCCCTTCTTTTTCAGCATTTTCCATCAGTGAGGTACCGTTCAGCATTGCAGTGTTGACATCTTCATCATCATACGGATCAAAATACGGCGTGATGATCCATCTCCGTTTCGGTTCAAGCTGCATGATCGCATCTTCTACTTCATCCGCGATCCTGTGTGCTTCAAGCAGCAGCATATTGGGACGGAGTACGATATGAAACTCTACAAAATTTGTTGCTCCGTCAGTTCTGGTCCTCAGCCAGTGATAACTGGTGATCTCCGGATGCTTGGAGAGGATTTCATCGATAGAAGCGACGGTCTCTCCGGCAAGTGCTTTATCCAGCAGTATCTCTACCCCGTCTACAATGATCTCATAGGCTGAATAGATGATATAGATACCGATTGCAAGACCGAAGACAGCATCAATGGCATTGAGTTCTGTTACCCAGACAAGCCCCAGGGCGACAAGTACAGCACCATTGGACCAGAGGTCTGTCTGATAATGCAAAGCATCTGCTTTGATCACCAGGCTGTCTGTCTCTTTTGCGATTCGCAACAAGTACTTCACAAGCAAATAGGTAATGATGATTGAAAGTAACATTGCGATGAACGAAGGGGCAAGCAGCGACGTCGTCCCGCCCTCTACGAGTTTATTGATTGCTTCGTAGATGATATAGAGCCCAGAGACTGTAATCACCGTACCTTCGATCACCGCTGCGATCGCCTGTACTTTACCTTTACCGTAATGATACTCTTCATCGGGGTTCTCTTCGGATTTTTTGATTGCAAAAAAGTTCAGGACCGAAACCAGCATATCCAGCATCGAATCAATGGCAGAGGCAAGCACTGCAACAGAACCGCTTGCAACACCGATCACAAGTTTAATCGCCAGTAACAGTGTTGCAACGCTTGTAGAAACAACCGTTGCCTTTTTTTGTGAAGACATCATCTTTCAGTATTCCTCGAATTAAGTATTGCGTATTAAGACGTTTCAATCATTTGCATTTATTCTATCATAAAGTGGATATAAAGAGGCAGAGTGAAAGCGAATGGATACCTCCCGCCATAAAAGCAGGAGGTTGGGTCAGTTAAAGTGCTTTGGTTGCCAAAGCAGAGATACGAGACGCAAAGGCCCCTTTGTCTTTTGGTTCAAGCCCTTCTGCCAGTTTCGCACTGTCCAGCAAAACCCATGCCATATCGGCAAACAGCGATTCATCGCTGAGGCTGTCAAGCTTTTTGATCATCTCATGATCAGGGTTAATCTCAAGGATGAGCGGGATCTCAGGCATCTCCTGACCCATCTGGGCAAACATATGCGCCATGCCTGCCATCGGGTCAGAGCTGTCTTTGAGTACACATGACGGGCTTGAAGTCAGCCGTGTCGAAGTCTTTACCTCTTTGACTGCATCACCGAGTACTTCCTTGATCTTGTCCGTAAGCTCTTTGAACTCCTTACTGATCTCCTTTTTCTCTTCCTCTGTCCTGGAGTCAGGTGCTTCGATCGTCGTAATATCTTTGAGGGTCCACTCTTTATACTGTCCGATCATCGGTGTCACGATCTCATCTACCTCTTTGTCATCAAGGATCAGTACTTCGATACCGGCTTTGTTGTATGCTTCAAGCAGCGGTGAGTTTCTGAGTACCTGCTCACTCTCGCCTACAATATAATAGATCTCTCTCTTCTCGCTGTCTCCGCGGCTGATATACTCTTCAAGACTTATAAGCCTCTCTTCCGTGGAACTCTTATATCGTACGATCTCAAGCAGCAGCTCTTTGTTGGTATGGTCTGTGAAGATACCCTCTTTGATCACACGGTTATACTCAGCAGCGAATGTTTCGGCGTCCTCTCCCTCAAGCTTTTTGATCGCCTGCAGGATCTTTTTCACTGAATTTTGCTTGATATTCGCCATCACACGGTTCTCCTGAAGAAGCTCACGCGAAACATTCAGCGGAAGGTCCTCAGAGTCGATAATCCCTCTCACAAATCTCAGGTACGGAGGAAGCAGTTCTTTCTCCTCATCTGTAATAAAGACACGCTTGACATAGAGTTTTACTCCCGGCTGATAGTCAGCTCTATACATATCCATCGGTGCTTTTTTCGGGATATAGAAAAGTGTGGTAAATTCGTTGGCACCCTCTACTCTGTTATGCAGGTACTTGAGCGGCTCATCATCACCATGGTTGAGGGTCTTATAGAATTCGATATAGTCCTTTTCTTTCAGTTCGGATTTCGACAGTGTCCACAGCGCCGTTGCAGCATTTGCCTGTTCGGATTTCTGTACCGTTTTTGTGGTCTTCTCCTCACCTTCACCCTCACTCTCCTCTTCAGTATAGTTAAGCATAATCGGGTAAGCAATGTGGTTGGAATACTTTTTGATCACCTCTTCGACTCTCCACTTGTCCAGGAACTCCTGCTCCTCAGGCTTGAGTTTAAGATAGATGACCGTACCGTGCTCCTCTTTGGTTACAGGTTTTGTCTCATACTCGCCTGTACCATCGGTTGAGAACATGTATGCCTGCTCTTCGCCGGCCTTTTTGGAGATTACGTCAACATGTTCGGCGACCATAAAGACTGAGTAGAACCCTACCCCGAACTGCCCGATCAGGTTACTGTCTTTTTTTGCATCGCCTGTCAGAGACTCCATAAATGCCTTAGTTCCCGACTTTGCGATCGTACCAAGGTGATTTATCAGGTCCTCTTCGTTCATACCGATACCGTTATCCCCGATCGTCAGGGAATTGTCCTCTTTGTCCAGCTTGACAAAGATCTTGCCGGCCCACTCCTTCTCCTTAAATTTCTCATCGGTAAGCCTGAAGTAATTGAACTTATCGATCGCATCACTGGTATTTGAAATTAGTTCTCTTAAGAAAATCTCCTTGTTTGAGTACAAAGAGTGTGTCATCAGCTGAAGCAGCTGACCTATTTCTGTTTGAAACTGATGTTTTCGAGGAAAGTTTCCTTCGGAATCGCTATTTGCTACTTTTGCCATCTCAATTTCTCCTAAGTCATTTGATATTTTCGCGGATTATAGTATATTTTCTCAAAAATTTCAAGTTTTTCAGAAAGAAACTTTAGTCATTATGACTAAAGTATAACTGTTTTCAATTTTGTTATAATAGAGGAATGAAAACACTATATTTAATACGGCATGCCAAATCAGACTGGAGTGATCTCTCCAAAAAAGATGTTGAGAGGGGACTCAATAAACGAGGTAAAAGAAATATCATCAGAATGGGGAATGTTTTGAAAGAGATGAAGATCAAACCTGACCTGATCATCTCAAGCAGTGCCAAACGTGCAACGAAAACAGCCAAAGGATTAGCTGAGGAGCTTGGATACAAGGGGGAGTTTCTCTTTCTTGATACGCTCTATATGTGTGAGCAGGATGGATGGTTTGATACGATTCAACGCATTGACAATACGTATGAAAGTGTCTTCATCATCGGCCACAATCCCGAGATCACCGAAGTAACCAATATGCTGATAGATGACTATATCGATAATATTCCGACACTCGGGATCGTAGCTTTTGATGTAGCAGCCAAAAAGTGGAAAAAGTTTGAACGCCAAACGACAAAAATGCAGTTTTTTATCTATCCGAAGATGTATACCTAGAAAGTGCGATCTATGATATAGATATTGTAGGTCGGTATAGAGCTAAACCCTAAGTACAAAAAAGGAAGCTTCCTCTTAGTTTGCTTTAGATTTGGATGTTGTGGAGAGGGGGCTTACAAAATGTAAGTGACCGAACCCACTCATCCAAAGATGAAGTAAAATAAGAGAGAAGACTATTCCCACTCGATGGTTGCCGGCGGCTTGGATGAGATATCATACACCACACGGTTGATCCCGTCGATCTCATTGATGATACGCCTGCTCATATTCTCCAGCACATCATGCGGGATATACGCAAATGTCGCTGTCATACCGTCTACCGACTCTACCATACGTACACATACCGTGTTGTCATAAGTTCTGTTGTCACCCATCACACCGACTGACTGTACGTTAAGCAGTACGGTAAATGCCTGCCACACCTTATCGTAATAACCACTTGCCTTAAGTTCCTCCTGCATGATCGTATCTGACTCTCTCAGCAGTCTCAGTGCCTCTTCGTTCACCTCTCCCATTACACGGATCGCAAGGCCCGGTCCGGGAAACGGATGACGCCCGATCATATCTTTTGGCAGGCCGAGTTCCAATCCAAGCTTCCTTACCTCATCTTTAAAGATCTCTCTTAGCGGTTCAACCAGTTCAAACGTCATCCAGTCAGGAAGCCCTCCGACATTGTGGTGGGACTTGATCGTCTTTGACGGACCTTTGACCGAGACTGACTCGATCACATCTGTATAGAGCGTTCCCTGTGCAAGGAAACTTACATCTGTATGTTTTGATGCCTCTTTATCAAATACTTCGATGAACTTCTCACCGATCCTCTTTCTTTTCGTCTCAGGGTCAGTCACTCCTGCAAGTGCCTCCATAAATTCTTCTTTCACATCTACAGTGATCAGGTCCATGTCAAGCATCTTAAACATATTTTGTACCTGTTCAGCCTCATCTTTACGTAAAAGTCCCTGGTCGACAAAGACGCAGACAAGCTGCTCCTTGGGAAGCGCTTCATGAAGGAGTGCCGCCACTACAGAGCTGTCTACTCCGCCGCTTACGCCGCAAAGTACTTTTCTGTCACCTACCTGTGCTCTGATATCAGCGATCTTCTCTTTGGCAAATGCCCCCATATTCCAGGTGCTGTCACATCCACAAATATACTTCGCAAAGTTTTTGAGCATCCGTGTCCCCTCAACTGTGTTGTGGACTTCAGGATGGAATTGAAAGGCATAGATCTGTCGCATCTCATCAGCGATCGCTGCATAAGGAGAGTTCTCACTCGTACCGATTACCTTGAAGCCGGCCGGAAGACGCTCGGCTTTGTCACCGTGACTCATCCAGACCACTTCATCGTCACTCACATCGTTGAAGATCGGACAGGTGTCCTCTGTTTTGAGCTTCGCTTTTCCATACTCATGGTGATCAGCCGGTACGACTTCCCCTCCAAAATGCTGGGTAATCAGCTGCATACCATAACAGATGCCAAGGATCGGAAGCTCTAAATCCCAGATCGCATTATCCGGTTTGTAAGCATCTTCAGCATAGACTGAAGCCGGCCCGCCTGAGAGGATGATCCCCTGTGGTTTCCGTGCTTTAATATCTTCGATATTTTCATGAAAAGGTACTACCTCGGTGTAGACCCCCGATTCTCTAAGTTTTCTGGCGATAAGCTGTGTATACTGCGACCCAAAATCGAGTACAACGATAGGTACTTCTTTTTTCATTTAATGTATCCTTAAAACATAATAGTGGAATTTTACACAAAAAAGGTATAGAAGAGTCTGAAAGTCAAAAATGCAGGACGAGGTGAGCCACCCCGCCATCTACTTCAAATAAAAGCATTGCCATGCAATGCCTACAACAATTATTGATTTTTAATTTCTTAATACAAACCAAGCACCTCAAACTGAACATACCATACAACCATAGAAACAATATACCCGACAACGATCGTCCAGGCATGTCTCATGTGCGAACCAAACGTATAGATACCTCTCAGTCTTCCCATGACACCGACACCAGCAGCAGAACCGAAACTGATCATCGACCCGCCGATACCCGCTGTCAGAGTAACAAGCAGCCACTGGTCAAGTCCCATCTCAGGGTTTGCCTTAAGCACTGCCGACATCACCGGTACATTATCCACGATCGCCGAGATAAATCCGACACCGATGTTCCCTGCCGTTGCACCGATCACATCATAAAGCTTGACCACATACTCAAGAAACCCAAGGAAATGGAGTGCGCCGACTGCCGAAAGGATACCGAAGAAGAAAAGAAGCGTATCGTTCTCCACATGTTTCATGTTGACAAACACATCAAAATGCTCATTCTCAACGCGTTTCAATCTATAAGAGTAAAGTTTGAGTACTGCAAGTCCTGTCATCATACCCCACATTGCCGGGAAGTGGAAAAACTGGTGCCCGAGTACTGCCATAGCGATCGTTGCAACACCTAGCCAGATGACCACTTTTGCTCCCGGCTTAAGCAGTTCTATTTTATCTGTCTGCTCAGAGAAGGGGGGCTTCCCTTCAGGTACCACACGAGCAAGCAGCCATCCAGTGATCACCCAACCGACAACAGAAGCAGGAAATAGAGCCATAAAATCAACAAAAGCACCCTTTCCAGCAGTCCACGCCATAAGCGTCGTAATATCCCCGAAAGGTGACCACGCACCACCGGCATTTGCTGCAACAACAATGTTGATCGCACCGGGTACAAGGAACTCTTTGTTCGTCTTATCAATTGTAAAGAGTACCGTAGAGAGGATCAGTGCCGTAGTCAGGTTGTCTGCCACAGGAGAGAGGAAAAATGCGATAAACCCCGTATACCAAAAAAGTTGTTTATAACTATATCCTTTGGATACCAGCTTATATTTGAGTACATCAAAAACATTTCTTTCGATCATCGTCTCGATAAAGGTCATCGCAACAAAGAGGAAAAAGAAGATCTCTGCGATCTCAAGGATCAGTATTTTCAACTCATCATGAAGATGCTGTGTGTCCAGCCCATTCACTGCAAAATAGATACCGATCAGCGTAAACATAAAGGTACCGATGAAAAGTGCCGGTTTTGCCTTGTTGATCTCATACTTCTCTTCAGCCGCAATGAAATAATAACCGATGACAAAAATTGCCAATGATGCAATGCCCACCCAACTCCAGGTCAAATGTAAATCGTGCATTTGTACTCCTACTTCGTTAATAAAATTGTGTCTATACATTCCGCTTTTATGCTTCAATATAGTGTGAGCCAAGTGACTCTTTTCTGCTCAATGCCGCATCAACGACCGCTGAAGCGGTATTGAGCCTGAGCTCCAGTAATCTGCCTATCTCTTTATTCTTCATATCGTAGATAAAGTTCTTGGCTTCATGAAGGCCCTCTTTTGTCCTGATAATGCCGATATCCTCCCACATCACTTTACGAAGCTGATGTTTGTAGGCCTTGTCATTATCTTTGTGCAGAATATTACCGTAATCTTTATCAAATTTCGGCGTACTTATCTTTTTCTTTTCTTTTCCTAATAGATGCTCTGTTGCCCGCCTGGCAAAGACAACTCCTTCAAGCAGTGAATTGGAAGCCAGACGATTTGCACCATGTACCCCTGTACGTGCCGCTTCACCGATCGCGTAGAGTCCTTCCATCCCTTCGATTGTACCGTTTATATCTGTTTTGATACCCCCGTTGGAGTAGTGAAAAGCCGGAGAGATAGAGATACGGTCTTTCGGAAAGGTATATCCCAGTGCTCCAAATGTCTGTGTAATGTTGGGGAAACGTTCGGCAAACCCCTTCTCTTCGAACATTGAAAAGTCAAGATAGGTTTTTTCTCCCGTCCTGCGCTTATAGTCAAAGATCCCGCGCGCTACGATATCCCTGCTTGCCAGCTCCCCCCGTTCATCATAGTCAAACAGGAAACGGTTGCCTTTTTCTCCTGTGACATACGCACCCTCGCCTCTGAGTGCTTCGGTAAGCAGAAGTTTCCTGGCATACGGTGTTTCGACATAGACTGTCGGATGAAACTGCATAAACTCCATATCGGAAAGTTCAATCCCCTTCTCTACACAAATACCGTGGATATCGGCACTGACCGTACGAGAATTGGTATTGTATGCATAAAGAGAACCGACTCCTCCCGAAGCGATGATCACGTCATCTGCATAAATCGTGGTCGGCTTATAGTTTACAGTCGCTTTGACACCGTAACATCTGCCGTTTTCGATCAGAAGATCATACACCAGGGTATTTCTCTGAAGCATATGTTTGTTCTGCACCAGCATAAAGTAGTGCATATACCGCCCCGTTGCATCTCCTCCGGCATGGAGAATACGTTCCGTTGAATGTGCTGCTTCCCTGGTATAGAGCAGTTTTCCCTGCCCGTCTGTATCAAACTCCATTCCCCTTGCAATGATATCCGGCGTTGTCTCAAGCGATGTACGCGACAGTATCTCCACGGCTGCCCTGTCATTGTGGTAAGCCCCTGCGGCCATGGTGTCCTTGACATGCAATGGGATATCCTCTTCATTCAGTACCGTGGTCATTCCCCCCTGCGCATAGAAGGTATTACACTCCCAGGGCACATCTTTGCATACCACCAGCACCTTTTTGGATACAGGAATATTCATCGCTGCGTAAAGCCCTGCGATACCTGCCCCGATGATCAATACATCATACTTTTGCAAAAAAATCCTTTTTTTGAAATTAAAAATTAACAATAATTTTTAATTTTTCATTTTTAATTTTTCATTATCCGGTACATATACAGGATCTGTCTTGTAGCCGCATCCGGCCAACACCATACAGCAAAGAGATGCTATAATTACCTTATGAAAAGTGTGCATACGATTTTGTCTCATATTAGTCACCAACCTCAGTTTAGATATTTAAAGCGACAGGAGTGCTACCAAAAGTATATCAGACTTTTGAGTGAAAAATACCAAAAGGCAATCGCTTTTGTCTATATAAAAAACAGAACGCTCTACATAGCAGTCACCCACCCGGGCTTTAAAATGGAACTCAATTATAATAAAGAAGTGTTGAAAGATATTTTATCCCAGTTTATTGCGATTGAGAAAAATTGTAGCCTGTTACAGGCTGACAAGGTAGCGATCTTCCACTCAAAGTACCATAAGCTGCCTGACAGGACCGACCGGTCATCTACAGTTCCGCATTATTTTGAAACAGCAAGCGGTGAGTTTGAGATACATACTTCCGACCAGAAACTTCAGGAGAAATTCCGGAACATCAAGACCAGTATAGAGAAAAACAGGTGAAAGAGACGATACAAAACCTTCCCGACGCTCCGGGAGTCTACCAGTATTTTGACAAAGCGGGGAAACTGCTGTACATTGGTAAAGCCAAAAGCCTTAAAAACCGTGTCAAAAGCTACTGGAGGTTTACCCCTGACTTCAGAGCGGCTCCCGGCCAGTCCATGCGTATTGTCATGATGCTGAAAGAAGCCGCAAGGCTTGACTATATTGTTGTCGAGAGCGAAGATGATGCCCTGATCCTGGAGAATTCCCTGATCAAACAGCTCAAACCGAAGTTCAATATCCTGCTTCGCGATGACAAGACCTACCCCTATATCTATATCGACGAGTCGGCGGACTATCCCCGTTTTGAACTCACCAGAAAAGTGGTGAAAGGCAAGCATATCACCTACTACGGCCCCTTCCCCACAGGAGGAAGGGCACTGCTGGATGCGATCTATGAGGTCTATCCGCTTGTACAGAAAAAAAACTGCCTAAGAGAAGGAAAAGCCTGTCTCTTCTACCAGATCAAAAAATGTCTTGCCCCCTGTGAAGGCAAGGTCACTCCCGGCGAGTACGGCAGGATCATCACTGAAGTGAAGAAGGCGATCAGCAGGCGCAAAACGCTGCTCGATACCCTGACTTCCAGAATGACCGATCTGGCATGCCATGAGCGCTTTGAGGAGGCAGCTAAAATGAGGGATATGATCCAGTCCATCTCTGCACTGACACTTTCCTCAAATATCGATATGGCAAACCGTCTTGACCTGGATGTTTTCGCGATCAAAAACGGTGATGAGAGAGGCGTGATCGTCAAACTCTTTATGCGTGAGGGGAAAGTGATCTCCTCCTCGCACAGCTACTTCAGGCACACCCATATCTACGATCAGGACGAAGCGTATAAACAGGCCCTTCTGGAGTTCTACACGATTGATGTTCCCCATGTCAGCAGGCAGATACTTACGGCACATACCTTTGAAGATGCGGAGCAGGTCGCCCATACCCTTTCCAAACGCTTAGGCAAAAAGATAGAGCTCGTCACACCGCAGAGAGGGCCAAAGAAAAAGCTCATAGGGCTCGCCCTTCAAAACTGCGAGGAGCTGCTTAAAAAACCGAAAGAGAAAAACATTACAGAACAGAAAGTAGCCGACCTGCTGAACCTCTCAGTAATCCCCTACCGTATCGAAACCTTTGACAACTCCCATATGATGGGGGCAGCAACCGTCGGCGGCATGGTGGTCTGGAATGAAGATGCATGGGACAGAAACAGATATAGACGCTATGAACTTCATGCCAGGGACGAATATGGACAGATGAGGGAACTTTTAAGCCGAAGGATCGAAAAATTTGCCGATGAACCTGCTCCTGATCTGTGGATCCTTGACGGCGGACAGGCCAATCTGAATCTTGCCAAAAAACTTTTGGCCGAAGCCGGTGTCAATCTCGACGTCATCGCTATCGCCAAAGAGAAGCTCGATGCAAAGGCACATCGTGCAAAAGGGGCATCCAAGGATCTTCTTTATACCGATGACGGCATGATCGAACTCAAACCAGGCGATGAGCGTCTGCACTGGATACAGCGACAAAGGGATGAAGCCCATCGTTACGCTGTCAGCTATCACCGGAACAAAAAACGCAAAGAGGATACCCGGATTTCTCTGCTCAATAAAAAAGGAATAGGCAAGGCAACGATCAAAAAACTGATTGATTATTTTGGAACATTTCAAGCTATTGAAGAAGCCTCTTTTGAAGAGATGAGCCAGGCAACCAATCAAAAGACAGCAAAAATTCTTAAAGAAACATGATAAATAAAACAAATACTGCGAAAGTTACTTTCATGGTTGATCCCTATCAATAATTTATTGATATTTTTTACTAAAAAAGAGGACATTTCATTCCATTTTTAGTTTAGTTGTTATAAAGTTTGTATAAATAATTGGTCAAGTCAGCTACTTTATTCAACTATTTAAAGACGGTAATTTAAATTATTTTTAAAAGCTAAAAGAGGAAGATGAAGGATGAGCAAACCCGATCCTATCGATGAAGAGTTCGAGTTTAAAGACGGCTTGATTGTGAGTTCAACAGACCTGAAAGGCATCATCACCTATGCCAACAGAAAATTCTGTGAAATAGCCGACTACACCCGTGACGAACTTGTCGGAAAGAATCACAATATCATCAGGCACCCTGATATGCCGAAAGCCGCTTTTAAAGAGTTATGGGACACGATCAAAGCAGGCAAAGAGTGGACAGGCATTGTAAAAAATTTACGTAAAGACGGCAGATACTACTGGGTTTATTCTCATATCACACCGATAGAAACAGGGGGTCAGATAACAGGATACACAGCTGCAAGAAGGCCGGCATCCCAACTGGAAAAAGAAGAGGTGATTCCGGTCTATAAAGAATTACTGGAAAAAGAGAAAATCAATTAAGCAAGGAGTTATTCACTAATGTATTATATCACCAATCAACACGGTCAAATCATCGCGGCCGACCATGCGCTGCTTGAACTCTTGGGCCTTAATGATATTGAAGAGCTCTATAAAAAAATTGCGCTTGAAGAACTCTCTTTTACTTCGGTCGCCCCTGGAGAGATGACTCTCCGTCAAAAGACGGAACAGCAGACCTATCGCTTCGAAGGTTCCAGACTCTCAAGTATGTTCGGTGACCTTACACTCAACCTGTTGCAAACTTCTGATATCCGGGAAACAGAGAGCGGGTTCGATCAGCCTGCACTTATCGATGATACGCAGGAAGAAGCATTGAAAGAAGAAGAGGAAGAAGCGATCTTCCTGCTTGAAGATAACGTACCTTTGGAAGCCGAAGAGACAGAAGAGGAACCATCGGGTATCCCGGAGAGCGGCGGGGAAGAGGAACGTTCAGACGATGAGAGAGAGGAAGAAGAAGCGATCCTCCTTCTTGAAAATAACGAACCTTTGGAAGCCGAAGAGAAGGAAGAGGAACCATCGGGTATCCCGGAGAGCGGCGGAGAAGAGAACTCCCTGAAGGAAACAGATACAGCAAAAACAGAAAGTAACGAAACAAATGATTTAAGCCCTATCTTTATCAACGTCAATGAGGTGAGTCAGACCATAGGTATCACGAAGAAAGAGTATTCATCCTTTCTCAATGAATTCATTGATACTGCCATCTCTTTGGAAAAAGATTTGAAAAGCAGCGACCCTCAGGAACAGAAAAATGCCATAGAGACACTCATACGACTCTCTGAAGTCTTGCATCTGCCAAGAATCCTGCAAGTCATCAGAGAGATAGAAGAGAGTACGCCCGAAGAGAAAGAAGAGGCGATAGAAACCCTATACAATCATCTGGCACGACTCACCACGCAGGAACAGACTATACAGACTTTTGGTGCGGAGAAAGCGCCTGAAGATATCGGTGTAAAGCAAGAAGAACCTGCATCGGCGGAGCCCTGGGCATTCATCGGTATTGAACCGGAAGCAGAAGCAGAAATATCTCCTGCCGGAGAAACGCCCGAAGAAGAGAAAATACTGCCGGAAGGAAGTTTCGGTTCGTTAACGATGAACGACCTTGAAGAAGTAAAACCGATCCATTTTGATTTCAGAATGGAAGATGCCGCCAATGAACTTAATTTGCCGGTCGATCTCATTAGAGAGTTTGTCAATGACTTTATCGAGCAGGCCAGAAGCGAAACGGTGAACATGCTCGATGCCTATCAGCAGGGTGACATGGACCGCGTTCAAAAGATTGGGCATCTGCTCAAGGGGGCATCAAGCAACTTGCGCATCAATCCGTTGGCCGATACGCTTTTCGAAATACAGTTTTGTGAAGACAGCAGTCAGCTGGAAAGCCTCATCAAAAATTACTGGGCACATTTTATCTCATTTGAAACACGAATAAAATTGAGTTCGAACTAAAGACAAAGGAAGCAATATGACTATACGTAATAAACTCAAACTGGTTGGTATCGTACCGATTACTCTTCTCTTTCTATTGTCAGCCTATTTCTTTGTAACTTCCTATGCAAAGTTTGAGCAGGCAAATGCATTGAAACTTACCTTGAGCAACAATGCCAAACTTGACAAACTGCTTTTGCAATTCGGAAAAGAGCGTGGTTTGACTTCCCTCTTTCTGGGTAGTGAACAAAAAAAATTCAAAGAGGTTCTGGATAAACAAAGAGCCAAAACGGATGATATCCTTTCCCATACAGATCTTAAACTGATCAGTGATGACAATGTCTACCTTCCTTTTATCATGAAACTTGTCAGAGAAACCCCCTCTTCAGACCGCATGAACTATACAGCACTGCTGACAAAGCTCAAAAACATTTCCCGTGCAAGGGAAAAAGCGGATACCCCTGAACCTGATTTTAAAGAAGTGTATTTCGACACCTATACTTCAACCTATACAAAACCTATCCTCGATACGCTGCTTCAAGTAAACAACTTCACCCTGGATACGGAAATCACTTCGCTGATCACCTCTCTTTCACAACTCTATATTGCGAAAGAAAATGCCGGACTGGAAAGAGGTTTTGTCTCGTACTTTGTCGAGAGAAAACTCTCTATGGGATTTGACGAGATTGCCGTATGGGATCAATTTAAAACAAAAGCAAACCTCTTTGATGTAGAACGGGTCACTGACGAGACGCTTCGGAAGCAGTTGAACAAAGTTCTGACCGGGAAAGAAGCCAAAGAGATGTTGACGGCACTTGAAGAAACCTCTTCGGCGATTCAGACCGATGTTGATAACGGCGACTACACCGAAGAGGCGATAGACTGGTTTGCCCTGCAAACTCAAAAAATCACACTTCTGTCAAAAGCCGAACTCCTTATCTCCAATGCGTTATGGAAACAGAGCAATCTCTTCCTCCAAGAACAGCTTCTGCTGCTTTCAATTGCAGCGGCGATCCTTCTTCTTTCTCTTATCCTGGCATACCTTGGATATTCAACGACAAGGGATATCACGAGAAACATCGAAGAGCTGGAAGAGATACTCAATAAAGCGGTAGAGGAGATCACTATCAATGACACTCTCTCTGCTTCGGACAGTACCTCCATTGAAAATATTGAGCTTGATACACATGAAGGGACAAAAGAAGCATATCACTTCCTCAATGCATTGATTGATAAAGCAAAAGAGGATAAACAGACAGCGCTTCAGGCAAATGAAGCAAAATCTCTTTTCCTGGCAAATATGTCTCATGAAATCCGTACGCCGCTCAACGGTATTGTCGGGTTTACTGAAATTCTCAGAAGTACCGACCTTAATCAGGAACAGGAAGAGTTCCTTAATATCATTGACAAGAGTTCGGAAAACCTTCTTAACATTATCAATAATATCCTTGACCTTTCCAAAATCGAAAGTAACAAAATCGAGATCGAAAATATCGTCTTTAACGCCAGGGAAGAGTTTGAGAATGCCGTAGAGACCTATGCGGTCAATGCTGCAGATAAAAATATCGATCTGAACTTCTACCTGGACCCTGAGATCTCACCAAAACTGAAAGGTGACCCCACCAAACTCAAAGAAATCATCATCAACCTGCTCAGTAACGCGATTAAGTTTACCACTTATGGCGGAGAAATCAATGTTGAGATTAAAAAAACTGAAAACGGGAGCGATCAATCCAGCATCATGTTCAGTGTACAGGATAATGGTATCGGTATGACGAAAGAGCAGCAGTCGCGTATCTTTGACGCCTTTTCCCAGGCAGATGAATCGGTTACAAGAAAATACGGCGGTACTGGCCTCGGCCTGACTATCTCAAGCCAGTTTGTCGAATTACAGGGCGGGGAGCTTCAACTTGAAAGTGCAAAAGACCACGGAACAACGTTCAGCTTTACCCTCCCGCTTGAAGAAGTATCGACTACGGAACCGACGTTTGCCAACCTGTATCACGATATGACCTTTGGAAAATATGAACAGGATATTCCCACCAGGCTTGATACCTATATGGAGAAATACTTCAACTACTTCGGTGCGAATGTCAAACATTTTGAATCAGTAGGCGATTTCAAAGAACTCAGCGAAAGCGGGGAGTGTAAAAGTTTCTGGATCGATCTCGACAAAGCAAGACAGAATATCCAGGATGCTTTGCATCATATTGAAAAATCCAAGCTTGTCATTATCGCAAACATTACAAGCCGTCATAAAGTTGAAGCGCTCGGCTTAAACCAGGATCAAGTGATTTATAAACCTGTGACATTTACTAAATTAAAAAATGTACTGACAGCAAATGAAGAGATTGCTCCCCAAATCAGTGAAAAAATGGAAATAGCGCATGAATCCTGTTTTGATGCGAAAATCCTGATTACAGAAGATAATATCATTAACCAGAAACTGATCAGACGTATCCTTGAAGAGCACGGGATTACGGTAGATGTTGCAAACAATGGCCTGGAATCGTTCGAAAAACGAAGATCGGGAGAGTATGACCTTATCTTTATGGATATACAAATGCCTGTCATGGACGGGGTTGAAGCAACGCACGAGATCCTGGATTTTAAAGAAGACGAAGAGGTCCCGCACGTTCCCATTATTGCGTTGACGGCCAATGCGCTGAAGGGAGACAGGGAACGTTTCCTGGCCGAAGGGATGGATGAATATATTAGCAAACCGATTGAAAATGCAGAGCTGCTTTATATTCTCAACAAATTTTTAAGCCACAAAGCAGTCAGTCCAGAACCGGCAGCCCAGGAGACACCTTCTGAAACAGTGACCGAAGTACAGGAGGAAAGGCTTGAAGAAGCACCGGCTTTTGAGCTTCCCGGAGAAGAGACCATTGCTGCCGAAGAAGAGAAAAGTGTGATCGAACCGCCTTTGGAAACAGAAGAGCCGGCAGATCTCCCTCAAAAAAGAATTTTGGTTGCCAAAAAGTTCCTGCTGGAGGGCAGAATCATCGCAAAAGTATTGGACAACCTCGGTTATGACTATGTAATGCTCGATGACATCAGCCGGCTTTCCGATGAACTGGCAACAGACAAATATGATATTGTTTTTACAGATGAAGGCATGATAAGTGATGAGATAAACAATCTTTCTCAGAATATCGTTATAATTGCAACGCAAAAATCAAAAGAAGAGATTGAAAATATGATTCAAGAAAACAGAAAACAGGGTGATGCATGATGGGATTAAAAGTACTAATCGTAGATGATGATTTTATTAACAGAAAACTATTGCAGACACTTTTAAAAAAGAATGACAAGGTGACAGAGGTACTGGAGGCAGAAAACGGTTCAGATGCCCTCTATAAACTGAAACAGGACACAACGATCAATCTTATTTTACTTGATATCATGATGCCGGTCGTTGACGGCGTCGAGTTCCTGAAAATCTACAGATCAGACATGGCGAATGCCCATGTG